>DATKUU010000342.1:0-3819 GCA_035530455.1 Phycisphaerae bacterium | reverse complement strand
AGTGACATGAGCCATTCTTCTTCAACCTCATGGCGCCCGGTGATGCGTCCCCACTCGTACCCGTGGTCGCTACGGCTCTCGCAACCGAGCGCCAGCAGCCCGATACTCAAGGCCAGGACTGTCGAACAGAGCAACGATTTCATCGCGGGGCTCCTTTGGGACAGGGCACGCCAACGCAGCATGCCGACACATACAAGGATAGCCGGTCCTCGGGTCTTTGTCAAGTAAGTTGAACGGTTTTTACCGGAGAAGGAGGCTGTCATGGCAAGGTTCACCTACGAAACGCGGGAAACGGTGTTTGGAACCAAGGTCGAAATTGGCGATCTTGGCGGCCCCGGAACGGACATGCTCTCGGCCCAGACGTTCATCCCGCTGGACATCTGTGCGCTTCGGGACATCTCATCGAACGCCATCCAGAATCTCGTTGCGCACGGCGGTATCCTGGCGAGCGATTCGACGCCTGTGCTGGAGCGCATCAACGCCGCAACAGACCGGCAGTTGCGCGTGAGGTGGGCCGCTTCCGACTCAAATGAGGCGCAGTTTCCGCCCATCCCGATCCCGCCCGACCTTGACTCCGACGAGAACGTGATTGTCCACCTGCTTCTTCAACGAAGCGGCAGCACGGATGATGGCGACATCGACGTGCTGGCCTATTTCAATGGGATCGGGGCGTACACCGGGGACACGGAGATGGGCGGCAAGACGGCTGCGCTCACTACAACGAACGTCGAGGAAGTGACGGTTACGCTGGCGTCGGCGAATATCTCCGGACATCCGGGGTTCCTCAGCCTGACGCTTCTGCCTGATGCCCACACAACGGACGCACTTTACCTGCTCGCCGCTTGGATCGAGTACACGCGCAAACTCAGGACTACGTAGATGCAGATTCGCACCGCAACTGACGCCGACCTGCAAACCCTCGGGGAGCGGTCTGTCAGTCGCGGCTGTTTCAGCGAGATGCCCGCCACGACCGACGTGGTGTACGCACTGGAACACGACGGCGAGTTGCTGGCCGTCGGCGGCATCAAGCAGATGAACCCGACCTGCGCATGGGTATGGGTAGACCTTGCACCGCAGGCGTTGGAGAACCAGGTTGCCCTGTTCAGGATACTCCGGGACTACATCGGGTACTTGATGCACGACAAGGGCCTAACGCGGCTGATGGCCGCCGTCGAAGAGGGCTTCCCGGAAGCGATCCGGCTGGCGCAGCACCTGGGTTTCAAGCGGGAGAGCCGGATGGCCAACTGGATCGGCGACAAGGCCGCGTTCATGTACGTCCGGCTTGGAGAGTGACAATGGCTTCGTTCGTTCCGAAGGCACCGCAGGAACGGTCGGAACCGCCGCCGGCCGATGACCTGCTTGAACGTGCCCGGCAACTGGCGGGGCAGGAGTTGGCGACGATGCGGCAACCGTCCAAGCAGCCGGCCAGGCAGACGCTCCTGACAGCACCCCGGAGATTCGTCTGATGCCAACCTTTTCGCGCGTGGGAAGACAGCAGGCGGCACCGTATGTGCGGCCGGTACGGCGCCTGGAAACGCTCGAAGAACACGAAGCGGCCGAAGACGCCATCAATCTGGCCACGTTCAGGCGACGGCACGACGAGACGATGGCCGCCGCCTTCACGCAGGCGTCCGACGCCCCCGACGAGAAGGCAGCCCGGAAGATTCTCGACAAGGCCGCGCTCTCGGTGTCGGCCATCGAGTCGGACAACCCGCGCATCCAGCACGCCTACGCTGCCTACTACGAAAGCGCGCAGGCGCAGTGGGGCGACAGGTTCGCACGGCAGGCCAAGGCCATCAAGGACAAGCAGGTTAATGACCGGGCGTGGATCGAGATTGACGCTGCCTACGACAAGGGCGACGTGGCCGGTGCCGTCAAGATGATGGAGTACCTCAAGGTACGCGAACCTGAGAACATCCCTCGTCTCGAACAGGAACAGGCCGACGCACCGTTCAAGAGCGCCGAGCGGCGAGCGTTCAGGGACATACACAGCGGGGACTTGGACCGAGCACAGCGCGCCGTTCAAGAGTTGCGGGATATGGACCCGACAGGGCTACCTGCCGAACTGCTCGAACGTCGGCACAAGATGATTCGGGCCGGGCAAGGGGAAGTGGACTATCGGCAGAATCAGAACTACGCTGCGCTCTACGACGGCCTTCTGAAGATGGACGAGGAACACCAGTCGCCGCTCGACCACTACAACGCCAGCCAGGAACTGAATCAGGCGATTCAGGATGCTGTCACGTCCGGGCAGATCGGCGCACACCATGCTGCCACGTTGCAGTCGGCGCGCCGCACGTCGGATGAGCGCTTTGCGCGGGGCACGATGGTCACTGCTGACCCCAGAGTTCAAGGCATGGCGGCCGAACTGCTGCTCGCCATCAACAGTCAGACGAGCGACGAGGACTTTCTGAAGGCGCGACAGTGGATGCTGGACAACGCCTTGGCCATCGGCGAACCCTATGACGGATACCTGAAACAACTACATCTTCGCCGGAAAGAACCGCCGGACGGCCTGAAGGGCATCATCAATCTGGCCATCTCGCGTCACCCCATCGCGCCGGAAGAACGGGCGCCGTTCATTGAACTGATTCTCGCCAAGACGAAGGGCAAAGACATTGGGGCCAAAGAGATGAACGCGCTGGTGGCAGAGGAGTTGGTCGTCTGGGGAGCGGCGCACGAGAAGTTCCCGGAAGGCAAAGTGGCAACGCTTCTCGGCTACCTGGAAACCGGCCAACGCTTCATCGGCCCGATGGCGGTTCTGAGCCAAGTCGCCAGTCGCCGGGATGCCATCAACCTGATCTACCAGGATGCCTGGTTCGATTCGCGCCTTCGGCGTGACCAGTGTGTGCAGATCCGGGCGATGCTCGACGCCAAGTACCCGTTTGGCGACGAGCAGTTGCCGCTGCATCCGAGCGAGACGGGCAGGCCGGAACCGGAAGGTGGCGGCCAGTTGAACCTGCGCGGCGAAACTGTGACACCGCCCCCGCCGGTGCGCGAAGTTGGGAAGGTCTACGTCAACTCCAAGGGCCAGAGGGCCGAGTGGACCGGGAAAGGCTGGAAACCCGTCCCATGACGAAACTGCTCACGGACGAGGAGTTTCTCGGCGTGCAAGAGCCACAACTCTTGTCGGACGAGGAGTTCCTTGGCGGTCAAGCACCGCCTCCGGTCGAGACTCCCGCCGAAGCGGGCAAGCGCGCCACCGACGCCTTGCAGTACGCCGTGGACAACGGCGTGTCGCTGGAGGAGGCCGAGCGGGTAAAGGCGGCTGAGGCCGCCGAGGCTGCCGCTAAACCGTCTGAGGGTTTCGACGTTTCCTTGCTTCCCAAGTCCGCCCTGGTGGGAACGGCGGATTTGTCCAGAGCCATTTGGTTCGGCCAAAAGGTCTATGAGGCAGAGGGGGCGAAGGCGGGCCCGTCGTATGTTCCCTGGGGCGCACCCGGAATGCCCACAGAGGAACCAGTAGGCGGCTGGTCTGCCCCCTTCTTCAAGGCCGTGACGCCCGAACAGTGGCGGAAGGACGTCGAAGAAGCGAGCCGTGGGTCCCTGACGGACTTCTCGGCCGAAACCGCGAACGCCTGGATGGCGACGGTTGGCCAGCAACTACCCATCCTGGCGGTGGCTTACGGCGGCCAGAAGGTGGGTGCCGTCATTGGGGGGCTCGTTGCCGGGCCGAAGGGCCTGGTGGCTGGCGGGGTCGCGGGCGGCATGGCGCCGATGGTCCTCATGGAAGCGGGGACGTTCTACGAAGCCGGCCGCGCCATGGGCGTGGACGATGACATTCTGAAGAAGTACGCCAAGCCCTACGGTGTGGGGTCT
>DATKUU010000341.1:0-2798 GCA_035530455.1 Phycisphaerae bacterium | reverse complement strand
GATCTCGCCAACCACCTGGTCGCCCCCGCCGGGCGGTGCGATGAGTGGAAAGAGGGGGAGCCGTTCACGTGACAGCCGAGAAGGAAGACGTGGATGCGGGGGAGAGGATGCACCTGCCGAACGGCCTGGCGGACGGCAAGGCCGAGGTGTGGATCCAGATGCGGCTCGACCAACAGCAGGCCGTCCAGGACCGCGCGACGGCCGCCATGCTGGCCTGGAACCGCGAGCAAAAGCCGAAGCACCAGGCCCCGCCAGAAGCGAAGGAGAACCCCGATGGCTGACCGACTGACAGACGAGCGGATAGCGGTGATACGGCGGATGCTGGACAACGCTGTTATACACCCAACCTGGCAATACACCGAGGCGCTTGTGGACCTGCTGGCCGAGGTGGAGTGGCTGAAGAAGGAGAACAACGCCATCGCAGCCACGCTACAGAAGCTCTGCGAGCAGGGCATGGAACGGGAAGCCGAACTCACCCGCCTGCGGAGCTGGCAAGCACGCGCTCTCGACTGGCTACCAGAGTGCGGCACTGTTTGCCAATGCCAAGGCGAAGGCGACTGTCCCCTTAAGATACTCCGACGGGAAGCCGCCGCGCGGGCGGCGAAGGAGAAGGTCAATGGCTGAGGACCGCAAGCGGCAGTTGCAAGCTGGCTCAGTGAAGCCGCACCATCCCCTAATGGAGATTGTCGCGTCACGCCTGCTGGGGATCGAGGGCGTGCCGCTTGCCGAGCAGAAGCGAATGGTGAACCGTGCGGCGCGGGATGCGGTGCAGTGGCACGAAGCCGAGGTGGAGCGGCTGCGGAAAGCCTTGCATCGCATCGGCGCGATGGCGGGCAACCCCGATGCCGGCGATGCCTGTCGGCTGATTATCCGTGAGGTCAAGGCGGAGATGGAGAAGGGCAATGGTTGACAGAGCAGACCTAAGCATGCGGTCCTTTATATCAGACTCATTGATTTTTTGGCGGGGCACAGTCAAGGCCGCCGAAGCCGAGAACGCCCGCCTGCTGGCCGAGGTGAAGCGGCTGGAGGCGGAACTCGCCCGACTCCAGGACGCCCTGCCGACAACGGCGGACGGGGTGCCGGTGGTGCCGGCAATGGAATTGTGGTGCCATCAAGAGGGATGGCGAACGCCGCTCCACTTTACGGCACTGGCATTCGATAGCACCCTTCTCGGCGTGTGGCTGCACGGCCAGTACATATTATTCGAGCGGTCCTACGCCTCGGAAGCCGCGGCAAGGGCGGCGAAGGAGACCTCCGATGCCCGATAACCTGGACAAGCTCCCCACCGACGAGATCAACCGCATTGCGGCGGTGGAGGAGGAGCCCCCATGCAAACCCTAGACACCCTGACCGAGCAGCAGGCCCGCGAAGCACCCGCCGGGACGAAGACGGACGCCCTCGTGGCGGAGGCGTTGGGCCTGGATGTCCGACGAATCGGCAACCTTGCTCTCGTCTGGAGCAACCACTACGGCTGCCTGGTCCCTCCGGATCGCTACACCACCGAACGCGACGCCGCCGGGGAGGCCACGGACTGGCTGATACCGCTGACCAGTGGGCGAATTATCATCGAACACGACAACAACGAACCGGCGGAGTACCTGTGGGCGGTGAGTTACAGGCCCGGCGGGGCACGGACCAGTGTTCATGCCCCCGCCGAGCCCCTTGCCCGCTGCCGGGCCGTCCTGCTGGCGGCTGTGATCCGCAGAGAGCAGAAGAAGTGAGGACGACGACCGCACAAGCCACGGCAGAGCAGGATCGCCTCTGGGCGGCCTACCGCAAGCACCCGACCGACGCCAACCGCAACGCGCTGGCCGTCGCCTACTGGCCCATGCTGTGGGGCGCTGCGGGACTATCCGGCAGGCATACCGGCATCGCGCCCGAGGAACTCGTCAGCGACTGCTTCCTGGCGCTGCGGGACTGCATCCGCGGCTTCGACGCCGGCCGGGGCGTCCAGTTCTCCACCTACGCCTACCGGGCGATGCTGAGGCGATCCTACGAGGTGTTCCGCCGGGGCAAAAGGCAGAAGCGCACGGCCACACTCGTCCGCCTCTACGCGCCCGTGGGGCCGGGCAACACGGTCGCGGACCTGCTGACCGCGTCGGACACGCGGCCCAAGCTCTGCCAACTCGACCGCGAATGGATCGCACGGGAGCTCGAAGCCTTGCCGGTGGAGGAGCGCGCGGCGGTGGTGCTCCACGTCCTCGGCGGCCATACGCTCCGAGAGGCCGGCCGACTGCTGGGCCAGCCGCACGCGACCGTGGGCTACCACTGCAAAAAGGGGCTCGCCCGACTCAGGCGGGCGTTCCGCAGGGCGGGGATGGGGGAATAGAGCAGGTGATAGGTGAACAGGTGTCAGGTGATAGTGAAAGACCGGAGTCCCGCCGATGACTGACTACCCCGCCCTCGACGCCGTGCTGGCAGGGGAGAGCGACGGCTGCATCTTGACGGCGGATTGTCTCGACGTGATGCGGCAGATGCCCGATGGGTGCGTGGATGCGGTGGTGACGGACCCGCAATACGGCATAGGGGCAGCTAGGTCGGACAATCCAAGCCGTAGTTGTCTTGCACAGTCCCGTGATTATGGATTGGCCACATGGGATGATGCGCCACCTCCGCCAGAATCGTTTTCTATGATGCGGCGCGTATCACGGGAACAAGTCGTATTTGGTGGCAATTACTTTGCTGAATGGCTGGGCAACTCGCCGTCGTGGATTGTCTGGGACAAAGACAATGGGCAGAACGATTTTGCCGATTGTGAGCTTGCATGGACATCCCATCGTCGGGCCGTGAGAAAAGTG
>DATKUU010000340.1:0-7475 GCA_035530455.1 Phycisphaerae bacterium | reverse complement strand
CGAACGCGCCGTTGAACGCCACACCGTCGGCCTTCTTGACGCCGTTGACCCACAGGTGCAGCTTCGCTTCGCCGGCGTCCACCACGAGCAGGCAATGATTCCACGCGCCCGTCGTCATGGAACCCGCCGCAGTCGTGGCCGTGCGGGTCGTGCCATCCCCGCCGGCCGTCGTGTCGGCGTACACCGTTACGATCCCCGTCGCATCGGCGAGCACCACCTGGAGAGAAGGGGTTCCTGCGATGTTGCGGACATAGATGACGGGATCGCCCGGAATGGAGGTCGGCTTGTAGGCGAAGCGCAGCGCGGTGTAGCGATGTTCCCCGACGGCCCACGGTGTATTCACCACGGCCTTGTCACCCGCGCCATCGAAGTACAGGGCAGGCACGCCGTAGATCGTCCCGTCGTGGCCTTTGCCTGACAGGTCCTTGACCGTCCCCCGCTGTGCGAGCGGCAGCCCGTCGCCGATCATCCACTTGCCGACCAGCCCATCCGGTATGTATGGTTCCTGGATCACGCTCATCCCACGCAGGCGATCCTGCCGGTAATGCCGGCACCGCTGTCCGTCGCGTAGTGCAGCGTCGTCTCTCCGTCGGGCATGATGAACCGCTTCGAGCAGCCCGCCGGTATCGTCAGCAGGACGGCCGCCGGCACGATCGCCGCGGCCGCCGCGACGGCCGCGACCCCAAGGTGGAGCCGGCCGTTGACGGCGGTAACCTCGTAGGCTGCCTCGGCCGTCACAGTGACGTTGTAGTCGGTCTTGTCCGCGACGCAGGTGAGTGCCTGGCCGCTGGCGGCCACGAGGACCGGCCCTACCGGCACCACGTTTCTGGCATACCCCGGATCTTGTATCTCCATGCTCATCTCTCCTGTCAGGTGCCGAAGGCCATGGACTCGACGGCCTTTCGGGTGTTCCGCTGCATCCGGCGGATGGCCCGGTCGGCCCCCGCGCGGATTTCCGTGTTGAGTATCTGCGTGGCCTCATCCTTGCCGGCCTCCATGGCGCGGCGGACGAAGGCCAGGGCGGGCCGGGTTGACGAGCCGAACTCCAGGATGCCGCCGTAGAATGTCCGGCCCGTGTACCATCCGCCCTTGGGCGTGATCTCCAGCCCCCAGGCGTTACCCATCCGCTTGACACCCGATGAGCGGATGGACTGCATGAGCGTGCCGCTGCGGACCGGGGCGTTCCACTGTGCCCTGGCCACGATCGGCGCGGCGGCCTTGCGGAGGGCGGAGGCGACGATCCGCTTCTGTATGTCGGCCGGCAGCTCCATCATCAGCCTCGCCAGTTCCTGCGGCGAGGGGCCGATGATCGCGTGTCTGTTGGTCAGGACGGGCATCAGTTTCCGGCCTCCTGGCAGAGCAGCTCCAGCTCCGCGTGCATCTCGCGGGGGTCGACGACGGACAGTATCGCCAGCGTCCGGTCCCCGTAGCCGATGCGGTGCATGGGCGTGACGCCCTCGATGTACCGCAGCCGGACCCGCAGGCTGGCCTCGGACTGGGCCTGCTGCGCCGAGATGATCTCCCGGCCGCTCAAGGGTTCGATCGAGGCCCATACCGTCGCGTAGGTGTTCCAGGTGGGGATGGGCTGGCCGTAGCTGTCGTTCACCTGCGAGGGCGCCTGGAGGGTCACGCGATGTCGGAGCCGGCCCGGGTTAATCATCGGATGCCCTCCATGTCGGGCATCTTGTACTGCCAGAGCAGGCTCTCCACCGCGAGGGGCACCTTGGCAACGATGGTTCCCGTGACGATCGGGAGTCGAAACTCATACCAGTGTGCGGCGAGCATCTTGATCGCCGTCAGCAGGCCGTCAGGGACGTTGGAGCCCGCCGCCCCGTAGCCGGCGACGTAGGTGATCGTGACGGCGTTCTCGATGCCGCGCGTGGTCGGCCAGCTCGCCGCGTAGGCGAGCGTGATCCGCCCCGGCTCGCTCTCCGTGTCGGCCGTGTAGTCGTCCGTGCTCATCGTCTGCGTGCTGCCGCCCGAGACGACGTACTCGACGCTGGTCACGCTGGACAGCGGCGCGTAGGGCAGGCGGATCTCCGATGCGGCGGGGAAGGCGTCGAGCTTCAGCCGCCAGGTCTGGTTGATCAGCGCCCGCCGGCAGACGGTCTCGACCCGCCGGCGTGCCGCCTTCTCGAGGCTGTCGAGAAGGCTCGCCTCGTTGGTCGTGAGCGTGCGGCGGATGACGTATGCCGAGAAGTCACAGGCCGCCGTGCCCACGGTGGCCACGACGCGGAGGTAGGCCTGGTCGCCGGTGTAGGCGTACTCCTGGACGGCGTTGTCGTTGGCGGCGTTGACGAGCGTGAAGGCCCCGCCGGTTACGTCGGTGTAGGTGACGTTGTCGTTGGAGTGTTGGACCTTGGCGGCGATCGTGCCGCCGGTCCCTACGGTGCCGGTGTCCAGGTCGACGGTGCACTCATAGCCGGTGGCCCCGACGCCCGTGCCCTCGATCCCGTAGTCCGCCGTGACGGCGTAGTTGTCGGGGACCAGCGTCTGGACGGACTCCACGTCGTCGTCGGCCGAGTCGATCCGCAGGTAGGCCTTCAGGTCGGCCCTGCTGACCGGCTCGGCTGCGGGCGCTGTCACCAGATGGATCGGCATCAGCGGCTCCTCTAGCGTCTACGAGGCGCCTCGGTGGTCGTCTCGTCGGGCGTCTCGCCGGCCGGCTGGGGCGGGGGCTCGGGGGCGGCGGGCTGGTCGGTCACTGCTGCGGCCAGTCCGCCGTCGATCAGGATGACGGCCTCGGCGGACGTGACCTCAACCACGTCGTTGACGCGGTAGGTCCCGAACTCCTTGGTGATCTTGATCGTCGTCATGCTGTAACCCTTGTTTCCTTCCGTCCCAACATCCGTGCAATTCGTGCAATTCGTGGACTATCGTTTTCTGGCCGGCGGGCGGACGGCCGTCTCGGGCGGCCCGGCCAGTGCCGCCGCCTCGGGCGCGTCGCCCTCGTCCGGCGATGGCGGCAATACGACGGCGAGTCCCATCTCGACCCAGCGGTTGGCGACCTCATCGGCGATCTCGGCCACGTCGCCCTTCTCGTGACCCGGAAACCTCGTGACGACCTTGACCCTCATCATGTCTCTGACCTTTCGTGCCATTCGTGCTATTCGTGGACTACTGCCAGGCCTCGATCGGCGGGCCCGTCTTGAAGTAGTCGTTGGGGTGCTGGTAGATCACGCGGAACTGCCGCCCCGGCCAGCGGATCATCAGCTCCATGTGTCCGATCACGACGCGGTTGGCCAGGTAGACCGCGTGCCCGCACTCGCCCCACTTGTTCCAGAAGTAGATGTCGTCGTCGATCCGCCCGTCCGACCAGGACCCGTCGGGTGCAGGCTCGGCCTTGAACCACGGGTGCCGCATCTTCAGGAGGCTGGATACCCGGATGAGGGTCAGCCCGAAGTGTGCCGTCGAGACGCGCGACAGGTCCGTGAAGAAGTAGTCGTAGGGCACCTCCCTCATCGGCCGATAATCCTTGTCCCGGATCGTCATCAGGGGCAGGGGCTCGTAGCGGTGGGACTGCACCGCGGCGATCGCGTCGATCTCGGGGTGAGCCGAGAGCATGTAGGCGAGGCGGCCCACGTCCTCGGCCTTGAAGATCGTGTCATAATCGATAGTCAGGATGGCGTCGGGGTTGTTCTTCTTGATCCCCTCCAGCATCACACGCTCGAGGCACTGGCCCCAGAAGGCCCCGGTACCCTTGTGGATCGGGATGCCCAGGGGCAGCAGTGCCTGGAAGGTCGTGAAGAAATTGTCCATGAACCCCAGGCGAGGGACGGACATGCAGGCCGCGATCTTGATCGGCGGGGGCTTGGCCGGGTTGGGGCTGGGGCCGGCCGGGCCCATGACGCCGCCCTTGGGCTGGACGACCTGGTTGGGCTTACCCCGCAGCTTGGGGATCCGCGGCAGGTCCTTGGTCGGCCTGGACTCCAGGCCCTCGGCCCCGGGCTGGGCCGCCTGTGCGGATGGGGACGTCGGTTTACGCGTGGGCATCGGTGCTCTCCTGATGGTCGCGGGCCCACGCCTTCAGCTCGTCCGGCGTGGAGGTGTAGGCCGCGGCGTAGCCGCGGCACATGCTGAGCTGCTTGGGCACATCCTCCGTCAGGGGCCAGGCGCTGGCGGCCTCGAAGCCGCCGGCGACGAGCATCTGCACGAGGCACCGCAGGGTAGGCACCCACCAGTTGGTCGGGTTGCCGCCGTACTGGTCCTCGTGGTAGAACTCCATGACGTGCTGCCCGCCCGGGTAGCCGTGTCCGAACCCGCCGCGATAGGGCGAGTAGTGGTCCAGGATGGCGGTCTCGACGTACATCGTCTGCCGGCAGACGGTGCGGAGCCGCTCGATCGCCAGCAGCGGGTGCCGCATGTGGTAGAGCAGGCCGAACGCGAAGACGATGTCGAACATGGGGAGCTGGTCGGCGTCGTAGACGTCCATCCGAACCCGGTCGCAGACCGCCGGGGAGATCCCGAGGGCCTGCCGCGCGAAGTCAAACGTTCGGAAGCGGGGGTGCTGCTTGTCGCGGCCCAGGCTGTCCGACCAGTTGTCGATGGCCAGGACCCGCTTGGCCCCCCGCTTCACGGCTTCGAAGGCCCAGAATCCGTCCCACGTCCCGCAGTCCAGGACGGTCAGCCCGTCCAGCCGGTCGGGGATGCGGTAGTGCCCCACGTCGATCGGGAGCATGCCCGGGGTCGTGACGCCGTATGGCAGCTCAATCGCGTGATACCAGTACGGAAACCGATCCACCGCCGCCTGGAGTGCCTCGGCCGTCGTGGCCGGCGGGGCCGGGTCGACGCGGGGCTCGCCGGTCGGCTTGCTGCACTGCATGTTGAGGGAGCAGGGCAGGATCGTGCAGTCGTTGCGGTCCGACCGCCAGGCCCGGACGTCCTCGAAGCCGGCCGCCTCGAGGAGCTGCCCCAGCTTGGAGTCGTTGAAGACCGCCCGGTGGGCATCGAAGCTCTCGGGTTTCATGCCGAGCAGCCAGCCCTCCCACAGCGGCGTGATCTCGCCGTCGTATTGACTTGTCAAATAATCCAGGTCCGGCACGGCGATCTTCACCGTGCCCCCGGGCCTCATCGCCCGGAACCACTCGGCCAGCACGGCCGCGGTCTGGACGTGGGGGATGTGTTCCAGGACGTGCGAGGCACGTATCTCATCCACCGAGCCGTCGGGCCAGTCGCTCAGGTCCTCGGCCCGGTGGCCGTCCTGCATATCCCAGGCGATCCATCCCACGACGCGGGCCTTGCCCGCGCCGATGTCCAGGCGCACGGCCACGCTCTCTCCTTTCGCCCGTCTATCCTTCACCCCCCGCCCCATACGGGCGGCGGGGGGCGAAGGGAGATCAGTCTCAGGCCGCGACGAAGTTGGTCACGCCGACCTGCGTGGTGGTGATCGGGGCGTCCTCGCCCTTGAAGAGGTTGGCCACGACGGTCGCGGTGACGGCGACGTCGGGGATCAGGGCCAGCTTCACGTATCGCTTGCGGCCCCGCAGATCGACATTGAACTTGCTGAGGTACTGGCCGGCGGTCGGCGAGGAGGCGATCACGAAACCCGCGCTCGTCGAGGTGGCGGTCCCGCCGGTGAGGGCCACGATCGCCGCGAACGTCGCCGAGGTCGTGACGTCGGCCTCCATGATCTGGAACGTGCTCATCGTGCCGCTGTACGTCTGGCAAATGCAGTCCAGTGACATGAAGTCGTAGCCCAGCGTGTCGATGTAGTTGGTGACGCCGGAGCCGAGCTCCGTGCCCGCGGCGGTGAGGGCCGTGCGGAGGACCTGCACCACCTGTTTCATGCTCGGGTTCATCTCTTGATCCTTATTCCGTGGTTTCAGGTCATCATCAGGACGAGCTGCCGACCAGTGCGATGATCGGGCCGGCCGCGGTGGCGGTGCCCAGGCTGTGGGCGACGATGTCGAACCGCTCGGTGAAGACGAGCTTCACCTGGCGGTACGAACTCAGGCTATAGGGGTCGGCCATCATGGTGATGCCGCGGCGGTCGCCGAGGACGACGGCCTTGGACAGGTCGCCGAAGAAGGCCATCGCCAGGTCGTTGTAGTCGGTGGCCAGCCCGGCCGGGAGCGTCTGGTCGAGGACGACCGAGTAGCCGCCGAAGTTCTTCTCCAGGTTGCCCATGAGGGCTTGGGTCGTGTTCCCCGCGGCGGCCATGGCCAGGCGCGTCATCACGCCGTGGTAGAAGGCACGGGAGCAGTAAATGCGGGCCGTGGCGTCGGCATAGGCGGGCAGCTTGGAGAGCATATAGTTGAGATCGGTGAGGTCGATCTCGCTGAAGAGGTTGTGCGTGGCCGTCTTGACGATGGCCAGCGAGCCGGCGTAGGTGGCCAGCGAGCCGGAGACGATCTTCGTCGCCACGCCGTACATCCCGCCGTAGGTGCTGGTGCCGTCGCCGTTCCAGAGGCAGGCGTCCTCCTTGGCGGCCAGGCAGTAGGCGGCCTCGCGGGCCAGGTCGTCGGCGATGGAGATCACCGCGTCCTCGGCCAGTGACGCCGAGTAGCGGGTTTCGACGGCGACCTCCTTGGCCACGAGGTTGATGTTCGTCCAGCCCTTGCTGGTGGCCGTGGCGGCGTCCGTCTCGGAGACGAAGTAGGCCGTGAGGCCCGTTGATCGGACGGGGATCACGGAGTGGTCGGACGACATCGGGACGACCTGGCAGAACTGGCGGGCGGTGCCGTAGCTCTCCCGAAGGTCGATGATGACGTTCTCCAGGACGGTCGGGACCAGGACGCCGCCGAGCGTGTTGACGCCCTCGACGGCGACGCGGTACTCCATCCCGTGCTCCTCGGCCCACTGCCGCGATCGCGTGTCGGCCGGGTTGAGCAGCCCCATCAGCCAGCGGCCGGCGCGGTAGGCGTCCTCGTGGGCGTTAGGCCCCTTGAACGCCCGCAACCGTCCGCCGCGGCGGACTACCTCTACCCGCTGCTCGGCCGGCCGGGCGGCGTGGTCGATGGGCCCGGGGGCGGTGCGGTTTTCCAGGACGGCCGCCTGGACCTTGAGGCGCTGGGTGCGGAGGGCCTGCTCGCCCTCCTCGATCTTGCCCATCAGCCCGTCGATCGCGTCGGCCAGATCGTCGACCTGGCTCTGCTCTTCAGGCGTGAGTGAGCGTTTGGCTTTCTCGGCCGCGTCGACGAGGGCCTGTGCCGCGGTGTGCTTCTCGGCGGCCTCCTTGCGCAGCTCGTTGATCTTGGTTCGATCCATGGTCATCTCCACGCGCGGCCGGAGTGCTCCGAGCGCGCATGAAGACGGACGCGGTTCACCCGTGCCGCGCAAAGTGGTTAGTGCGGATCACTCTGCACGTCTGGATGAGCCGCGTCCGGCATAGGCTCGAACGGCGATCATCGCCCGGGTCTCGCCGCCCCGCCGCGGCGTCGGCCCCGGCGGCAAGCGGATACCCGGATCTATTGTGCTGTCAAGCCGTCAGTCTCCCATAAGCGGAGCTAATGTCAAGGGGAAATCCATTAGATTTT
>DATKUU010000339.1:0-3956 GCA_035530455.1 Phycisphaerae bacterium | reverse complement strand
CGCCGTAGACGCGCCGCTGCCTGGCAGCTCTGGCCTTGGCAGCCGCCCCGCCGCCCGCCGCCGGCACGTCGCGGAACCATTCCTCATCCGTCTGTTTCGGCTTCGTCCGCGTCGGCGGCTGTGCCGGCGCGGCCACCGTTGCCACGGGGGATACGCGGGCAACGGGTGCTGGAACCGTTGTCACCGGAGGTGCGCCCGGCGCCGCCTGCTGGCCCCACCGGGCCTGCGCGGGAGGAAGCGGCTGTGTCGCCGTCGTTGTCCGCCGGGCAACCCACCGCGTCCCGTCCCACGTGAACGTCGTCTGCCCTATCACTTTTGTCTGCCCAACTTGTGGCATTGATCACCTCAGAATGCCCCGATCGTAAGCCGGAGCGTAATCGCCCCGCCCCTATGGTTCTCCGCAATCGCCCGCGCGGCCAGAATCTCGGCCGGCACCGCCTGGTTCCACCAGCGGGCTTCGTAGTTGGGAATCAAGCCCCGCGTGCCGTGGACGATGGCCGCGATGGCGAAGTGCGTCTCAAGGGTGCCCCGCCCCCAACTGATCGACACCCGCTCCACCTGCCCCGCCGTCAGATACCGGTAGAAGATGTGGTTCTTCTCGCCGAAGAAGCCGTTCACGGTTTCCACGCCGTAACGGGGCGCCTCGGCCGGTATGCCCGCCACTTCCATCGACCACCCGCCGATGGTCACGATGTCGTAGCGCGGCTCCTTGAGATTGAGCTTGGAATCTTCCTCGGCCGGCTTGCCGCCCATCATCAGCCGCCCGCCCGGCCCGTCGTAGAACATCCTGTTCGGCCCGAATCCGTTCACAGCACCGCGCCCCCCGGCCCGTTGTAGAACATGCCGTCCGTCCGCACCTTGCCCCGGCGCTCGGCTTCATCGCGTGCCTGTGCCCCCTGCTCCCGCGCCCAGCCGAGATAGCGGTTCACAGCATCTATCCGCCGCCGGAAGTCGGCGTCCGCGTCCTCGGGAACCTCGATGTCGGTCGGCACGTTCATGTCATCCACGCGAAGTACTCCGTAAACACACTGAAGCTCGCCATGCCCGTTATCACGTCCGGGTCGTACTTCTGGAGCGGCACGAGCATGTAGGTGCCCCGTTGCATGATCTTCCCCTCGCTGTCCGTCACAACCCGCGTCGTCGGATCGTAGGTCACTGTATTGCCCTGGAGATCAACGCAGAAGTAGCTGTAGACGATGTAGGGGGCGATCCGAAACCCCTCAAGGTTCTGCGAAAACTTCCACGTGCTGTCGAGGATGGACAGGTCGCCCGCCCGCCTGCCGATCTGCACCTCCGACAACTTCAAGCTGCCGAATGAGTGGCCGTCCGCGTCGACCACCAGCGTCCCTCCCTTGCCCCTGAGCTCCTGTTCGCGTTCGTGTAGCGGCCACTCGTCGTCTGCGCTGTCGGCCTCGTACACGGTCACAATCCCCCGGTGCTTTATGGTGATCGCCTCCTTGATCTCGAGTTTCACGATGGCGGATGCGATGGAGGCGGGCGCTATCCCCATCTGGATCATGGTTTCGCGCCCGTCGCAGAACAGGGCAACCTCTTCTTTCACAGTCGTCACGTACGTCCCCGTCTCATAGTAGGCCCGCCCTGGCCGCAATATCATCTCCCGCGTCGGCCGCTGGTAGTCGCACACCGCCACCACCGCATCGTCGTCGGAGTCCGCCATCTGGCACGAATGGATGCAGGGGGCGTACACGTCGAGGCGGTCTGACCCGGGCAGGATGTTGTCGGTGGATTTCTTCAGGTACGGCGCCAGCTCCTTGAGTTTGCTGGCGGGAATGCGAAACTGCCGCGTCCAGTGCTCGCGGCCGGTGTCGTCGGTGAAGTTCGACCCTTGCTTCTTCTCGGCGTAGCGGTCTACCGGCGTCAGGCCCGCCGCCCCCTGCGCCCGTGTGCCGCTTGAAACCAATCGCGTTGAAGTCTTAGCCATCTGTCGGCTCCACTATCGACGTTTCCTTTTTATGCCGCACCCACGACGCCTCCACGAGTACGCGCCCGGGAAGGGTGTCCTCGTCGAACGCCGTCCCCATGCAGCGCCACAAGTCGTATGCCTGATAGGCCGTGATGATGTCCCCCGCCTTCGGGATGCCCGTCGCCGTGCGGCTGGGTGCGATCCCGTAACTCACGCCCTCGTCGCCGAACGCGCCGGCGCCCTTCGGCATGAGTTTGCGGGTGGCGTTGTAGCCGTCCGCGTAGGCGCCCAGAAGCGCGATGGCGGCGTAGACGGCCGTGAGCACCACGTCGGTGCCCTTGGCGGCGGCGCTCAGGCTCTGCACCTTGGGGCCATCAAGCCGGAGGCTGCAGTACTCGTCGATCCACCGCGGCCTGATGTGCGAGCCGAACGCAAGCACGTCCGCCATTGCCGCCTGGGCCGTGCGCCAGTCCTTGCAGTTGAACTGCCTCATCCACGTCGTCACCGTACCGTAGGGCGTTCGCTGGGGCACACCGATGGGGAAGGGGGTGATGGGTTGCAGGCGGTTGGCAACGCCCGCCAGGCTCAGGCCGGTGCGTGTGTCCGCCGGGAGCGTGGCGATCACATCGAAGCCCGCGTCCTCCGTGCCCAGGTCCAGCACCTGGGCGGCGCGGAGCGTGATGGTCACGATGTCGAACCCGGCATCGGGCGCGCCCAGGTCCGCCGTCTGCCGCTCTCGCACGTTGTTCTGGAAGTCGGCGGCGCTCGTGCCGAGTTCCATCACTTGCGTGGTGCCGAGATCGAAGCCCGCGCCCGTCGTGCCGAGTTCCATCAGTTGGTAGGGCTGAGAAGCCATGCCTCACTCCTTACGCGTCGGCGTGGAGGTAGAACTTGCCCTGCACGGGAACGCTCTCGGTGTTGCCCAGAGTGAACGGCGCGGGGAACTTGACGGACGAGATCAGTACCTGCCCGCTCGTGGCGGCACCGTTGGCAGGCGCCGTATCAGCCGTGCCGTGGTAGCCGGCGGCCAGGAACAGGTTCTTCATCTCCGCCCAGTCGGTGCCGGAAGCCGTGATGGTCTCCAGGACGGACAGAGCCTTGTACTTCTTGGCCGTGGAGTCGTAGGAGACCGCCCACTGTCCCGATGTGTCCGGGTCAACGGCCGCCCGTGCGTATCCGCTGCACACCCCCACCACTCCAGCTTCCGACCCTTCCGCCACAGTGATTGTGTCGCTTTGAGAAACCACAGCCCTGGCGTCGAGGCCCAGATAGAGCACCGCCCTCCGCATGGGAACAGGCACACACATCACCTTGGTCAAGTTTTCCGCATTGCTGGAAATGTCATCCGCCATCGTCACCTGGTCTTGGCTGGTCCATAGGGCAATCTGGTACCAGCGGGGCGTCACGGCCCCGGCCGCTCCCGTGCCGCCGATCAGATACAGCCAGTCGCCCGTTGCACAATTGACGAAGCCGTGGCCCGCACTGGTCATGACCTTCGTCGCCTGCGTGAACGCCCCGTCCGTCAGCGCGCAGTAGGGGCTGTTCGTGCTCGTCGTGAATGCGTTCTCGAACAGCAGGTCAAGGATGTAGCGGGCGCCGTAGTCATGCACCACGTTATGGAGCGCCCGCTTGCCCGTCCAGTCGAACCGCACGCTGCCGTCCGCACGCAAGACCTGCACGTCCCATACGGAATGCAGGCTCACCCGCTGCGGTCGCGGCTTTTTCCTCAGCCAGTTCGGTATCCAGATTCTCGACATTTGGTCACCTCTCGAATTTTTCCTTGACAGCCCGTCTGTTACGTGCTATACTTCTTTCAGTGGAGTCCTGCCATGTACTTCTACGAACGCATCGTCACCGGCCTGATCGTTGCCGCAGTGTGCGGGATCGTCGCCGGTATCTACTATCTTGCCCAGTGGCTGTTCGGTTTCCACATCTGATGCCGCGCCCGCCGTCGAGCGCGGCACCGTCGTCTCGTCATCACGGTTCGGTCTTGGGCGCATCGGTCTGTGCCTTCTCCATCGCTTCCATCTGC
>DATKUU010000338.1:0-5077 GCA_035530455.1 Phycisphaerae bacterium | reverse complement strand
GTCCTCGGCGACGCCGTAGAGTTGCGACGCGACGAAGCGATGGATGTCGCGGTCGTCGGCGAAGGCGCGGCAAAGGGCGGGGTCGTCCGAATAGTGGGCGAGCATCCGCAGTTCAATCTGCGAGTAATCGGCCGCCAGGAGGACCCACCCCTTCTCGCCGGGAACGAACGCCCGGCGGACCTGCCGGCCCTCGTCCGTGCGGATGGGGATGTTCTGAAGATTCGGGTCGGAGGAACTCAGGCGTCCCGTGGCCGTCGCCGTCTGGTTGAACGACGTGTGGATCCGCCGCGTCTCGGGGTCCACCAGTTGGGGCAGGGCGTCCACATAGGTGCCCTTGAGTTTCGCGAGGCTGCGGTACTCCAGGACGAGCCGCGGCAGGGGATGGCGGCGGGCGAGTTCCTCCAGGACCCCCGCGTCGGTCGAAGGGCGTTTGCCCTTGGCGGTCCGCTTCGTCGGTTTCAGACCCAGGTCGTCGAAAAGGACCGCGCCCAGTTGCTGGGGCGAGTTGATGAGAAACTCGCGCCCGGCTTCCTTGTAGATTTTCTTCTCGAGGCGCGCTAGACGCCGGCCGAGGTCTTCGGCGATGTCGGCCAGAACCGTCGTGTCCACGGCGACGCCGGTCTCTTCCATCGCCGCCAGCACCGGGACGAGCGGCATCTCAACCTCGCGCGCGAGGTCCGCCAGACCCGCGTCCGCCAGTTCCTTCTCCAGGCGCCCTTTCAGGCGCCAGGTGATGACCGCGTCCTCGACGCTGTATTCGGCGGCCTGCTGGATGGGGACCTCGGCCATCGTCCGCTCGCTCTTTTTAGCGCCCAGCAGGGCGGAGAGCGGAATCTTCTTGTAGCCGAAGTAATCGAGCGCCAGGGCGTCGAGGTTGTATTCCCTCCGGCCGGGGTTCACCAGGTACGCGGCCACCATCGTGTCGAAGAACGGTTCGGCCAGTTCGAGGCCCGCCCGCCGGCAGACCAGGAGGTCGTACTTGACGTTCTGGCCCACGAGCAATCGCTTGGGCGAAGCGAGGACCGGCCCGAGCGCCTCGGCGACGGCCTTGAGCGGCAGGCATCGCCCCTGCTCCAGGCCCTTCAGGGGGACGTAGTAGCCCTCGCCGTCGGCCCAGGCGAAGGAGAGGCCCGCTAGTTCGGCCCGTCGCGGAGAGACACTCGTCGTCTCGGTGTCGAAGGCGAACGCCTTCTCTTTGGCGAGGGCCTTGGCGAGTTTCTCGAGCGCCTCGGGCGTCTCGACCAAGTGGGTGCGGATGGGCGCTGCGGCCGCGCCGCCCGACGGGTCCAGTTCCTCCAGAAATGCGTTGAAGCCCAGGTCGCGGAAAAGCGCGACCACGGCCGATGCGTCATACGTCCGCGGCGCCGCGCAGTCCTCGGGGTCGAGCGCGAGCGGCACGTCGGCGACGAGGCGTACGAGTTCTCGGCTTCGGAGGGCGTCCTCGCGGTGGGCGCGGAGGTTCTCGCCGACCTTCCCTTTGACCTCCTCGGCGTGCGCGAGCAGGTTATCGAGCGATTCATATTCGGCGACGAGTTTGGTGGCGTTCTTTGGCCCGATGCCCGGAACGCCGGGGATGTTGTCGGTGGCGTCGCCCGCGAGGGCCAGGACGTCCACCGTCTGTTCGGGCGTGACGCCGCGCTTCTTCCGGATGCCGGCCGGGTCGAGCCGGTCGCCGGTCTTGGTGTCGAGCATCGTGACGCCGGGGGCGACGAGTTGCTCCAGGTCCTTGTCGCGGCTGCAGATGACGACGTCAAAGCCGGCCCGGCGTGCGCGGGCGGTCAGGGTGGCGATGCAGTCGTCCGCCTCGTAGCCGGGCGACTCGGCCGCGCGGATGCCCATCGCATCGAGGACCTCTCGCGCCCGGCGCACCTGGACCACCAGGTCGTCGGGCATCGGTTTGCGCTGGGCCTTGTAGGCCTCGAACGCCTCGTGCCGGTGGGTGGGGCCTGGCAGGTCGAAGCACGCGACGAGGTACTCCGGCTTCTCTTCCCGCAGGATTTTCAGGAGCGTCGAGACGAATCCGAAGGTCGCGCCGGTGGGCTCGCCCTTGGGGCTCGTCAGATTGGGAAGAGCGTAGAAACTGGCGTACAACTGGCCGTGGCTGTCGAGGATATAGATCCGTGGGGGCATGATTCCCGATTCCGGCCGCGAAGTTTTAATCCCCGCCTGCTTGTCCGCCGACTTGTCCGCCATAGTCCCGACTTGTCGGGACGAAGGCGGAAGCCCCTAGGCCGAAGGCGGAGGGCGGGCGATTCGTCCGGGACGGCGGGCATGGTAGAACGGGCGGGCAGGGTTGTCAAGCGCCGGAAAGCCGCCTGCCCCCTTGCCCTTTTGCGCCGAAGAACCTATCTTAAACGAACGCTTGGCGGGGAAGGGAGGGGAGGCAATGAAAACCATGCGCACCCATCGGCCGAAACTTGCCTCCCTGGCCGCTCTGGCCCTGGCGGGCCTGGCGCTGGCCGCCGTCGCCGTCGTCGCGGCGGTCGGCGGATGCGAGCCACGCACCGGTCTCCTGACGATCCTCCTGGTCGAGTACGAGGGCCCCGACGCCGGCCCCAGCGCCGAGCGTGTCGCCCAGGACCTGACGCAGCAGAATCTGCCGGACGTCTTCGTCGTCGAAGGCCACCAGTACGCCGCCGTCTGCGTCGGCCGATACGCCGATTGGAAGGATGCCGAGGCCAAGCGGATGATCGCACGCGTCCGCCAAATCCGCGACGACCGCGGACAGTACCCGTTCGCCGGCGTGATGCTCATGCCCGTCCCCGAACCGCCGCCGAAAACCGATTGGTCGCTCGAAGAGGCGGCCGGCCTCTACAGCCTCTACGTCGCCGGTTGGGAATCGCCCGGGCGGAAGGAATCCGCCCAGGCCTACGCCGCTCTCCTCCGCCGCGACGGCTGGGAAGCCTACGTCTATCACGGACCGCACCTCAGCATGGTCACCATCGGCGCCTTCGGGCCCGAACTGTTCGACGACGCCACAAAAATCGGCCGGCCGGGCGCCACCCCCGAAATCGTCCATCCCGACGCCCTCCGCATCCTCCGCGCCTTCCCCTACCTGCGCATCGAGGACGAGATGACCCCCGTCTGCTCGACGCCCATCAAAATCCCCGGACGCGACGACCTCTCTGCCGCCAGGTCCCCCATCCCCGCCCGGCTCTATCGGGTCACGCTCGCCCTCGTCAGCACCGAGACGGGCCTCGCCGACGGCCGCGGACGCGTCTCCGGCGTCGCCCAGCACGCCGCAGAGATCGGACCCCTCGTCGAAGCGCTCGTCGGGCAGATGCTGGCCGCCCTCGGGCCCGACGAAAAGCCCCGCATCGGATTCCTCCAGGCCCAGCCCGCGAGCCCCGACGTCGCCGACCCCGACGCCGACCGCCGCGCGACCGAGGCCCTCGCCGCCGCGCTCGCCCGTGCCGCCGCCCAGAACCGCCGCCTCGCCATCCTCGACCTCGCGACGACGCGCCAGGTCCTCGATGCCGCCGCCTTGAGCGAACCATTGGTCCGCGCGAACCCCCGGCTCCTGAAGGGCGTCGGCGGCCTCGACTACCTCGTCCTCCCGACCACCACCGTCTCGAAAATGTAAGGGCTTGCGCGCATGGCTCGAACGCTGGTCATCGCAACGCGCAACCGAAAAAAGTTCCGCGAGATGGCCGACATCCTCGAAGGCCTCGACCTCGATGTCCGCTCGCTGGAGGATTTTCCCGCCGTCCCGCCCGTCCCCGAGACGGCCGAAACGTTCGACCAGAACGCCCGCGCCAAGGCCCTCGCCTACGCTGGGGCCACCGGCCAGTGGGCCCTGGCCGACGATTCCGGTCTCGAAGTGGACGCCCTCGACGGACGGCCCGGCGTCCGATCCTCCCGATGGGGCGGACGCGAAGGCGACGACGAACTGAACAACCGCACACTCCTCGACGCCCTCGCCGCTTGCCCCAAGGACGCCTGGACCGCACGCTACCGCTGCGTCGTCGCACTCGCCACGCCCGACCGCGTCCTCCTCACCGCCCAGGGCGCCTGCGAAGGACGCATCACCGACCGCCCCGCCGGCTCGAACGGCTTCGGATACGACCCCTATTTCTTCGTCCCCTCCACGGGCTGCACCATGGCTGAACTCGCGCCGGAGCAGAAAAATCGCCTGAGCCACCGCGGCCGAGCGCTGCGGGCACTGAAATCGCGGCTGAAAAAACTCTTGTAGAATCCCCCACGCAGCGCACAATGACGCGCTTCCAAGGGGTGCGACGCCGAGCCGAGGCGGCGACGCCGACAAGGAGATTCCGACGATGGTCCCCAAGCAGGTGTTCTTCACCAAGGGTGCCGGCATCCACCGCGAAAAACTCGCCTCCTTCGAACTCGCGCTCCGCGACGCCGGCATCGAAAAATACAACATCGTCCGCGTCTCCAGCATCTTCCCCCCCGGATGCAAGATCGTCCCCAGGGAGAAGGGCCTCGCACAACTCCCCCCAGGACAAATCGTTTACTGCGTCATGGCCCAGGCCGCCGACAGCGAACCCAACCGCCTCGTCGCCGCCTCCATCGGACTGGCCGTCCCCGCCGAGGGCACCCAGTACGGATACCTCTCCGAGCACCACGGCTTCGGCCAGACGGGCGCCATCGCCGGCGACTATGCCGAAGACCTCGCCGCCACCATGCTTGCCACCACCCTGGGCCTCGAGTTCGACCCCGAGTCCGCCTACGACGAACGCAAACAGACCTACCTGATGAGCGGCAAAATCGTCACCACACGCAACATCACCCAGAGCGCCGAGTGCTGCAAACTCGGACGCTGGACCACCGTCCTCGCCGCCGCCGTCTTCGTCACTGGCCAGCAGGACCTGTTTGAATGAGCGACGCCGGACTCGCCCCGCCCAACTTCCTCGGCCTGTCGGCCGCCGCCGCGGCCTACGAATCGGCGCACATCGTCGTCCTCCCCGTTCCCTTCGAGGCCACCACCTCCTACGGGACCGGCACGCGCGGAGGGCCCGACGCCATCCTCATCGCCAGCCGCCAGGTCGAAACCTTCGACCCCGAATCCCAAAAGGACCTCGCCGACGCCCCCATCCACACCGCCGCCCCCGTCGCA
>DATKUU010000337.1:0-2963 GCA_035530455.1 Phycisphaerae bacterium | reverse complement strand
AACGCTTGCGGACCACACATATATCCGCGCGCTAGTCGTAAATGGGTCCGTCGCGTTCAACTCAAAGAATCTCTATCTTGCGCCGGTTGCCAATTCGTTTTGGCAAGGCGTTGGAAGCATGACCGGCACAGGAATCCTCGTTCTGGAGATGACGGATGACTTCTCCACCGCAGCACAAGTGAATCTCGGTGCGTCCGGGAGCACGATCATCCGTGCCGCAGCGACGGCAACGCTGTCCGGCGGAATCGTCTGCAACAACATCGACCTGGGAACAGACGCCACGCCCGGCGAATTAGGCTTGGGCGGAACGTCAGACATCGCCGGGACGCTGAGACGCAGGGCGGGAGGTACCAGCGATGCAAACATCCTCACCTTCGCGGGGAACCTCACGCTGCGCGGCAACGCGACCCTGGCAGGGATCACCGCCGACTTCGGCTCGGCCCGCATCGACACGGGGGCCGTCACAATCGCGGGCACGAACGCCACGGCCATCAGCAACACGGGGGCCATCATCACGGGCCGCACCGGGGCCGTCACGCTGACCGACCTCGACACGAACTGGGGCAGCGGCGGGCACATCTTCGCCCGGCGCTGGATAGACGGGACTGGCAACGGCGTGCGGGTGAAGACCCTGGCGCCGCACTGGATGTTAGGCGCACGGTGAAGCAGAGGATGCTGATGGGGTTCTGAGGAGGCGTACTGTGGCCCTGACGGAAGTGAACGTCTGCAACCGGGCGCTGGGGCGACTCGGTGCCAGCGGCATTACTGCCTTGGCTGACGGGAGTACCGAAGCCGCCCAGTGCACCCTCCACTATGCCGAGACCCGCGACGCGCTCCTGCGCGAACATCCCTGGCGCTTCGCCGTCAAGTGGGTCGTGCTGGTCCAGGACGAGGAAGCCGATTCGGGGACCTCGAACGACGACAACACCGCGACCACGTTGAACGACACCGACCAGGAATGGGAAGAGGACGCCTACGACGGCTTCTACATCTGGCTCTCCGGCGGCACGGGGGCCAACCAGATTCGGGAAATCGACTCCAACAGCGAGACCGAGATCACCGTCACGGTGGCCTGGACGACCACGCCCGACACGACCTCGATGTATGAAATCTGGGAGAACTACCCGCCCTACCCCTGGGATTACCAGTACGACCTGCCGAGCGATTTCCTGCGCTTCGTCAAGACCGACGACAAAGACGACAGGTTGGAGATCGTCGGCACGCTCCTGAAGACCGACGAGGACGCCATCACCATGCAGTACGTCTGGCAGAACACCGACCCCGACACCTTCGACCCGCTCTTCGTCGAGTACCTCGTCGTCAGCCTGGCCGTGAAGTTGTGTATGCCGCTGATGCAGGACAAGCACCTGCACGAGCAGTTGCTGCTTGAACAGCAGTCCGTACGCGCACGCGCGCGGCTGGCAAATCTGCAAGAGGCGAAGACGGTGCCAACAGGGGAAACCTGGAACGAGTCGAGGTTCTGATGACCGCTCACGGTGCCAACGTCAAACTGGTTCCTGACAGCGTTGATTACGACGAGACGCTGGAAGACTACATCATCCAGGCCGAGTACAGCCTGCCGTCGCTCAAGCGGGCGGCGCAGACACCGGCGCTGGGCGATGCGTTCCCCGACGATGCGGACGGTGCGCCCTGGGGCTACATCATCACCGAACAGCACTGGGGCCTGTCCTCACGCCGACCGGCCCAAGGGGCGCGGATTCTGGCGGTGCGGTACGCCAAGGTCAAGACGCCCTTCACCAGCGGCATCACCGGCCTGCGCGAAGCGTACCGCAAGTTCGAGACGGGCAGGCGCGGCCGGCGGATGGGCACGCGCATCTTCTACGCCGCCGACACCGACGCCGGGGGCCTGATTGAGAGTGCGCTACCCGAAGGTCTGGCGATGGCGGAAGGCGGGCAGTGGGCGGGCGCGCTCCTGCGCGAGACGATTCTCGAACAGCGTTGGCGCGTCGGGCTGGCCAAGATCACGGCCGTCTATGACACCTATGCCGAACACGGCGAACTGGAACCGACCGGGCGCGGCATCCTTGAAGCCGACGTGTCGGCCGTCCGCATGTGGAACAACTTCACGATACCCGGTACGGATTACGTGGCCAACGTCCCCTTCAAGGACAGCGCATCGAAGACCCGTCGCCGCTGGACCATCATCGAAGGCGCGAACGCTTGGCCTTACGTCCGGGCGCAGTTGCGAATCAAGGTTGTGCTGACCACTTCCCAATTAAATATGTTGGCCCCGCTCGTCGGCAGGGTCAACAACAAGGTCTGTAAGCACATCATCAATGCGCCCAAGCATACACTCTGGTTCAACGACCTCGCCCTCCGTCAGCGCAAGCGGGCCGAGGGGAGACGGTACGACACCATCATCTACCTGATGTACGAACCGGCGGGGTGGGACGCCGCGGCCATCGCCGAGTTGCAGGAATACCGCGTGGACCAAACCAAAGTCTACGAAGACGATGGCAAGACGGACACGGGGACGTGGCAGCGGATGGGCGTGTGGGTGCCTGTGCCGAACACGGCTACCAAGAAACTGCTGGGCGCGGCCCTGGCGAGTTTTGCGGCGATTGACAGGTATCTGGGATGATCGACACGACGCCAGTTGAGACCTTCGCGGCGGAGGTTTCCGTCCTTGTGGATACGCTGCGCCAGTTGAAGGACATTGAACCGCCGAAGGAACAGGAAGGCGTTCAGGGTCTGGAGCGCTGGTTCCGCGACTTTCAGCAGAGTTTGCGCACGATGTCGGTCATGCCCGACCCGGCGCGGCTGACGGAGTGGGCGGAAGAAGTCGCCACGGAAATAAACCGGCTGAGGGGGGCGGACCAACCGCCGGGGCCGCCGGAAGAAGAAGCGATGTTGTCTGTGCCCATCCCGGACGGGACGGCCGAGAACGACATGCTCCGGTGGGACCATACGAAGAAGGCGTGGGTGATTCTCGACGCGCCGGA
>DATKUU010000336.1:0-6068 GCA_035530455.1 Phycisphaerae bacterium | reverse complement strand
GCTGGGGACCCGACTGGAAACCCGCCCCATGACGCGCCTGTTACTCTCGCGCGGCCGGATTCTCGACCCCGCCTCGGGGCGGGACGAAACCGCAGACCTCCTTATCGAAGGCGATCGGATCGCGCGCATCGGTCCGCCGGGGTCGCTCGGCCCCGCCGACCGAACGCTCGATTGCCGCGGGAAAATCGTCGCGCCGGGATTCATTGACCTGCACGTTCACTTCCGCGAGCCGCCCGTCCCAGGACAGGACCTGGCCGCCCTTGCCGAGACGATTGCGACGGGCGCAGCAGCGGCGGCGGCCGGCGGATTTACGACCGTCTGCGCCATGCCGAACACCGACCCGCCGATGGATACCCCCGAGCGGGTCGCGTATTACCTGGCGCGCGGGCAGAAGGCGAATCTCGCGCGAGTTCTGGCCGTGGGCGCCATGACCCGCGGCCGCAAGGGCTGCGAGCCGGCGGACCTCGCGGCGATGAAAGCGGCGGGGGCGGTCGCATTCAGCGACGACGGCTCCGACGTGGCCGACGAGGCGGTCCTGCGGGCGGTGCTCGAACGAGCGGCGGGGCTCGGAACCGTCGCCATCTGCCACTGCGAGGACTCGGCGCTGGCCGCGGGCGGCGTCCTTCAGGACGGGCCGCTCGCGATGGCGCTGGGGTTGCCGGGCATCCCGAACGAGGCGGAGGAAGCGGCCGTCGAGCGTGCCTGTCGGCTGGCGGCGGAGACCGGTTGCCGGGTCCACGTCGCCCACGTTTCGACAGCCGGCGCGGTCGAAACCATTCGGCGGGCGAAATCGTGCGGCGCGCCCGTGACGGCCGAAGCGACGCCGCACCATCTCGCCCTGACGCATGAATCCCTCCGCAGCCGCGACGCAGTCTTCAAGGTCAACCCGCCGCTGCGGTGCGGCCAGGACGTGGAGGCGGTGGCCGAGGGGGTGCGCGATGGGACGATGGACTGCCTGGCGACGGATCATGCGCCGCACACGGCGGCGGCGAAGGCGAAAGGCCTGGCTGAGGCGCCGTTCGGGATGATCGGCCTGGAGTCGGCGCTGCCGGTCTATGTCAAGGCGCTGGTGGAACCGGGGCTGCTCTCGTGGCCGGAACTCATCGCGCGGCTCACATGGAACCCTGCGCGTGTGCTGGGCCTTTCGGCGGGGACGCTTGCGGTCGGGGCGTCGGCAGATGTGACGGTCGTTGATCCGCAGGCGGAGTGGACCATCGAGCCGGAGCGCTTCGCCTCGCAGGCGCGGAACTGCCCGTTCGCGGGATGGCAGGTGCGCGGGCAAGTGAAATGGACCGTTGTCGCCGGACACATCGTCTACGAGGACAAATCCTGACGCGCGGGCCGGCTACGGCAGGTCGAGCGGAACGATTTTCTCGAACCGCAGGGCGACGCCGACGCCTTCGCCGTCGCGCTTGGGCGGAACGTGGCGAACCACGCTCGCCCCGGCCGCAAACTGCTCCAGGAAGAACGTGTTGGCGGTGTCGCGCGGCACGCCGAGGCGCACCTGCACCTGCTGGCCGATCCTGGGCGGCATGTCGGCGACAAAATACGCGCCGCCGTCGCTGACGTTGACGGCCCGGGCGCGGAGGTCCCCGCCGTCGGGCAACTCGACGCGCAGTCGGCAGGGGACGTCGAAGCGCTCGTGCTTGCGGCGTTCGGAAACGGTGGCCATGGCTTCCCCTTTCCAAACCGGCCGGATATGACGTGACCGTATAGAGAATCTACCCCATCAAACGGCCGGAGGCAACCGTTTTTTTCGCCCCCCCCTCGGGAAACGATGCTAGCGGCCCAGGGCCGCGCGGACCCTGGCAACCAGATCGCCGGGAAGGTAGGGCTTCTGGATGAAACCGGCCAGCGCGCGAGCGTCCGCGGGGCGGTCGGCGCCGTTGCCGACGGTGAAGCGGTGAATGGCGTCCTGCTCGTTGTAGCCGGACGAGAGGATCACCGGCACGCCCGGACGCACGCGGCGGAGTTGGTCGAACACCTCTTCGCCGGAAAGGTCCGGCATGGTCATATCGAGGAGGACGGCGGCGATGCGCCCGGGGTCGCGCTGGAAGCGTTCGAGCCCTTCGCGTCCACTGGAGGCCACGAGGACCTCGAAGCCGGCCTTTTGCAGGGCGAGGCGCGCGACCTGGCGGACGCTTTCCTCATCGTCAATAACCAGCACCGTGCCGCCGGTCTGAGCGGCCTCGGGCGCGGCAGGCTCGGCGACGGCCGGCTGGGGCGGAGAGGTCTCGGCGGCGGCGCCTTCGGCGGCGGGCAGGAGGACCTTGACGCAGGTTCCCCGCCCGGGCTCGCTGTAAACGCGGATGGCGCCCTGGTGGCCGCGGACGATGCCGAGGACCGCCGCCAGTCCCAGCCCCCGCCCGGAAAACTTCGTCGTGAAAAACGGGTCGAAGATCCGCTGGAGGATTTCGGCGTCCATGCCGCAGCCCGTGTCGGAGACTTCGAGGAAGACATACAGCCCTTCGGAAAGATCGTCGTCCAGCGAGGCGGCCTCGAGGTACGGGCGGTCGGCGTGGACGGTGGCGGTGGCGATGGTAATGGTGCCGGCGGCGTCGCCGACGGCCTCGGAGGCGTTCGTCAGGAGGTTCATGACGATCTGCCTCAACTGCGTCACGTCGCCGTAAACGAGGGGCAGGTGGTCGGCCAGGCGAAGGTCGAGCGCGGCCTTGGTGCTGAGGTGGTGGTGCAGGAGTTCCACGGTTTCGCGGACCAGGCCCGAGAGGTCCACCGGCCGGACGATAAACTTCCCCTTGCCGGAGTAGGCGAGCAGTTGGCTCGTCAGGTCGCGGGCGCGGAGGGCGGCGGTCTCAATCCGGTCGAGGAACGGGCGGAGGGGGGAACTGCTCGGCGCCTCCGTGGCCGCCAGCCCCACGTTGCCGAGAATCCCCACCAGCAGATTGTTGAAATCGTGGGCGATGCCGCCCGCCAGGATGCCGAGGCTCTCCAGTTTCTGGGCCTGCTGGACGCGGGCTTCGAGTCTGCGGCGATCTTCCTCCGCCTGCCGGCGAGCGGTGATGTCGAGGGTGATCTCCACGGCGCCGACGATGTTTCCGGCGTCGTCGCGGACCGGATAGCCCTTGATGAGCCAGTACCGGCCGTCCTCGGACTGGGTCTCCGCAACCTCCGCTTGTCCGGTTTCGAGGGCCTTATGGACGGGGCAGTCGGTGCACGGTTCGGTGCGCGGGTGCCAGACGGTGTAGCAGAGGCGCCCGACGAGGCGGTCGGGCGTGGTGTGAACGGAATCGGCGGCGGCGCGGTTGGCCCAGACAATGCGATGGCCGGTGTCCTGGAAGAGAACGTGCTCGGAGACGCTGGAAAGGATGAGGGCTTTTTCCCCCTCGCTTGTCCGGAGGGCCTCTTCGGCAAGGACGCGCTCGGTGACGTCGCGTCCGACGGCCTGGTAGCCGAGAAGATGGGCCTCGTCGTCGAACAGCGCCCGATTGGTCCACTGCATCCAGCGGATGCGCCCGCCCGGGGCGATGACGCGGTGCTCATGAGTGGCGACCGGCTGCTGGGGCGTCAGCGACGCGAAGTGGCGGGCGACGCGGGCCTGGTCCTCGGCCGGAATCAGGGGCATGAACGAGTGGCCGACGAGTTCCTCGCGCCCTTTGCTGAAGTAGCGGCAATACGCCTCGTTGACGAAGGTGATTCGGCCGTTGGGGAGCCAGCGGCAGATGAGTTCGGCCTGGTGTTCGACGACCTCGCGGTACTGGGTCTCCGAGCGGAGAAGATCGCGGTACGGGGCTTCAAGGCGGCGGAGCGACTGGAGTTCTTCGAGCAGTTGCTCCTTGGTCTTCCGGCGGTCGTCCATCGCACGCCCCCCTTCCACCTGCATTATACCGAACGCCGCCGCCGGCGTCTACTCCACGAGTTCCAGCATCTTGTCGTAGAAAGTGCGGTAATCGTCACGGCTGGCGGCCTTCAGCATCGCCATCGCCGCACGCGGGTGCTGGTTCAGGATGCCCGTAATCATGTACGGGATCATGTACCCCCACTCGATCTCTTTCTCGAGCGGGCGAATGGTCTCGGCCGCGCAGTCCAGGACCGGCCGGATGTTGAACTTCGGGTTCTTGAGGAACCCCAGCAGCAGTTCCGTCGGGCAGTTCCCGGCCGCCCGCCCCAGGCCGTAGATTGTCCCATCGAGGAAGTTCGCGCCTTTGATGATCCCCTCGACGGTGTTCGCGAAGGCGAGTTGCTGGTTGTTGTGGAAGTGGACGCCGACCTCCACCCCTTCGCCGAGGATTCGCTTGTATTTCTCGACGAAGAAATCCACCTGCTCCGAGTACAGCGCCCCGAACGAGTCCACGACGTAGCACGCGACGATGCCCGTCTCCTCCCGGATTTGCTCCAGCGCCGGGTCCAGGTCGAAGTCCGGTTCCGTCGAGATGGACATGATGTTGATGGTCGTCTCGTAGCCCTTCGCGCGGGCCGCGTTCTCGATGGCGATCGCCTTGTCAATGTCCTTGACGTACGTCGCCACGCGCACGGCGTCCACGACCGAGTCCTTCTTCTCCAGGAGATCGTCGGCCGAGGCCTTATGCGCGTCCTGCATGACGGCGATCTTCGTGCCGGGGTTCTCGATGCCGTCCGTCGCGCGGCGAAGGTCCTCCTCGTCGCAGAACCGCCACGGGCCGAACTCGTCGGGGGAGAACATCTGCTTGGAGTTCCGGTACCCCAGTTCGACGTAATCAATGCCGGCCTCGCAGCAGGCGCGATAGACCGCCCGCACGGTTTCGAGGGTGAAATGCGAATCGTTTGCCAACCCGCCGTCGCGGATCGTGCAATCCAGCACCTTAATCTGCGGTCGAAACACGGTCGTTCCTTATCCTTGGGCACTTGACGCATCGGGCCGGGGCCACCCCCGGCCGTACGGTCCGACCATTATACCGCATTCCCCGCGGGATGGAAGCGCCCCCGCGCGCTCTGTCATCTCTGAGCGCAGCGAACTCCGGCCGAGCGGCTCTGCCTTTGCGCGGTGGGTCCGGAGACCCGCCGCGCATTCGGGTGGCGGTCCCGCCCCGGCGGGTAAACTTCCCAGGCCGCCACCCCTCTCAAGGGCCGCCCGGGGCGTCCGCGATGGCCTGGGAAGGCCACCGCGCCACTTCTCACTAATGGCGGGTGGGGGAGGGCGCGAAAAGGAGGGGGAGGGCCGAGGCGAGGCCGCGAGGGGAATAGAGGGCTTCGACTTCGCCGCGGCAATTGTACCAGCAGTCGCGGCAGGTGTTGGCGCGCCACTTTTCGCGCAGACGGCGAACCAGAATCGGCATCGGCGTCTCGACGATGGAGCCGACCGGATTGGCGCGATCCTCGACGCACTTGGCCACGAGGCCGCGCTCGTCAATGTTGAAGGTGGCCTGTCCCGCGCGGCAGCCGGCGATGCCGCCGTCGAGGGCGGCGTCGAAACGCGAAAGGAAATACGGGTTCGACAGGAAGTTCGGATAGCGGCGCCGGAGGTCCAGCAGCCGCTCGGAGACAGGCGGGCGCGGGCGGTGCGAAGTGTCGCCCGTCTTGAGAACGCCGTACGGCTGGACCATGAAATGGACGCCCAGCCGAGAGGCGAGGGCCGCCACCTCGCCGATGCAAGTCTGGTTCTCCGCGGTGAGGACGGCCATGAGGTTGACGCGCTGGTGCGGGGTGGTGCGCGTGTCGCGGAAGGTTTCCAGCGCGCGGACGGCCTCATCAAACGCGCCCCCGATGCCGCGCTGCAAATCGTGGCGCGCGGCGTCGGGGTAATCAATCGAGACGCTCGCGCCCCAGAGTCCGGCCTGCCAAAGTTCCTTCGCGCGCTCGGGCTGAAGGCGCCAACCGTTGGTCGTCAGCAGGGGAAAATGCCACTGGGCGATGGCCGCGGCAATGTCGGCAAGGTCTGGTCGCAGGAGCGGCTCGCCGCCCGCGAGGTTGACGAGCAGGGAGCCCGAGCGGGCGAGGTTGGCTGCGCCGCGAGCGAACTGGGCGACGGAAAGTTCCTCGGCGGTCGAGTGCCGCTCTCGCCAATACGAACAGATGCGGCAGCGGAAGTTGCAGCGGTAGGTGACCTGCCAGGCGCACCAGACGGGCCAGCG
>DATKUU010000335.1:0-3613 GCA_035530455.1 Phycisphaerae bacterium | reverse complement strand
CGGTGGTTGTGCGCAGGTCCACGGCCACCAGCCCGGCATTGTGCCCGGCGACGACGTTGGGGGCGCCGTCGTTGCTATTCCACGCAATCAACGCCCTGATTTTCTTTGTGAGAGGGTCGTCCACCAGCGGCCCGATGGGGATACCTTCCTCATCGGTAAATTGCGTCCAGCCACCAATGGGCCGCACGGTCCCGTTATGGAACCGCACCAAGTTTCCGTCGATCCAGCGGCCACGGTTCTGATAGGTCGTGCCATTCTTGACAAGACCGGGAGGATAGCGAAGCGGTACGTTGCCCATCATTTCGGGGTTGCCTCCACTGAATGCGACTGCTTTCTCAGGGCCAGTAGCAGCAACCCGAGCGCAATCACTAGGTCTTCGGTCTTGTAGACACGGGCAACTGGCTGATCCATGTCACTGGCCCCTATCTGAACGAAACGGCGCAGGCGATAGCGTTGGCCGAACCAGAGTAGGTTATACCGACGGTCACGGTGGTGTCGGTTATACCGTCGCTCGGCTCCATGCTGGCATATCCCTGACGATCCTCGTCCACGATTGCTTGATCGTCCTCAATAGGCCCGCCGCCCCACGCCATAAGCTGTAGGCCGTCCTGCCAGACAGCGCAATAGAGTACGCCACCCGCCCACGTCTCGATGGGCATTTGCACACCGGGGCTGCCGTCGGTCACGACTTCCGAGGCGGTGGCACGGAACTCCATGCGCTCCGGCGATTGGTCGATAACAGTCCAAGCGCCGACCGAGCAGTCGAAGGCTCCAGCGGCGAAGGTGACAACAATGTCCTGAGTGCTACCAACGGTAATAATACCGGCCCAAATGGAGACGGAAGCGTCACCATCCACGTTGCTGACCATCAGGTCCAGCCCCTCGCCACCAACAGTCACGCTATTGGGGGGCGGCTCGCCTCTGGTACACACGGCGACAATCGCCATTTTGGACGGGTTGGCCGTACCAAAAGTGGCGCTGAACGTGTAGATGGTTTGGTTGTTCCCGCTGGAGTGCATGTTCCGCCAGAAGGAGTCCATCGGAATGAACGCCGGAAGCTGACTTCTGACGTTCGCGCCGAACCCGGTCAGATTGTTGACTGTAAGGGCCATATCAGTTATCGTTCGGTGCGTTGGTGGTGTAGACGATCTTGATGCCTTCCAAACGCAGCGGGGCATCGAGCGTGTCGGGACCGTCGCCGCCTCTCCGCGAGATTTGCAGCAGGTACTCGTCGCCGCCTGCGGGGACCGGGCTACCGGCAAGGACGATGGGCAGGGTGACAACCTCATACAAGGTGTCCTGATCAGTCAGGACGACAGTCGGTCGCTGGTTTCCTGCAAGAGCCGCAGTCATGCTGCCACCGGGTTTGATGATCTTGCCCAAGTAGTCCATTTGCGCGGTAAAGGCGGTGGCCGCACCTCGCGACACCTGCACAGTCAGGTCGATGTTGCCACCATCCCAACTTTTCGGCATAGTCCATTTCGCCCATACGGACGTGAAAACGCCGTCAGGGAAATCCCACGTCAACAACTGGTTGTTGGTAATCATCAGCGAATTGAGCGTCGGCGGCTCCAAATCGTCGGGTAACAGCGCCGCAGCCGGGAAGTAGATCGTTTGCTTGCCAACCGGGCTGACAGCCGCAGCGGCGGCTTTGGCGAACGCGGTCGTTGCGATCTGAGTGTTATTGATCGCCTGCGTCGCGGTCGGCGCGGTGGGCAAGCCAGTCAACGGCGGGCTGGCGAGCGGCGCATAGGCGGCAAGGTTGGCCTTGACGTACGCCGTGGTCGCGATGCTCGTATCGTTGTCCGCTGTGCCGGGCGTCGGGGCTTTCGGATCGCCGGTGAAAGTCGGGCTGTTGATATCCGCTTTGCCGGAAACGTCGATGCCCGCCACCGCCGCGCCGACGAACGCCGTAGTGGCGATCTGCGTCGTGTTGGTAGCAGGGGCGGCAGTCGGCGCAGCGGGGATGCCGGTGAGCGTCGGGCTGGCGATGTTCGCCTTCAACGCCAATCCGCTGGAAGCAGCGTCAGCGTTGGCGAAAACCTGAGCGTCAATGTCGTCCAGATCGGTGTTCACCTTGTTGCCCCAAGTGTCCTTGGAGGCTCCGATTTCCGGTTTGACCCAACCGTAGTTCAGTGTCGTCGTGTCGGCCATTTCTCAAAACTCCAGTTGCATCCCCGGGGTGCAGCAGCTTCTTAGCTTTCGCCGCGTTTAGCGTGGCCCTTGCCGGGACTTCCAGTGTGGCCCTGCTCGCCATGCTCGCCACGGCCTTTGCCGTGTTTGTCGCCGTCCTCGTCGGGTTCACCCGGCTCGTCAGGGTCGTCGGTCGTGGTCGAAGCCTGCTGCGCCTCAACCGCAGGCGCGGTGGCCTGCGGGTCGGCGTCAGAACGGGGCTGCGCTTCGTCATCATCGTAAGGGCGGCAGTAGCCGAAAACGTGGTCCCCGGCGCGGTTGATCGGCTCGGTCGTCGGCTTCTGGCCAAGGGCGTAGCACCAGCCGTCGAAGATCGTGAACAGCCATTCGCCGTTCCAGATTTCGCTGTAGCGGCGTTCCTGCGGAAGCTGCCCGGCGGTCTGCGCGAAAGCAGGGCTGGCGACGGCGAGAGCGAGGGCGATAAGAAGGTGTTTCATCATGTGTCCTTTTCAGTCTGTCAGTTATTCAGGGAAGATCGGTAGGGTAGCTGCTTCGACCGGCGTTCCTGGCCCCCAAGATACCACGATGCCGATGCCGAGACCGTCCCCAAGTCCACCGGCCACGGTCGCGGTAATCGGCGCGTCTAACTCATCCGTAGTATCCTCAGAGAACGCCGCTCCAAGACATTTTAAAGTAGTCACGCCCACCGACCTCTCGTCGAGTTCAACATCAACACCGGTCCAGCTCACCGCGGCAAGAGCGCCGGGAAAACAGACAGCCGCAACCGTAACGCCTCCATTAAGCCTGTTGACCGCCATGTTGAACTCTGGCGCGCCGGGGCCGGAAATGAACGTCCGCAGATCGTAGGGAATGCGATCCTCCGATGTACTCATTCCCAACATTCGTAAGCTTAAAACTGCGATGCTGTCCACGACCTCGCTGTAAGTATATGTAAACGGCCTATTGCCTGTGGCCGTAAACGCCACGGTACCAACGCCGACGATGAGGTTTTCCACCCCAACCGGCGCGCGGCCAGAATGCAGAACTCCAGGGATCGCGTTCATTGTCCATGTCGGATCGGCCATGCCAAGCACCGAGCCACCGCCGCTAACGCTAACAACAGTCTTGTCTGGCGCGGCGTCTCCGGTGAATATTGATGTAGGCGTTAGAACCGAATTTTCCGCATTCAGAATGCCGAAGTTATTATAGGAGATAGACAGCGGAACACCTGATATACCACCGCCGCCGACGCCTAGTTCCGATCTGGACATATCGTTCTTGGCGATCTTGACGTTGTTGATCTTCTTGAAATACTCATTGGCCCGATTATTCGCGCCTGTCGGGTTGTAGTCAGGGTTGAAGGTCATGCTGATGCACCCCGCGAGTGCAACTCAACGCTCTGCGCGAGGGTAGTAGCTAGCGTGAGAGCGGTAAGGCGGTTGTGCATCGGGTGTCCTTTTCAGTCTGTCAGTTATTCAGG
>DATKUU010000334.1:0-3104 GCA_035530455.1 Phycisphaerae bacterium | reverse complement strand
CCGCCCGAGTTGGTCACGATCGCGACCCGGCGCCCCCTGGGGCACGGCACGGACGTAAAGCCCATGCACAGATCGAACATCTCCTCGATGGTGTGGACCCGGATGGCCCCACACTGCCGCAGCGCCGCGTCGTAGACGTCGTCTGCACCGGCCATCGAGCCGGTGTGCGAGAGCGTCGCCCGCCGCCCCGACCCGGTGCGGCCGGCCTTGATGGCGACGACGGGCTTGTGGCCCGCGCATTCCTGCACCGCCTGCAGAAAAGCCCGCCCGTCGGCCACGCTCTCGATGTACAGCGCCACGACCCGGGTCTCGGGGTCGGTGGACAGATACCGCAAAAAGTCGATCTCGTTGAGATCGACCCCGTTGCCATAGCTCACGAACTTGGATATGCCCAGCCCGTACTGCCTGGCCCAGGCCAGTACGACGCCTCCCACAGCCCCGCTCTGGGCGACGACCGCCGCCCCACCGGCGGGCGGCCGGGTCTCCAGCGTCGGGAACAGGTGATGGCGGGTGTTCACGATGCCGGCGCAGTTGGGGCCGACGAACCGGATGCCGTGTCGCCGGGCGACGAGCACGATCTCCTCCTCGCCCGCGACGTTCCCGACCTCGGAGAACCCCGCCGTGATGATCACGGCCGCCCCGACGCCCGCCCGCCCGCAGTCCTCCAGCACGGCTGGCACCGTCGCCGGAGGGGAGACGATCACCGCCAGGTCCACCGGCCACTCGATCGCGGCCACCGCATCGTATCCTGGCGCAGAGAATGCCCCCTGCGCCTTCGGGTTGACCGCAAAGACCTCCTCGTATCCCCCGTCCAGCATCTGGCGGATCAGCTCGTAGCCCAGCTTGCCCTCGGAGGTGGAGCCGACGACGGCGACGGCTCGGGGATAGAATAGACTGTTGATGCTCATGTTGGGTTTCAAGTTTCAGGTTTCAGGTTTCAGGTTTCAGGTTTCCTGACATTCGTTCCACTTTTGGCCTTCGTCCGTTGGTCATTGGTCATTGGTCATTGGTCATTTCTCATTGTCCTCAGTCCGGCCTGGAACGCGCGGGCGTTACGCTCCGCGCCCTGGGTCCAGCGGGTCCGCACGAGGTGAGCCACCTGGGACGGGTCCAGCACTTGCCCCAGTCCGGTGTGGCCGAGGGCGGCGCCGAGGACGAAGACGTTGGCCGGGACGGGCGCGCCCTCGTACAGCGGCAGGCTCTCGGGAGGCAGGTAGTGGACCACACCGCCGGCTGCCCGCACCTGTTCAAGCACCTGCTCCAGCGCGGGATAGGGGGCCTGGCCGAGCATGCAGGCCGTCGGCGGCCAGACGTGGCCAAAGAGGAGAAAGTCGCCGCCGGGCTTGACAAAGCGCACCGCCTTGAGCGCCTCGCTGACCTCCATCGCGATCACCAGGTCGGCCCCCTTGTCGGGGATGTTCGGCCCGGCCGTCTCCCGCCCCAGCCGGACCCGCGCCTTGACGGACCCGCCCCGCTGGGCCATGCCCTTCGTCGGGTAGAAATTGGCCGGAATCCCCTGGCGCAGCGCCGCCTCGGTGATCACGTCGCCGATGGTGAGGACACCCTGGCCACCGACACCCACGAGGAAAACGTCGTAAAACGTGAAACGTGAAACGTGGAACGTGGAACGTGAAGCGTGAGGCGTGTTTCGTGTTCCGTGTTCCGTATTGCGTGTTTCGTGTTGCGTGTTGCGGGGTGCGTGGTTCATGGGACGGCCTCTTTCTCGATGGCTTCGCGGTTGCAGACCTGGGCGCAGAGGGTGCAGCCGTAGCATAAGGCGGGGTCGATGAGGACCGCGTCCTCGCCGATGGCGATGGCCGGGCAGCCGGTGCGCGTGATGCAGAGCTTGCACAGGTTGCAGTTTTCGGGGATCACGCGGACCTTGCCTGCCTTGAGCCCGCGACGCTGCGCCTGGATGGCGCATTCCCGGCGCGAGAGGACGACCTTGACGCCGGGCAGCGTCAGTGCCTCCTGGATCGTCGCCGCGGACGCGCCCAGGTCGAAGGGATCGATGACGAAAAAGTGCTCCACCCCCAGCGCCGGGACGAGCCGGGCGATGTCCACGCTGCGGCCGCCGGGCGGCTGGAACGGCTCGGCCGTGCCCGGGTTGACCTGCATCCCTGTCATGGCGGTCCAGCCATTGTCCATGATGATCAGCGTCAGCGGAACCTGGTGCTGGACGGCGTTGACCAGGCCCGGGATGCCGGCGTGGAAAAAGGTCGAGTCGCCGATGGTGGCGATCACGGGCGTCTCGACGCCGGCGTGGACGTACCCCTGGGCCAGGCTGACGCTGGCGCCCATCGCGACCTCGTTCCAGACGGTGTGAAACGGCGGGTTCATCCCCAGGATCGTGCAGCCGATGTCGCCTGTCACCATCACCTCGTCCTTCTTGAGCCTCAGCTTTCGGATGGCCTGGTTGATCGCCATGTAGGTTCCGCGGTGGGGGCAGCCGGCGCAGACGGTAATCGGCCGCCGGGCGGCCAGTTGCTCCGCCGCGCCGTTCCCCTGGAAGAGATCCTCGGGGATGGGCAGGCCCAGCGCCTCGCCGACGCCGTGCACGACCTGGGCCACGCCGTACTCGCCAACCCTATCCAGGCCGACCGCAGACAGTCGGGGGCCGACCGCGGACGGTCGGGGGCCGACCGCGGACGGTCGGGGGCCAACCGCAGACGATTGGGGGCCGTCCAGCTTGCCGACGATCCGCCCACCGAAGCCGAGCCGGTGCGCCTCGACGATGACGCCCCGCTCGATGTGGGGCTCCAGTTCCTCCAGGACCAGGATCGTGTCGCAGTGGCGCAGGAGCTCCCGCACCTCGGCGGCGGGGAACGGGTGGGTCGCCACGACGCGCAGGACGGAGACCGCGTCCGGATCGAGCCCGAACCGGGCGGCGATCTCGAACCCCTCGTCCAGGTAGGAAGCGACTACACCGGAGGCGATGATGCCCAGGCGTGTTGCAGGTTGCGGGTTGCGTGTGGCGTGTTGCGTGTTCCGTGTTGCGTGTTGCGTGTTGCGTGGCTGCTCCCCCAGCGTGCTGGGGGGGGCGAGTTGGAGTTGGTTCAGCCCCATCTCGCGGATCACTTCGCCGGCGCGCTCCAGGCGGGCGA
>DATKUU010000333.1:0-5728 GCA_035530455.1 Phycisphaerae bacterium | reverse complement strand
GGGCATGTCGAGGGGCCGGGCGGCCTCGCCGATCTTGTCGCGGAAGTACTCGTGATAGGTCGTGGAGGGGTGCTCCGGCTTGATGTGCGTCGCCTTGGTGCCGAACGGGAGCATGGTCATCATGCGGGGCGTCAGCTCGATCTCGCTCAGCTCGGCGATCTCCTCCTCGTCGTCCTCGTTGGCCGGGGCCTCGGTCTCGAGAACGACGGCGTGGTCCGCCGCGGCCTCGGCCGCCCCGAGCGTGGCGAGCGAGAAGCGCCGGAGTGCGGCGAGGCTTTCGAGCGACGGCATGATCTCGGGGACGCCGCGCATCTGGCCGGGGCGGTCCATGCGGAACAGGTGGATCATGTGTTCTGCGGGGACCTCGTCGTAATCGCTCGTCGAGCCGCCGTAGTTGTTGCCGGGATGGTGCTGGAGGACGTGGTACGTGACGGGGTTCCCGAACTCGTCGCAGACGATGCCGGAGACCTTGAACGGGCCGGCGTTCCAGTTCCAGAAGTTCGGTGTGACGATCCGGTCGCACTCGACGAGGCGGAGGTCCAGCTTGACGTCGGCCGGGAGCTCGGGGTTGTGGATGAGCATTGCGAACGTTTCGCCGTCGACGCACTTGGCGACGCGCATCGTCCAGAGCTTCCAGCCGAGCCGGGCGGCCTCGGCCCAGCGGTGGAATCGGTCTTCGATCCGGGAGGCGGCGTCGCGGTCTTTGCCGACGATCTGGAGGGTCGGGCCGGAGCCGATCGTCCAGTTCGCGAGGGTGTTGACGATGCCGCGTGCGAAGCCGTTGTTGGCGACCTCGTACCGGGCGCGGGTTCGGACGGTTTTGCGGACAGGGTCGGAGCCGGCGGCGGCGGCGGAGAGCTCGTCGGCCCGGGCCCAGTGCCGCTTATTCCAGTCGGTCGTCTGGGCGGCGTCGTAGGAGGCGCGGAGCCGGCCGTCGGAGCCGCGGACGAGGTGGACGATCTGGCGCTGCCGGGCGGGGAGGGTGGCGGGCGTCGCGGCGAGTCCGGCGAGCATCAGCGTCTCCGTCGGAACGTGATCTTGGTCAACCAGGAGTCCAGCACGAAGCACGCCCCGGTCGCGGCCAGGCCGGCGCCCGGCGAGACGAGGCAGCCGATGCCGATCCCGATCAGCACGGAGCCCAGGAGCCCGGCGAGCTGGTTGAGCTGCTGCCAGCGGAGCGCGGCGAGGGCACGCCCCATGCGCAGGGCGGCGTTTCGGACGGCGCGGGCGGCGGCGCTGAGGGTCGGGCGGAGTCTCATGACGGGTGGCTCCCGGTGGCGTCGGGCGGGATGAGTTTCGTGTAGCGGACCCCGCGATGGCCTTTCGCCGCGCCGGCGGCGGCGCTGAGGTGCCGGTCGGCGGCGATCTTGTCGAGCACGCCGGGCTGCCGGGCGCGGATGCCGTCGGCGGTGGCGTCCACCGGCTCGCTCAGCGCGTCGGAGATCTTCGTGCGGGTCGCGTCGGGCATGGCGGGCTCCTATGCAGGGGAGCGGGCAGCCGCGCCTGCTGGAGGCAGGCAAGAAAAAAGGCCGCTCGAGGGTTCGGCCCCGAACGGCCTCAGTTCTCCGGACCTCGGGCCGGCGATTGCGCAGCCGCCGGACCGTGCCCGCTCCGTTTTTCTTCCTACTCAGATATTCCGCAGGACGGCGGCAAGTTCAAGGGTTTTGTGGGCCGAGCGGCAAAATATGCTACATGTAGCATCCCCGGGAAAAAAAACGGGAAAATCCCACTTTTTTCCTTGACATCCCCTGTACATGGTGTATACTATGGGTGAGATGAGACGGCAAACACAAAACACGGGAATCGGCGGACAGGGCGGGGCGACGCGAGCCCGATCCGGGCGCCCGTCTCATCTCAGCCCCGCCCCCGCCGGCCAGTTGGAGGGCTTTGAGATGGCCCTGCAGGAGATCGTGACCACGGCGGGCATTGTTGTTTGTGAGGTCGGGGACCCCGGCGTGATGCGCAGCGAGATCGACCGCGAGAGCGGGTCGCTGATTTGCTGGCGCGATTTCGAGGTCACGCGCCCGGGCCGCGAGGCTCACCGAGTCAGCGTAGAAATTGGAGAGGACGGGTTCTCGCAAGAGGACCGCTGTGATTGTCGCGGGTTCGAGTTTCGCGGGCACTGCTGCCACCTCACAGCGGTCCATGATTCGGGAATCCTAGATGAGGAGGGTGAGTAGAAATGAGAGATGCAGCGCACTATCGTCGGATGTTTAGCGACAACCCGGACGCGCAGAGCGGGTTTGCCCTCGCCGCGCGCGCGATCTTGGCGGCACGCGGCCTGATCGAGGTCGGCGCCTCCGATGCCTGGCGCGATGCAGCACACGCAATGCGCGCGCGACATGGGGGCCACTTCCCGGCGTCCGTCGTTCTCGACGAAATGGCGCGTGTCGAGGCCATGTCAGAGGACGAATTTGACGCATGGCTTACGGGAGATGGGACGGAATGACCGGGAAAGAGCATCGGAAACTCCGCCGCTCGGGGCGAAAGCTCCGGGCGGCGCCCACGGGGCACACCGCCCCCAGCCGAGCCGGCGGCATCCCCGGCGGAGGGCTTTGAGATGGCCCGCCTGTATGTGTACGCGGAGCAGTGTGTCAGGGCTGGCGAGATTGCCACGGATGATCCGGAGGAGGCCGCCGCGCTCCACGATGTGTTCGAGTGGGGGCACGGCTCCGAGGAGGAGTTGTTGGCCCAGGCAGTGGAGCGCCTTGTCGTCCGGCAGGACAGCCGGCCCGGCGGCAGTGGCGACGCCTTCGCCTGGCGGTGCGCGCGCAACGTGCTCGACTGGCTGGGCACCGACCCCGCCGAGGCGGTCAACGACCGGATAGCCGGCCACGACTATGACCCGGTGCTCGCTGCCGTCGTCGGCAGTGCCCTGGCCGGCTATTATCCGCTGGTCGCCCCCAACGCGGTCGGCGACGGATGGCATTTCGCGGGCGTGATCGCGGCTGATGCCGAGCTCGATTGGACCATCAGTCGCATCGAGCACGGCGTTTGTGTCCCCGATCCGCTTGATGGTACGGTCGGCATTATGGTGTCTGATCTGCGCGAGACACAGCACCGTGACGCCTGACGCCTACCGGAAGATTCGCCGCAAGCTCGGCCTGACGCAGGCCGGGCTCGCGGCGCGCCTGGGCGTCACCTCGACGACGGTCGCGCGCCGCGAGCGCGGCGAGCAGCGAATCACGCGGGAGGCGGAGCTGGCGATCCGGCAAGTTGTGGCACAGGCGTCCCGCCCGTGAAACACCACGGCCGGGACGGCCGTGCCGCCGGCCGTGTCACGCCGGCGATCAATCGGCGTTCTCGCCCTCGCTCTCATAGGTGATTTTGGGGAGTCCGCAGAGGCGGCATTCGCGGCGGCGCTTGATGCTGCCCTTGCGGCGCCAGGTGTGGGTGACGCGGAAGTCGCGGCACCCGCAGCGTCGGCAGACGAGTCCGCCGGCGGCCTCGGCGGCGGCGGCTTCGGCGCGGCGTTTGAGTTCGGCGAGGGTGACTTTCCGTTTTCGTTTCCGTGCCATCAGCCGGCCCTTCGTTTGAGTTCGGCGAGCGTGACCTTGCGGCGTGTCTTCGGCGCGGGCTCACCGGAGCCCGGCAGCCGGACGTTTTCCATCGAGGCCCCGACGCAGGAGCCGACGAGGCAGTCGAGCCAGTGGTTGTCGGGCTGGTCGGGCGGGTGCTTCCATTCGTCGACGGTGCCCCAGGGCCCGGAGGTGCGGACGGGGTATTCGGCGCGGAGGTGGTCGGCGATGAGGCGGTGGGCGGCGGCGCTCTTGCCGTAGAACGACAGGGCGCCGGGATCGCCGACGGCGACGGCGAGCCGGGCGTGAAGGAAGGTCTTCCAATAGTTCGTGTCGACGAGGAGGTGGCGGACCGCGCCTTCGCCGCGCTGGGCGGCGGGCATGTACCAGTGGGCGGTGAGCTTCTCGCCCCGTTTGCGGGTGTACTGGGCCATCGGTTTCCGGGACGCACCGATGCCGCGGCCGAAGGTGGGGACCAGGCGGACGGAGACATCGGCGGTGCGGACGAACTCGTAGACCACGTCGCGTTCGTGGCCGGCGTCGACGAGGACGCGGGAGATGGGGATCGTCGCGCCGTCGTCGCGGGTCCAGGTGCGGCCGGCGAGGTGGGCGGCGAGGTCCTTGAGCCCGGCGAGCATGGCAGCCTCGCGCCCGGCGTGCCGGTAGACGGACTTGAGCGAGCGGCGGGTGGAGCGGAGGGTGAAGTAGACCTGGCGCTGGTCGGGGAACGTGCCGTAGTCGACGACGTAGCCGGTGAAGTTGTCGGCCCAGGCGACGGCGGTCCAGTAGAGGAGCTTGTCGTGGACGTCGATGTTGACGACGAGCTTTTCGCAGGAGGCGGGGACGACGCCGCGTTTGTACCCGGACACCTTCGCGGCGATCTCGTCGGCGGAGAGCAGGTCGGACTGTTCGCTCTCGATGATGGGGCTGTTCTGATATTCGCTCGCGAACATGTGCTCGTTCTGGATTTTGACGTTCATCGCGTGCTGGAGACCGGAGATTTCGTCGGCGTAGTAGCGGTCCCGCCACCCGACGACGGCGTCTTTATCCATCTTCTCGCGGCGCTCGCGGTAGAACTCGGTCGCGACCACGGTGCCCTGTTCGGTCTTGAGGCCTTCGCGGTAGAGATCGGCGTACCTCGCCCAGTCCTTTTCGTCGGATGAGAACGTGTAGACGGCCTTGAACCGTTCGCCCTGCCACTCGGGATGTTTTTCGCGGTCCAGGAGCGAGTCGGCGAGGTCGCCGGCCTCGATGACGGTGACGAGGGCGAACACAGTCATTTTGGTGCGAGGCCCGGCCATGCCGAGGACGGAGCTGGTGAGGATGCGTTCGCGGCGGGCGCACTGGGCGGGGGAGCGTGCGGACTCAGGCGTCTGCGGATCGTCGGCGATGACGAGCTGCGGGCGGATGACGGTGGTGGTGCCGTCGTCGAGCGAGATGGTGTGTTTGAGTCCGAGGATTTCGGCGGACTTGAGTCCGGCGACGTGGAAGATGCTGCCCGAGGCGCGGCTGCGGGGGACGGTGGGGAGGACGAGCTTGTGTTTTTGCCAGGACATGGCGGTGGGGCGGCCCTGGCAGAGCTGGCCGCGGGCGCGCTGGTTGACGCCTTCGAGCGCCCAGATCGGGTGGCAGACCTCGGGGAAGTCATCGTGGAGCGCCTGGTTCGTCATCAGCTCCGTCTTGATCGAATCGAGGATGTCGGCGCCCTTGCCGCGGATCGACGCGACGATGGCGATGTAGCGTTCGACGCCCTTGAGCATCGCCCAGAGCGCGGCGCATTCGATGAGGGATGTCTTGCCGGAGCCGCGAGGCATGGCGAGGGCCATCATCTCGCCGCGTTCGACGCAGCGCTGGATTTTCGCGAGGACCTTCGGATGGTCCATTCCCCAGGGCAGAAAGAAGCGGCCGGAGAAGTAGTGCTCGCAGAAGTAGCGGAAGTCGCGCAGGCCACGGCGTCGGCAGCCGGAATGCTTCGGTTTCGGGATGGGGCCGATCTCGCGGCCGACGCGGGAGGCGGAGCGGGCGCGGTCGGCCATGCGTTCGCGGTGTGCGAGGTAGTCGCCGCCGAGGTCGCCGGCGTCGCGGAGTTTCTTGAGTGCGAGGAGCTGCCTGATCTCGGCGGGGGTGAGGGAGGTCGGGTCCTTCTTCGCTTTGGCGATCAGCGCGGCGAGGGAGTCGTCGGGCGAGCCGGCCTTGCGCTTCGGGCGGCG
>DATKUU010000332.1:0-2801 GCA_035530455.1 Phycisphaerae bacterium | reverse complement strand
ACGCGGTTCCGCGTCCTCGACCCAGGCATGCGACATCCCACGTGTTGCGGATGGGTGGCGGTGAACGCCCACGGCGACCAGTACTGGTACCGCCAGTACTACGCGACGGACCGGACGATAGCGGAAAACGCCCTGGTGATCCTCTCCATGACGAAGCCCGAGGAGCAGATAGCGGGCGACGTGGCGGACCCGTCGATCTTCGCACGGAATCCTGAGACGGGCCGGACGGGGGCGGCGGCCTACCAGGATGCGGGGCTGGCGGTGATGCCGGCGGACAAGAGCCGGGCAGGATACGATGCGGTGGCGACGGGGTTCGTTTCGGCACTGGCGCGGTGGAGCCTTTTCAACCGCAAGCCGCACCCCAAGATGGCGGCCCTGGAGCCGGGGACGCTGGAGACGCTGGCCGCGAAAAAGGCGATATGGTTTCACCCGGACTGTGCGGAAGGCCCTCTCTCGCTCTACGAGGAGTGCGCGGCCCTGCGGTATGAGGAGGTTCGGGGCGATCCGTTCCGCCACGCCGCTCCGGAGAAGCCGGTGGATGTGCACGACGACGGGGCGGATGTGGTGCGGTACGGACGGCAGACAGCGGTGTTGGCCTATTACACCCCGCAAGAGATCGTTCCAAGGGACATAATCGACCGCCTGATCCGGGCGGAAGAGGAGGAGCGCAGCCATGGCCGTAGGTGAGCCAAGAAACATCGCCGAGGCGGAAGCGGAAAAAACGGACCGCCGCGCCCAGGTGAAGAAAACCCAGGAGTTCTACCTCTCCCTGATCGACACGGGCGAGGAGTATCCTCTGGCGGAATGGAAGCGGGCGCGGTTGGAGTATTCCGGCACGCCGGAGGAGACGGACCGGCGGTGGGTCAACCTTTTCCGGGGCCAGGTGGACACGCTGGCGGCCTACCTCGACCAGGGGTGCAGTCCCATGCGGTTCCTTCCGGCGGAGGGGCGAGAGGAGGATCCGTCGGTCCAGGGCCAGGCGGCGTGCGACACGGCCTTGGACGCTTACCTGAAACGCGAACTCTCGCTGGAAGACGAGGCGATGCGCGCCCTGGATTCGTGTTGCATCGTGAACGCCGGCTGCGTCGTGCGCAAGTGGGACCTGACGCGGATGCTGCCGACCGTTCAGGCCATCCGGCCCGAGCAGGTCCGGTGGGATCCCAGATGCCAGGGCAACCTCCGGCGGGCGGGATGGGTGGCTTACTTCGAGTACGTCAGCCCGGAGACGCTGCATCGGGAGACGGGGATCCCGGTTCAGACCCTGCGCGATGCGGCGCGCAAAACGAAGACGACGCGGGAAGAACGGGCGGAGGGCGAGACCGAGGCCGTCGAACAGAGTCAGCGGAAACTGGAGGCCGAAGGAAAATGCCGCGGCGCCCTGGACCGGTGCCGCGTCTGGTCGTTCTTCGGGCGGAACGAGTACGCCCTCTACGACGAGGCGCCGGAGGACGCGCCGGGAGCGTCGAGCCAGGCGGAACAATCCATCCTGGAAGAGGATCCTCTGGCGGCCGAGCCGGAGGAGGGCGGGCCGCGGATGGAACGGTTCCTGGACGCCCAGGGACTGCGGGAGCCGAGGCGGTACCTCAGGATCGTTGAGGGGCTGGATGATATGGGCCCGGTGGCGGATGAGGACGATTGGCCGACGGAACTCGCCCTCGACACGGACGAGTGGCCGGTCATCTGGCTCGCGTTCAACGCCGACGGCGAGACGGTGGCAAGTTTCCCGGATTACCGGCACGTGGACCGGAGCAACCGGGCCTTCGAGAACGGCCTGTCGGACTTCGACGCCAGGATGCGGTTGCACTTGCAGGTCCGGTGGCTGCTGGCACGGTCGCTCGGGAAAAACCGGGACGGGATTGAACGCGCCCTCAAAACGGATATGGCAACCATCCCCGACGCCCTGGACGAGCAGGGGCGGGCGCTGATGAAGCAGGCGGAACTGGCCGACTTCCCGCCGGCGATCATCGAGGCCCTGAAGATGTGGCGCGAGGTGACGGACCTGGCTTCGATGCAGAATGAGATCATGCGTGGCGGCGAAGGGGATTTCAATACCGCGTTCGAGGCCCGGATGAGCCGCGAGGGTTCGACGGTGAAGGTGGCCCGGCGCGTGCGGGCTTACCGGGCGTTCGTCGTGGAGATTCACCGGGCGGTCATGGCGATGGCCCACGTGCAGATGCCGCAGTTGACGACGGTCGAGATGTTCGTGTTCGACGCGGACCAGAATCCCGTCGGTCTTGAGACGGAGGACGGGCCGGACGGCAAGGGCCTTCCCTGGGAACAGGTGCGCAAGTTGATGCGGACCGTTCCCGGAACGGAGATCGTCGAACTCGGCGTCGAGGCCATCGTGGGGCCGGAACTGGCGCAGCACTGGATCGAGAAGCAGCCGTTGGAAATCGTCCGGCGGGACCTTCGGGTGACGCTGGACGAGGGCGGGACGCAGAAGACGGCGCGCCTGGAAGAGGGCGCGATACTCAAGGAACTGGCCGCCGACGTGCTGCTGCCCCTCTACCAGCAGGCGCAGCGTCCGGACCTGACGGTGGAACTCGTGCGGAGGATGCTTCTCCTGGCGGGCGTGGCGGAAACGGATGCGCTCGTGCCGAAGGCAGCCGACTTCATGGCACCGGCGGCACCGGGCGGTCCGGTACAGGCGGCCGCGCAGCTGGTGGCGCAACCTGTGGGGGCGGAGGCGGAAGGACCGCCCCAGGCGTAGGAGATTTTGCTTGACAGGCGGCATGTGGTGAAAATAGAATAGACCCAAACGAGGCGGTCGGCCGACCGTCGCGCTTGAAAAGAAAAGCCAA
>DATKUU010000331.1:0-6833 GCA_035530455.1 Phycisphaerae bacterium | reverse complement strand
CTTCTCCACGTGGTATCCGTAGGTGGACTTGATGAGCGGGCAAAGGTTGGCCGGGAGGTGCCGCTCGGACGGGGGAATCGTCTTCGCCGACCCGCCGCAAAGACAAACGGGAATGGCGCCGGCGGCGAGGATGATTTCGCGCGGCGTGTACTCGCAGAGGATGCCGACGACGCGCTTGCCGGCGGCCTTGGCGGCCATTGCGTGCTCGAGGCAGTTGGGGATCATGCGGCTGAATCGCGCGAGCGGGCACGCCCCGGCCTCCGAGGATCCGGCCGCGCTCGACGTTCCACAAGGTGTTTCGGCCGGCTTACCGTTGCAGCGTTCGCTCATTGCCCCTTCCTTGTCGTTCATCAAAGGCCGTCGCCGGCGGCGCAAAAAGAAGCAGGGAAGCGCGATCGCGCTTCCCCGCCGATGGACGGTCCTCGCCCGTGTTTACTCCACGGTGTGCCAAACCTCCTCTTCGTTCCACGGGAACGGCCCGAGGTTCGGTTGGACTTTGACACGGAACTTCCCTTTGAAATCGTTTGGTACTCGCCATGAGTACCGGCAGGTTCCGCCTCAGCCATACGCGAACGTGCCGATGGCCAGGACTTTGCCGGTCTCGTCCAGGATCTCGAGTTTCGGCGCGGGCTGCATTTTCCCGTCCTTGCTGGCGCCGCCGGCATAAACTTCTTCCCCTCGGCCGATGAGCGAGAACGTCATCGAGGTTGCGCCATCGGTCTGGCGGACTTCAACGCTTGCCTTCAGAGGCGGACCGAGCTGGAGTTGGAGCGTCTGGTCCGACAGGATTTGGAAGGTTTCCCCTTTGCCACCCCTCCCCGAGAGCGTCCACTCGGCGCCGGCCTCGTCCCGCTGCGCCAAGGTCATCTGAAGCACGGTGTACTTGCCGGCCACGACAGAGGCCTTGCCGTCCACCGGGCCAATGCGCTGAAAACCGAAATCCGAAAGGGTAAGGAAGGTCAGGCCGGGAACGTCCACCTCGAGGGTTCCGAACGTCGGCTCGATCTTCTCCGCCTGAATCTGCGACCCGTCGGCAGCCGCCCGGATACGATAGTATGCCTCGCCCACCTTCATGCCGCTAGTCAGCGGAAGGGTTTCGAGCGCGTCCGTGCTTTCGAGGTTGGGCATGTCGAAGCGGCCGTTCTGATTCAGGTCGATCGCCAGAAGGTCCGCTGCCTGCAGGTTGCGGAGGTCGGAGCAGGTGTCGCCGTAGCGGCCGTTGAGGTTGCCGTCAACGAGCATCGCGCGATACGCCTGTCCGCCGAGCGTGATGTCGCCCACCACGCCGCCGGCGGGAAGCACGCGGAGAAACGATACTGGCACGCCAGGCGGGGCGCGAGGCGTCATCGCGCGAACCTGTACGGATGCGTTCTCTCCCGCGGCGAGCGTCACAGGGCCGAAGGAAACCATTCCGTTCTGATCGGCGCCGTCCACGGCCTTCTCGTCCGAGAGGTCATTGTTCCCGTTCGTGTCGGCGTAGAGTTTCGGCGGAGTGGCCGCCACGATAGCGAACCACCGAGTCCCGTCGCCCAGCGGCAGGCCGAAATACGTCACCGCCTCGGCCGCGCCGGTCGGTCCGGCAACGACGGCAGGGGGCTTCTTGTCCGTCCTTCTTGCGTACTTATTGGCCATCTGAAGGGCGGGTTCGGCTTGAGGATCGAGGTCCTGGTACTTCAAGGGGAACGTCCCCTGGGCCAGAACCTGGGCGGAAACCAAACACAGCGCTGCTGCAACAAAGAGTGACTTGCACATGGCCGCGGCTCCCTTACGTCGCCCGTTCCGGAAGAACCCGGTTTCCGACGGGCTAGTTACGGGGACGGTTCGGCGACACTTACGTTATCCAGGTCGACCCAGGCTTCCTCTGGTTGCTGCCACTTGAACGGACCGAGGTTCGGCAGGACCTTGACCTGAACCTTACCTTTGAGTTCGGGTGGTACTCGCCATGAGTACCGGCAGGCTCCGCCTCAACCATACTCGAAGGAGGCTGTATGGAGCACCTTGCCGGACTCGTCGGAGATCTGCAACTGGGGCGCCGGCACCCGCGACGAACCTTTGTAAACGATGGGCGAATACCATTCGTCCGACTTGCCGATGTATGCCAGGCCGACGTAAACGAATTTGGTGGCCTTCTGCATCTGGAGGCCGCACGGTACCTTGACGGTGATTGGCTCACCGCCCTCGACTTCCGTCGTCTGTCCTTCGGCAATCTGGATAGTCTCCAGTTTGCCGAACGAGCCCGAACTGGTGATCTTCCAGAGGACGATCTTGCCCCTGCGGTCCGCCTCGCGGGCATAAAGTTCGATGCCCTTCGTCTTGTACTCTCCCGGCGGCAGGGACGCTTCCTTGTTCGCGGGGATGGCGACTTTCTGGCCGGAGACCGTCAGGTTGAGAAGCATTCCTGGTGTGATGACCTTCAGTTTGCCGCTGTTCGCGGCGGAGAGAAGAACGGTTGCTGGCAGGCTGACCAGCAGTGCAGCCACCATGAGCCGCATCGTCCATTTCATGGGCATGCCTCCTTGTGATCTGCGCCCGCGGACCTCTGCTATCTCCATCGGTTAAATTCGCCCTGACCGTACACGCTTGCGAACTTTTGATTTGAATATACCCTACGCGGTGTAGCCTGTCAAGTATTGTTCCGCGTGTCGTAGTAAAGCGATAATGTCCGGTTTGTGCAAAGCGAAAAAGTTCGCTATCGACCTCGAAAGCGAGGTCGGGGCGGGGACCATCATCTCGGTTGAGTTTCCTTTGCCTGCCAACAGATCCTGCACGTCAATCCTTGATACACAAGACCTATCCCTGGCACGGGGCAAGAACCAGTTGTCATCGCTAGCGTCGTGAGCGTTTTGTCCGTGAGGCTTACGACGGGCCTCTCTCGGCGGTATGCTCTGTGCTTGACCGGATGTCTTTGGGAAGGGCGAAAGGCGTGCAGCGGTACTTGGAATTGCTCCGTCTTGACGGACCCGGTAAGATATGAGAAATCCATAAGATTACACCGGATGGGGAAAGGAGAGCATATGAACTGGCAAGAACGCGTTACGGTGGACCCAAGGTCTTGGTGGGCAAGCCCCCGACGCCGACAACCGTCAGATCCTGGAGGTCCTCGAGGGCCGCGAGGAATGGGCGGGGCACTTCGCGGTCGTGACGGACGACCAGATTCGCATCCGTCCGTTGCCGCCGGCCAAGAAAGGCGTTTGACATGGCCAAGACACAGCGGAACCCCATCCTTACACTGATGGGGTATGAACTACGGAGACAAAGAAGGAAGAGACGGGAAAGTGGGTCACTGAGTGGGTCAGTCGCCACGTGGTGGTGACTTGTTATCGACTGCTCAGTGACTTGTCAACCACTTGCGACCCTTGTTTTCGGCCGGGAAAGCTGCTGTAAGTGCTTGGTACGACAGGGCTTGCGCGCTGCCTTTCGTCCTTCGGATCCGAGGGTTGGGGGTTCGACTCCCTCCGGGCGCGCCACGGTTAACCGCAAGCCAAAGGCGGACGCGCCCTTCGGCGCCGGCCTTAGTCGCCGATGATCTTTACCAGCATGCGCTTGCGGCGGCGGCCGTCGAACTCGCCGTAAAAGATTTGTTCCCACGGGCCGAAGTCGAGTTTTTCGTCGGTGACGGCGACGACGACCTCGCGGCCCATGATGGTGCGCTTCAAGTGCGCGTCGGCATTGTCCTCGCCGTTGTTGTGATGGTACTGCGCGTACGGTTTTTCCGGCGCAAGTTTCTCGAGCCACTTCTCAAAATCCTGGTGGAGGCCCGCCTCGTCGTCGTTGATGAAGACGGCGGCGGTGATGTGCATCGCATTGACCAAGCACAGGCCCTCGCGGATGCCGCTTTCGGCCAGGCACTGCTCGACCTCGGGCGTAATATTGACGAGCGCCCGTCGCGTCGCCGTCTGCATCCACAGTTCCTTGCGGAAACTTTTCATTGCCGTCTCCTCGCGCCGTTTCTCGGGCGCTAGCCGCTGTCAGGTCTCCAGGTTCAGCCAGGAAAGTTCCTGCGGAGACAGGCTTACCGCCAAGGCCTCCAGTGCGACGCGCAGTTCTTCCAGCGTGCGCGGACCGATGAGCGGGAAGGTCGGGAACGGCTGGGCGAGGACGTAGGCCAGCGCGATGTTGATGGGGGCGACGCCTTTCCGGGCGCCCAGGTCACGGGCGCGCTGCAGACGCTCGAAGTTGTCCTCCGCGTACCAGCAGCGGGCCAGGGACTCGTCGGAGCGGTCGGCGGGGTCGGCGCGGACGAAGAAGCCGCTGGCCTGGCTGGACCACGGCATGAGGGGGGTCTGGGTCTTCTTGAGCCAGGATCGCCAGCGTGCGTCGGACGAGGTGAGGCATCCGTCCCACGGCGGCTCGACCATTCGCGCGAGGCTGAACTGGTTGCTGAGGGCGGCGAGACCGACCTTGCCGGCCTTTTTCGCATAGGCGTCGGCGGCCTCGATCCGCTCGATCTTCCAGTTGGACCCGCCGAAGGCGCGGATGCGGCCGGCCGCCAGGTGCTCGTTGAGGACGTCTATAAACTCTCCAACCGGCACCTGGGGATTGTCGCGGTGCATCATATAGATGTCCACATAGTCGGTTCCCAGGCGGTCGAGGCTCTCCAGGAGTTGGCGCGTGAGGTCTGCGGGATTGCAGTGAGGGGTGTGGGCACCCTTGTCGAGGATGACGACCTTTTCGCGCACGCCGCGCAGCGCTATCCACCGTCCGACGAGGCGCTCGCTCCAGCCTCCGCCGTAGAGCCACGCCGTGTCGAACGCATTCCCGCCTCGCTCAAAAAAGGCGTCGAATAGGACGGCGGTGGAAGCCATGGTGCGCTGGTTGTCCACGCCCATGACGAGGCGCGAGACCTTCTTTTCGAGGCCGGGGATCCGGCCGGAGGGAATCGGCGCGTCGGCTCGGACGGCGAGCGGCCGGCCGGCGACCGGCGGGTGCGGCGCGTCGAACCGTTCGCTCGGGTACACCAGTCCGACGGCTTCGCGCCAGCGGTCGAGCGTCCTGGAGTTGCCGAGCGAGTCGGCCCACGTCATCGCGGGGAAGGCGGCTTGGCGTGCGGCAAGGTGCTCGGCGACGGTGTCGGCCTCGATGCTGTAGAGGTCGCGGTCGGGCCGGATGAGGATTTCCTGCGGTTCCTTCTCGCCCTTTCGGTGGACGAGGATCTTGGAGGGGCTTGCGTCGCGGCCGGGAATCCACGGGTCCTCCAGGAGGATGTGGCCGTCGGAGCCGAAGATATGGACCTTGTTGTCGAGGGCGACGGAAACGCTCGTCGCGAGTTGTGCGACGATTCCGCCGGGGAACTTGAGCGAGGCCACGGCCCACTCGTCCACGCCGGTTGATCCGAGGAAGCCCGTGCCGCTGACGTCGAGGGGCTCGGCGATTGTCTTTCCGGCGGCGACACCTGCCACGAGCCTCGCCAGGGAAACCGCGTAGCATCCGACGTCGAGAATTCCGCCGCCGCCGAGCGCGCCCGAGAAGAGCCGCGCCGAGGGGTTAAAGCCGGCGTGAAACCCGAACGTGGCGCCAATGAGGCGCACCTCGCCGACCACTTGGTCGCGCAGGAGTTCCACCAGGCGCTCGGTCTGCGGATGGCAACGGTACATGAACGCTTCCATGAGGAAAACGTCGTGCTCGCGTGCGGCCTCGACGACGGCCATGGCCCCGGCGAAATTGAGGGTCAGAGGCTTCTCGCAGAGGATGTGTTTCCCGGCCTCGGCGGCCTTGATGGTCCACTCGGCGTGCAGGGGGTGGGGGGTGGCGACATAGACCGCCTGGACGTCGGTGTCGGCCAGGAGGTCCTCGTAGGAGCCGTGGGCCCGCACTTCGCCGAACTCGCGGGCGAAGGCCTCGGCTTTTTCCTTGGATCGGCTGCCGACGGCCACGAGTCGGCCGGTCTTCGAGCCGGCCAGCCCCTTGGCGAATGTCTTGGCGATGTTGCCGGCCGCCAGGATACCCCATCGGAGTTTCTCGCCCATCTTGGTTTCCTCTTAGCACGCGGACCCGCCTCTCAGGGGCGGGTCCTGAAGGCCGAAACTCTACCGGCCGAGCATGCCGAATGCAAGACCGCGTGGACAGGCGGGTCGCGGCGGGGAAGTTGCTCGTCGGCGAGACGTTCCATAGGCCCGCCGGGCGGGGTCGCGTGCAGGCCTTCGCCGGGGCGCAAAAGATCGGCCGCCCGCGCGTGCGAGCGGCCGCGATACGCCTGGGTCAAAAGCGGTCCGGTTATTCCGCTTCGCCGCCCGTCAGCGTCGCCAGGTAGGCTCCGCCCAGTTGCTTGACGTGTGCGGCGATGTTCTGGAACGTGTCGAGGTGCTCCTCCTCGTCCGCCAGGAGTTCCTCGAACAGTTCCTTGGAGATCTGGTCGCCGAGTTCGGCGCAGCGGCCGGCCGAGTCGTTGTACAGGCGGACGGCCCCGGCCTCGAGCGCCTCGTCGGTGGCCAGCATCTGGGGGATCGTCTGCCCCTTCTTGGGTTGGGGTTCGAGGCGGCTTGTGGGTTCGCCGCCCAGGAAGAGGATCCGCTCGGCCAGTTTTTCGGCGTGCTTCATTTCCACGATGCCGGTTTCCTTCAGCACCTTGGCCAGTTTGCCGAAGTCCGAATCCTCCAGTTCGTAGTGGTGGGCCATGTACTGGAGGATGGCCCCGAGTTCCCGCGCCCGCCCCTCGTTCAAGAGGTCAATGACCTTCTTCGTCGCGTCTCCCTTGCCGCTTGCCTTGGCCATGGCTTGCCCTTCCTTACGGTTGCTTGCCTGTTCAAGACGTGTCTGCGGCACGCCGCTTGGCGGCCGGTTTCGCATCTTCATTTTTAGGGCGCCGGCCTCGCCGCGTCAAGGGTCAAGTCCCG
>DATKUU010000330.1:0-9546 GCA_035530455.1 Phycisphaerae bacterium | reverse complement strand
AACCTACAAGATCCTGCAACACCTGGGCCCGCAGTTGTACGCCAGTCGGATAGCCGTATGGTACGCTCGCACCTGCACCCAACACGAAGACCGTGGGCGTTTTTATCATGCCAGCGACTCTTTTTTGGGGCAAAACCCTATCGCGGAACGCCCGGCATGCTACTTCAGGTTGCACACCCCGTCAACATAAGAGGCCCGGTCAGGGCGCGAATCCCCGGCCGGGCGCAGAGCAAAAATTCGGCTGGAGGACGCCAGAAACGAAAGATTTGCGGGTTCGGCTTGCTTTGGGCGCGTGGAGTGGTATACTTGGGGTGGAAGCCGATCGGCGTGCCGTGGCATGTGATTTGCTGGTGGCTTGTGCGGCGGCACGAGAGACCCGAGGGAAAAGTGGCCGTGCTAGGCGGGGCGTTAGCGGTGCCCTGTACCTGCAACCCGCTCCAGCAGGGCTGAATTCCTCCCCGAGGCTTTGGTCGGTCGATAGGGAGCGGTCCACCGGGCGTTGAAGGTCGGACCCCATGCGATGGGTCGCCGGTGAACCGGGTCAGGGCCGGAAGGCAGCAGCCCTAAGCCGGAAGGCCCAGGCGCCGTGGGCTCGTCGGACCGGAGCCACGGAGACCGCCACCCGCGGTTGACCTTATTCGACGGGAGGTGCACGGCCATTTTTTATATTCCGGATTTGGGATTCCGGATTCCGGATTGAACGGCGCGTCGTTCGCCTGCCCGCCGTAGCCCACCGGGCGAAGGCGGGAGCCCGCCCCGGACTTGTCTGCCATAGCCCGAAGGGCGACGGCGGAAGGGGCGGGACAGCCCAGTGGGGCGAGCGGCGTCCCCGACGACGAAAGCAACTATGGCCTACACCGTCCTAGCCCGGCGTTACCGCCCGTTGCGGTTCGACGAGGTGGTCGGCCAGGAGCCGATCACCCGCACCCTGGCCGGCGCCATCGCCTCGGGAAGAGTCGCCCACGCGTACCTTTTCTGCGGGACGCGCGGCATCGGCAAGACGACGATGGCGCGGGTCCTGGCGTCGGCTCTGAACTGCGAGAAGGGGCCGACGGCCGAGCCGTGCGGCACGTGCGACATCTGCGCCCGCATCCACCTGGGCGAGGACATGGACGTCCTGGAGATTGACGGCGCCTCGAACACAGGCGTGGACGACGTCCGGACGCTGCGTGAGAACGCCTACTACCGCCCCGCGCGGGCCCGCTACAAGATCTACTACATTGACGAAGTCCACATGCTTTCGCGCAACGCCTTCAACGCGCTGCTGAAGATCCTCGAAGAGCCGCCCGAGCACGTCCTGTTCCTTTTTTCGACGACGAATCCGGAGCGGCTGCCCGCGACGATCCTGTCGCGGTGCCAGCGGTTCGATTTCCGTGCCGTACCGACCGATCGCATCGCCGAGCACCTGGCCGACATCTGCCGCAGGGAAAAAGTGAAGGCCGAGCCCGAGGCGCTCCAGGCAATCGCTCGCGAGGGGCGCGGCAGCGTCCGCGACGCGATGACGCTCCTGGACCAGACCATCGCCGTCGGCGAGGGCCAGGCGACCCTCCAGGCCGTCCGCCAGTCGGTCGGCGCCGCCTCGGGCGAAGAGGTCCTCGCGCTTCTGAGGGCGTGCGGCGAAGGGGATGCAGGGACGGCCCTGCGGCGGTTCGGCGACCTCCTCGCCGCCGGCGCCGACGTCCTGGCGCTGCTGGACCAGTTCCTCCGCCAGGTGCGGGACCTGCTGGTGGCGAAGACGTGCGGCACGGAGGTGGCCCTGATAGACGTCTTCGGGCCGGACCGCTCGGCGCTTGAAGCCGCAGGCGAAAAGTGGACCGTTCCCGCCCTCGTCGCCACCATGGGATACCTGACCGAGGCGCGGTCGCGGGCGCGGTGGGCGGCCGACGGCCGGCCCGTGGCGGAACTGGCGGTCGTCCGGATGGCGTCGCTGGCGGAAATGGAATCGCTCCCGGAGGTGCTGGCACGCCTCGAGCGGCTGGAAGGGGCGCTGGCGGGCGGCGCGCCGGGACGGTCCGCCCCCGCATCCGGGCAGGATGCTGCGCAGGCCAGCGAAAAAAAAAAGCAATCCCTGACGCCGAACCACACACCCACGGCGGCTCCGGCCGAGGAGGAAAGCGCCCCGACGGACGAGGCGCTCGACGCGCCGGCCGATGACGCGCCGCCTCCCGAGGGCGCAGCGCCGGCCCAGGAGCCGCCTGAAGCCCCGCCGCGAGAACCGGCGAAACGCCGAAAACTCGACGAGGCGATGAGCGACCCCCTCATCCAGAAGGCGATCCGCCTGTTCGACGGCCGGATCGTGAACATCGAAGACTAGGACCGAACGAGGGCAGACAGATGGCCGGACTCGGCGATTTGCTGGGCCTGATGCGCAACATGGGCGGCATGAAGCGCAAAGTCGAGGAAGCGCAAGGCGCGCTCGCCCAGCAGACGGTGGAAGGTTCGGCCGGCGATCCTGGCGCGCCGGGAGTCGTCGCAACCGTCAACGGGATGCAGGAACTCGTGGACCTCGCGATTGCGCCCGAGGTCGTCAACCGCGACCAGGTGGACCTCCTGGAGGACATGGTCCGGGCCGCGGTGGGCCAGGCGATGGCCAAGGCGCGCGACCTTCAAAAACAGGAGATGTCGAAACTGCTTGGGGGTCTGCCCCTGCCGCCCGGCCTCGACGGCCTGCTGGGGTAAAAAACGCCTTTCGAGCGCGTCGCGCGATCGCCCCCACGCCGGGAGCGTCAGGAAAAACCATGAACGCCTACACGGAAACAATGGAACGGCTGATTGAGGCGCTGGGGCGGTTGCCCGGCATCGGCCGGCGAAGCGCCGAGCGCATCGCTTTCCACCTGCTGGAGGGCGACGAGGCGGAAGCCAAAGCCCTCGCCGAGGCCGTTCATGACATCAAGACGCGGATCGGCCGCTGCGCCGAGTGCGGAGCCCTGGCGGACGGGAAGCGGTGCGCCATCTGCTCGAGCCCCCGCCGCGACCGCTCCCGCATCTGCGTCGTCGAGAAGCCCAAGGACATTGTCCGCATCGAGGCGACGGACCGGTACGACGGCCTGTACCACGTGCTGGGCGGGTTACTAGCGCCCGCCGAGGGACGCGGAAGCGAAAGCCTGAGCCTGGACGCCCTCGCCCGGCGCATCAAGAAGGGCGAGGCGAAGGAGGTCATCCTGGCGCTGGCGGCGACGGCCGAGGGCGACGCCACGGCCGTGCTCGTGGCCGATCGGCTCCAAGGCGCGGGCGTCCGCCTGACGCGCCTGGCGCGAGGGTTGCCGGCGGGCGCGAGCCTCGAGTATGCCAACCAGGGGATGCTCGCCGACGCCCTGCGCGACCGGCGCGAGATGGGTTCCTAACCATGCGATTCGACACGAGCCTGAGGCAAAGGCTGGAACAGCGGATGGTCCTGTCGCCGAGGATGATCCAGGCGATGGAGATCCTCCAGTTGCCGCTCATGGCCCTCCAGGAACGGATAGACCAGGAACTGATAGCCAACCCGGTGCTGGAGGTCCAGCAGGAAGATCCCGAGGCGACCGCGGCCGGCGAGGAACCCGCCGGCCAGGGCGCCGCGGAGGGCGAGCAGGAGTTGGTGGTCCGCGATTCCGGTTCCGGCGCCGAGGACTTCGAGCGCCTCTCGAACCTGGCGGACCGCTGGGAAACCTACTTCGACGAGTCCGAGGCGTGGCGCCCCCGCCGGCCGGCGAGCGGCGAACCGGATGCCAAACACGAAGCCATGCAGAACGCCCCCGACGAAGGGCAGACACTCCAGCAGCACCTCCTGGGCGAGTGGCATCTGGAGGACGTGCCCGAGCGGACCGCTCGCCTGGGGGACCTGGTGATCCGCAACCTCGACGACGATGGGTACCTTCGCGCGGCCCTGGAGGAGTTGGGAAAGGAAGCCGAGCCCCCCGCCTCGGCCGAGGAGATGGAGAGGGTGCTGTCGCTCGTCCAGCGTGTCGGGCCAAGCGGCGTCGCGGCCCGGAATCTGGGAGAGTGCCTGCTGCTGCAACTGGCGGCGGACCCGGCGGTCGGCGACGGCCCGGACTCCCTGCCGCTCGACGCCATCGAAGTGAACCTCGTGCGGAGGCACCTGAAGGACATCGAGCAGAATCACTACCCCCAGGTAGCCAAGGCGCTCGGCACCACCATCGAGGAGGTCAAGCGGGCCGTCGAGCGGATTCGGCACTTGAACCCGCGTCCCGGGTCGGCCGTCACGGCACAGCGCACCCCGACCATCATTCCCGACGTGCGGATCCTGTGGGACGACGAGGCGGCCGACTGGCGCGTGACGGTGGAGCGCAGCGGCACGCCGCAACTCTACATCAGCCGCACCTATCGCCGCCTCGCCCGGCAGCCGGACCTTGACGAAAAGACACGCTCGTTCGTCGCCCGCAATCTGCAGTCCGCCCGCTGGCTCCTGGACGCCATCGAGCAGCGCCGCGACACGCTCCAGCGCGTCGTCCGGTCCGTCATCAAGTTCCAGCGGCCGTTCTTCGACGAGGGGCCCGACCGTCTCCGGCCCCTGAAGATGCAGGAAGTGGCCGACGATATCCGCCTGCACATCGCCACCGTCTCGCGCGCCGTCTCCGACAAGTATGCCGACACGCCGTGGGGCATCTACCCGCTGCGCGATTTCTTCACGGGCGGCACGCAGAACGCCCAAGGCGAGGATGTCGCCTGGGACCAGATCCGGCAGCGCCTCAAGGCCGTCGTGGATGCGGAGGATAAGCGCCAGCCACTGTCGGACGTACAGTTGGCCGCGCACCTTCGCGCCGAAGGGCTCGACGTCGCCCGCCGCACCGTCGCCAAGTACCGCGAGGCCCTCGACATCCCTCCCTCCCGCAAACGCCGACAGTACTGAACCCTGCAAGCCCGTCGAGACAAGTTTTGCGCGGTGGGTCGGAGCCTGTCCTGAGCGCAGCCGAAGGGCACCCGCCGCGCTTCAAGGCCGGATTTCGCGGAGGGCACGGAGACCCGCCGCGCGACAAGTTGATAGGATTCATCCGAAACCGTTAAGGTGAGCCCCGCCGCCAATCGTATACTCTTCGGGTGAACCATGAGCCCTACCGACCCGCTTGAGAAAACGCTGCGGCGCGTGCGTCGTCGGCTGCTCGCGGTGCGCGCGGCCGAGGCCGGCCTGGCCGGCGCGCTCGTCGGCGCAGCCGTCGGGCTTGGGATGACCGTCCTGCGCATCGTTGCCCCGCGCGTGCTTCCGGCCGACTGGACCCATCCCGCTTGGCCGCTCGCCTGCCTGCCCGCGGGCTTTGCGCTCGCTTTTCTCGTGCGGTTGGCGGCGGGCGTGTCGCTGCGCCAGGCCGCGATCGCCGCCGACCACGCGGGACAACTCAAGGAACGCCTCGCCACCGCGCTGGAGGTCCTCTCGGCCCCCTCGCCGTCAGGCCACCCTGGCACGGGTACGGCTCGTGCCGTGGCCGGCGGCACGCCTGCCGTGCCAGGGGCGCGGCCGGGCGACCTGGATGAAGCGCTCCTCGACCAGGCGCGGACGGAGGCGTTGCGGCTCGACGTGTCGCACCTTGTCCTGGCGCGGTCGTTGGGGGGGCGAGGGCGGATGGCGCTGGCGGCGGCTGTCGTGCTGGCGGGCCTGGCGCTGGTCCCGTCTCTCGCCGGCCCGCCGCTCGCGGCGCCGTCGGCATCGCACGCCGCCGAGACGCTCCTCGCGGCCGGCCGCAACGAGCACCTCGCGCCCGACCTCCGCCGCGCGGTCGAAGGGGCAGTTGCGCGGTTGCTTGCGCCCGGCGCCCGCGAGCGCGACGCCCGCGAAGCAACGGGAGAGATCGAGCACGCCACCCTCGAAGCCGCACACCGGCGCGACGTGGCGCGCGCCGCAATTGAAAGGACCGCCGATCCGGCCCTGCGGAAGATGGCGGCATCGGCCGGTCGCGGAGATGCCGCCGGCGCCGCCACCGCCGCAGACGAACTGGCCGAACGCCTGTCCTCCCCGCCCGGCGCTGGCGGAATGCCGAACGTCGAGCGCGAGCGCCTCGCGGACGCGCTTGAAGGCGCGGCCAGCGCGGCACAGGAGGCGGACCTCGCGCGCCTGGCCGAGGAACTTCGGGCCGCCGCAAATGCCATTCGCGGCACCGACGCCGGAACGTCCCAGACCCTCCAACGCCTGGCCGATGCGATGACCGAGTCCCTAGGCGCCGAACCGGCCGAGGCGGCGGGCGCCGTCCTGGCAGCAGTCCGCCAGGCCCGCCGGACCCTCGGTCTGCCGGAAACGGTCGCCGGCCCCGCCGGAGCCCCGGTCGCCGACACTTCCGGCAGCGCCCCCGGCCCGCCGGGGCAGCCCCCGTCGGCCGCAGCGTCCGCAGGACCGGACGAAGGGCCGTCCGGCACGGGGCCGGCGCACCCCGTCGGGCCGGAGGTCCAGCCGGAGGATCGTGATGCCGTCCGACGGTACTTCGGCGGCTGAGGCGATTGTAATCGTCGCCGGCTGGCGATAGACTCCCTGTAGCGAAAGGAAACCACGATGACCAGGACACGACTTTCGACCGCCATGACGATCACCGGCGTCCTGCTGCTTTCGGCCGCGCCGCCCTCCTCCGCAGGCGCTCAGACGGTCGCCATTCCCGCCGCTACACCGAACGTGTACGGTCCGGGAATCCTGTTCGCCTGCTCGGGGCTCGACAGCCGCACGCCGTGGACCACCTCCTTCGTGGCAACGACGACGAGCGGCGGCGTGGGTCTGGAGTTCCGACTGCCGGCGGGCCAGACGTTCCGCATCCACATGCCCGGCCACGGGCTCGAAACCTTGCGGTTCCGGGCGGTGACGAACGACCTGGTGTTGGCCGACGTTCCGGGTGACGACCGGCCTCTGGTGATGACTTTCGCGTCGTCGAAAGTTCTGGTCGGGCGGGCGCCGGCCGGCACCAGCGTGTCGCTCGAAGGCCAGGGCGACGTGGTCCTCCTGCGCGAATCGGAGGGCCGGCAGACGCGCTTCGCCCTGGGGTGCGAGACGGGCGACAGGCGCCGGTCGGCGGACCTGGCCTCCGAAGGGTTGCAGGTCTCGCTCGATACGCTGGTGGAAGATCGGCTGGACTTCTATGCCGCCTTGCCCCGGGCTCCCCGCGAGACCGGGGCGCTCGAGGCCACGGCCCTGGCCAAGGCGTTCTCGGTGATGAAGGCGAACGTCTATTCGGCCGAGCCGCCCATCGGTCGGCGCGCGCTTGTGCCGGCGCGCTGGCCCCTGGGGCAGATCGGCCTGTGGGAAACGGCCGTCGGGGCGGTCGGCCTCTCGCATCTGGACACCGCGATCGCGAAGGAGGCGCTCGAAGCGGTCTATGGGTTCCAGGCGGACGACGGCTTCATTCCGGGCGCCATGCCGCCGCGCGACCAGTCGGCCGTCTCCGGGCCGCCCATGCTGGCGTGGTCGGCGTGGCAGGTGTACGTGCGAGACAAGCGGCGCGACCGGGCGTTTCTGGAGCGGAGCCACGACGCGGCGTCGCGGCTGGTGGTGTGGTACATGAAGAAGCGGCGTTTGGGAGGCGCTCCTCCGCCCGAGAAGGCGCTGGAAGACGGCACGCCGCTCTACGCCTGGGCGTCCGCCGAGGAGGCCGGACGCCAGGGGTCCCCGCGCTTCGCCGATCCCGGCGCGCCGGGACCCGACTTCGCCGCCGTGGACCTCTCCTGCTACCTGGCCAACGAGTGCCGCACCCTCCAGCAGATGGCCCAGACGCTGGGGTTCCGCGAGATCGCCAAGACGCACGGCCGGCGGGCCTCAGCGATTGAATCGGCGGCGCGCCAGCGCCTCTGGGACCCCGAGCGCGAATTTTTCTTCGACCGCCGATGGCCGGACGGCCCGTGGTCCGAGGTGTGGGCGAGCGAGGGGCTGTTGGCGCTCTGGTCCGGCGTCGCCAGCCCCGAGCAGGCCGACCGCCTGGCCGCGCACCTGGCGAGCGGCAAGTTCGCATCGCCCTGCCCCGTGCCCGGCGTGGCGCGGGACGACCCCGCCTATGAGCGGGCGGTCTGGCGCGGGGCCGTCTCGCCCGCGATGAACGCTCTTCTGGTGCGCGGCCTGGAGCGTTATGGGCGTACGAAGGAGGCGGCCCAGGTCCGCGCGCAGACGCTCGAGATGCTCACCCGGTGGTACGGCCGGACGGGCGTCCTATACGAGTTTTATGACGCCGACGACGCGGCGCCGCCGGCGGGCCTGGCACGCGCCGTGCCGCCCGCGCCGGGCGCCCCCGCACAGGTCATTGGCGACTATCTCCCGACGGCGGCGGCGCTGGCGGACCTCGTGCTCGCGCCGAAGCCGTGAGGATATCCCCAAGAGAGCGAAAAAGTGAGGATTTTGGGCTTGACTGGACGACTCTATAGGGGTATTATTCCGGTGAGAAGGCCAGTTGAAACTACGGGGCTTGGGTGCGTCCTGAGCCCGAAGGTCTGAAGGCGGGAGGCCGCGTGCCTCCCGCAATTTTTGTTGGGGGAGCGTGCCATGGATGAGCAGGTGTGCATTTTCGTGGACGGCGAGAATTTTCGCTACAGTATTGCCGCGCTTTTCGAGTCCTTCAACAAAGCCGACTACTTACCCGACACAGACTGGGCCCTGCTTTTCGATTGGCTTGCGAAGAAAGTCTGTCCACAGGGGTCGAGAAAGCGGACGTACTGGTACGTTGTAGACCATCTCGACTTTTTCCCATATAGGTTCCCGCAACTAGAGAAAAACCCAGACGAGTTGAAGAATCTTCTCTGCAAGGACAAACGCCTCGGCAAGCAATTGGCAGCTTTGGCGCAACCGGTTCTGAAGGAGAAGATGCATGAATTGCGCGAGGGGCTCCTCAAGGAAATGACGAAGATGAAGAGGCGCTTCGAGGGATGGACGGCCGTCCAAGAAGGGATAGCCCTCCGAAATCCGGCGGTCACCTTCAGGCGCGCTGGTGCCATCACCTATAACCTCTTTAAGCGAACCCTGGGCTCCGAGAAGGCCGTGGATGTGAAACTGGCTTGCGACCTCGTCTTGTTGCGAGACATTTACGACACCGCGGTCATAGTTTCTGGGGATCAGGATTATGTCCCGGCAGTGGAAGCCGTGAAGGAGTTTGGCAAGTCCGTCTGGAATGTCGCCTTTCGCACACGCGGGGGGCGGTTGCTACCTGGCGGCGCACGCCGACTTAACGTGGCGACTGATCGCTGCCTCGAAATAGGCTATGACGAACTCGCGCACTACTTAGGCATAGAGCCACGCCCACGCAGGTAGACGCTGACAGGGTTGTAATGCTTATGCCTACACACGGTTTTCGGCCCCAGAGGCCCTGGCCGGCCTGGGCGAAATGCATCGGCCGGATTTGGCAGCCAGCACTTGCGGCGCTCCGATCACACGCCAGGGGAACGCCGGAAGCCTTCACAACACGTGTGCGAGTGTGAAGGCGGCGCATGCGCGCGATCAACCCGAAGACGATCGGCCTGACGGCAACGGTCCCGGTGGAGGTGCTCCTGGCGGCGGGCGCCGAGCCGATGGACTTAAACAACGTCTTCATCACCTCTGAGGATCCGCGCGCGCTGGTGGCGGAGGCCCAGCGCCGCTCTTTCCCGGCCAAC
>DATKUU010000329.1:0-3674 GCA_035530455.1 Phycisphaerae bacterium | reverse complement strand
GGCGCAGAGGCATGGAGATCGAAAAGAAGAGGCCGTTTCTTCTAACCCTCCTCCTCTCTGCGCCTCTGCGGTTAAATCCCCGGCCTTCGACGACGCCGTCACGCCGATCCTCGAAATGCTCGGGATCTCCGTCACCTGGGCCCTGCCCTACAACGCCAAGGCGAAGGTGATCGAGCCTTGGTTCCGTTTGATGAGCGAGCGGTTTGACAAGACCTTCCCGACGTACCTGGGCAACAAGCCCGAGCGCCGCCCGGAGCGAATCAAGGCGATGAGCGGCCACGCGGATAAGTATTATAATGATGGGCTCACGATCGAGTCGGTCTCCGAGGCGTTCACCCGGTGGGTGCAGGACGACATGGTCCACCGTGAATGCCCCGTCGAGTGCCGCAAGCCTCTCTCGACCGCCGAGGCATTCCAACAATGCCGCGCGGCGGATTTCGTCGAGGCCCGGCCCCCGGATCAGGACCTGGCGCTGCTGCTGATGCCGTCGCAGAGGGTGGTCGTCAGCAAAAACGGGATCTACTGCCGCCATCACGACCGGCTGTACTGGTCGGACGACCTGCTGGACCGCTCCGCCGCCAGCGGCCGCGACACCCGGCGGCACATCGTCTACCGCTACCGGACGGACGATGACTCGCGCATCTATGTTTTCGACGCCCTTTCCGGCAAATACCTGTGTAATGCCACGCCGTTTACGGGCGATCGTTTGCACCCCGTCGCCCCGCTGGGGACGGCCGAGGCGGACCGCGTCTCGGCTGCCATGGAGTTCAAAAACCGTTTCGCAAAAAACCTCCGTACACAGTCGCGCGACCTAAAAAAAGCCAGTTTTGAGGTCTTGCTCAGCGCGCAGCGGGATGGAGCGTCGGCGTCCGGTCGGCTGGCCGCGACGCCGGCGGCTCTCCCGCGACCGACGGCCATCCAGATCACGCCGCAGATCAGCCAGGCGGCGGCGGACGCGGCGAGAGACAAGGTTGCCGACGATGACCGCCGCCGCAATCGCCGCGAGGCGATGACGGCGTTTTTGCAAACCGGCACGGACGCGGCCGACGGGCTGCCGCAAACCAACAAAACTCCGGCGCGATCGGCGCTGGACATACTGGCGGACGCCGAAGGCGCCACGCCATAGGTCTCATTGGTCCTATAGGACCCATAACAACTCACTGGAGTCTCGACATGACAGCGACACACACGGCCGCGCCGCCCGGCGGTAAACAGGCGGGCAAATCGTTGATGGAATGGAGTGCCTGGGCGGTAGACCTCGTAGATGGAGCGAGAGAAGCCATGGAAGCGATCACGGAAGAGCGCGTATTTGACAGGGCCGAGTCGGCGGAGCTTCTGCGGCAGGCCGGCGAGATCCAGGCGGCGGACAAGTTGTCTGATAATGATTTGGCAAAGATCCTCGGCATCAGCCGGGCGACGTACAGCCAGGTCAAGGCGGGCAAGTACGGCGGCGACGTCCAGGGCGTCTACCGGCGGATCGCCCACTGGCTCCAGTCGCGCTCGATGAAGGCCGAGGCCCCCGTCGGGGATTACGTGGACACGCGGGTCGGCCGGTACATCTCGGCGGTCTGCCAGCGGGCCTGGCAGATGCCCACCATCGGCCTGATCATCACCCGTTCGGGGGCGGGCAAGACGGCCGCCCTGACGGCGTTCGCCCGGCGCGTGGGCGACCGTGCGGTGTACCTGTCGGCCGGTGAGGCGGCCAGCACCAAGAGCGGCATGCTCCGCGAGCTCGCCGACGCCCTGGGCGTCCACGTGGGCCATCGGGCGACGGCCCTGGCGATCTACCGCGACATCCGCCAGAAACTCGCGGACCGCTACGCCGGCGGCAAGGCCCGGCCGGTCCTGCTGATCGTCGACGAGGCCACCACCCTCCAGCCGGCCGCCCTGAACATGCTGAGAAATCTGCACGACGACGGTCGCTGCCGGCTTGCGATTGTTTTAGCCGATACGTGGCGGCTCCATGCGGAGCTGCGGAACGCCCGCCGGCTGCCGGGCGGTTACGAACAACTCCGCAGCCGGTCCGGCGCGCAGTACATCATGCCGGCCGACGCCGAGATCTCCGAGTCCGACGTGAAGGCCGTGGCGGACAGCGTCCTGAAATCGCTCGGCCATAACCGCGAGCTCAGCCGGGCCAGCTACAGATACCTGACCGACCTGGCCGAACGCGACGGCGGGCTGCGGAACGTCGCCCACCGGCTGCATGCCGTGCACGACCTGGCCGAGGCCTCCGGTGCGGTTGCCACGTACCGCGTGGCGGAACTGGACATCGTGGCCCCGCTGGTCGGCCACGCCTGCCAGATCCCCGACGCGGAGAACCCGTTCGAGAACGCGCGGGGCGCGGCGGGCTCGCAGCGCGCGGCGGGGTGAGAAGAAGAAGAAGCGGATTACCGCAGAGCCACAGAGGCACAGAGAGATAAGAGGAAACACGATGACGGAACTGCTACGGGAGGTTGACATGCCCGCACCGAAACAACCCGATCCCATCCTGGCCCGCAGCCAGGTCGCGGACCTGCTGGCCCTGGCCGGTGAGCTGTCGTCGTCCGAGGTCGAGTTCGTCGGCGCGTTTGAGCACCGCCTGGACGTCGGCCTGCCCAGCACGGACTGGCAGATCGCCCGGCTCCGGCGGACCTGGGAACTGATGTGCCGTTGACCGGAGATGGAGAATTCCATGCCCTACATGACGCAAGCCGACCTCATCATGGCCAGGGGCGAGCTCGACGACCTGCTCGCCCTGGATGCGGGATTGACGGACTGGGAGGTCGAGTTCATTGAGTCGATGGCCACGCGGTTCGCCAACGCCGCGATGACGATCACGGACGGCCAGGCCAGGAAGCTGCATCAGATATGGGAAAGACGGTGCTGCTGATGGTTGACAACGTGTACGTGAGCGAGATGGTGCAGGACCCGGACACGGGGCTGTACCGCGCGGAGATCTACGAGCTGCCGGACCGCGAGCGGATCCTCGCCGGCCCGGCCCGCAAGAGCGTGCAGGCGGCGCGGACGGCAGCCAGCAACCATTTGCGGATGATGCTCAACGCCATCCAGGGCGTCCAGACGTGATCCCCTGAAAACCCGACGCCCGCATGTCGCGGGCGTCATAGATAAGGAGCGGACCATGGACATGATGTATTGGCCGATGTGGGTGTTCAAGGCGGCCCTGTGCGCCGCCGTTCCCCTGGTGTTCGTTGCCGGTTTCCTCTGTGGGCGAATCACCCGGCGCCCAAAAGCGTGAAGGCAGAAGGCAGAAGGCAAAAGGCAAAAGGCAGAAGGCGGAAGGATGAAGGCGGAAGTCAGAGGCGAAGCCTTACTTCTGCCTTCCGCCTTCCGACTTCTGACTTCTTACTTCCGACTTCTGACTTGGAGCGACGCCGATGAACCTGAGCCGCAAACAGAAAATGCTGCTGCACACGATCCCGGCCAGGCTGGGGATCGACGCGGCCCAGCGGCGGATCATCCAGTGGAACTGCGGCGGGTTTTACTCCGCCGCCGATCCCGTCACCCGCGAGGGTTTTATCGCCGTGATGGCGCACTATGAGATGACGGCCGGCGGCGACCTGGGCAAAATCGGGTTCGCGTTCACGCCGGGCTACTGGCGCGACCAGGCCGACAGGGCCTGCCCCGCCGACGGCCAGCGGGAGTTGTTGTCACGGCTGGCCGTGCAGATCGGTATG
>DATKUU010000328.1:0-4691 GCA_035530455.1 Phycisphaerae bacterium | reverse complement strand
CAAGCCTGCAGCGGCGGCCAGGAAGTACCTATTCGCAGCGCAAATGCAAAAGACGTACGCGGAACGTGCATTAACGTTGGCCGATCACGGCGGCGCAATGGGTTAGGTGCTGAAAAGGTACTGATATCAGTGGTTATCTGTACTGCGGGCATCAGTCGATCCGATAGTGAGGGATCCCGGCGGAGAGCAGTTCCATGGCCTCCCTGGCCCTGGTGCAGCGCTCGTCGTTGTAGACCATCAGCGTCCGGGGATCCCGGTGGCGGGTCAGCGCCATGGCCCACGGCACATTGCCATTGGTCAGCCGCAGCAGCTCGGTTGCCGCGAAGTGTCGGAGCTTGTGGGGCGAGCAGGTCTCCCCCGCCCGGGCGCTGACGGCTCGGATAATGCAGTACATGCCCCAGTAGGTCAGCCTCTCGCGTTGTCTGCCCGGCGCCAGCGTGATGAAGAGCGGCCCGTCGTCATCGCCGCGCTCCTCGAGCCATTCGGCGATCGCCTCGGCGGCCCGGATCGGGATGGGGAATCGAACCCGACCCCACAGCCCCTTCGCGAGCAGCTCCACTTCCTTGGCCGGGATGTCCAGGTGCTTCAGGTCCAGCGTCAGGGTTTCGTTGGATCGCAAAGCCGCGAAGGCCATCAGCGAGATGGCCGCGGCGTCCCGCGCCCCTTTGGCGTCCTGGCGATCACGGCAGATCTCGATCATCCGCTCGACCACGTCGCGCGAAGGACCTCGAGTGTTGCGAACGGGCGGGCCCGCCGGCAGTCGCATCGGGTCCATGACCCACGGCACGATCCGGAACCGGTGGGCCAGCCGGGTCAGGCCATACAGGCTGCAGACCTTCCGGCGGATGGTGCTCAGGGCGCCATAGCGGTTCCGCAGCCACGAGAGGTAGCCGTGGAGCGTCCGCTCGGCGGCCCCACGGGACTGCTGCAGCAGATGCTCGAGCGCCTGCAGGGGGCTCCTGGCCTCGAGGTACTCGGCGAACGTCGCCACGTCGGCCGCGTAGGACCGGGCGGTGTTGCCCGGCCGGTCCCTGACATGGGCCTCAAGGAGCTGGCTCGGCGTGGTGTCGGTCCAGTCCGCCATCAGGCCGCCGCCTCCGACCGCGCCCGCCACGCCAGGGCCATGGCCGTGGCCTCCGCCAGTTCCGGCCGCCGGCCCCCCGGCATTGCCCGTCCCCGCTCCATGAACCGCTCGCGCTCGGCCGGGCCGAGGGTTCGCCAGTGCTCGGCCGCCTCGGCAGCTTTGGCGTCCCTGGCGGCCTCGGCGACGGCCTTGGCCTCCCGGTCCGCCCGGCGGCCCGATCGTCGCCCACGGGCCAGCGTCGCGGCCCCTCGGGCGTCCGTGGCCGCCCGCAACACCCAGCCCCAGCCGAACGTCCGCCTGGCCTCGGCAGCCAGCCTCCGAGCGGTCCGGATCGTCGCGGCCGTGACGGACGCCAGGACGGCCGGGTCGCCCTGGCGGGCCTCGCGGCGGATGCGGCGTTTCCACGACGCGGGCATTCCGGCCCCGCCGAAGGCCTCGCGATGGGCGGCGTCAACGACGGCGAGGATCTGCTCGGCGGTCAGGCCCGAGGCGGCGACCCCAGACGCGGACGACTGCGTTGGGGGGCTCGGGTTGGCGTCTCGGCCGGCAGGCACGTCGCCCGTCGCACACGGCCCACCACGCGGGCGGTGTTTGCCCGCGGGGGGGGGTGGGGGGGGTGTTGTTGTAGTACTTCCATACAGTACTTCGGGTGCCAAATTGGCACTGGTATCTGGACAAAATGGCACTGGTACCGGTGCCAAACTGGCACTGGTGTGCGGACAATCCGGCACCGGTGCCAGATTGGCACCGGTGCCGGATTGGCACGGGTCGGCCGGCTCGATCGGGGGCTCGAAGAGGCCAGCCGCCGGCTGGCGGAGGCGGTATCGGTTGCGGCGTCCCTCGGTCCGTTCGATGGCAATCAGGTCGCTGCCGGCGAGCTCTTCGACCGCCCGTACCACCGTCCGCCGGCCGGCGCCGGTCATGCGGGCCAGGCGGCTGAAGCTGGGCCAGACGGCGTCGCCTTCGGGGCCCAGGTGGGCCGCCAGGGCCGCCCAGACCAGCTTGGCCGAAGCTGTCAGGTCCGCCCGCGACGCCAGGGTCAGCGGGATACTCAGGTATCGGCCGGGCTCGAACAGCCGTTCGCGAAATCCAGTCATGCGTCGCCTTCCATGGCGGGCCCGCCGACGTCCGTCCCGGCGGCCCGCGACTGAGCCTCGACCCTCGCCCGCCCTCAAGCCGATTCGCCCGGAAAAAGCGTCATGTCTTCGCCTTCCGCCCGGGCGTACTCCTGGCGCAGCCAGCGCCGGGCCCGATCGATGGCCGACTGCTTGCTGGCATACGGCCAGGTGACGTACAGCACCCGGCCGGTGGCCGTGTGGACGGCTTGGGCACGGTACATGCCGGCAGCGCGCCGCCAGCCCTGCTCCAGAAACGTCTCGATGTGGCAGTCGGCCATGGGTTGTAGTCATGTCTCCATGTACGCCTTCACGAACGTCGCCGCGACCTGGGGGACGATGGCGTTGCCGATCCCGCGGAGGATGACGGCGCGGTCGGCGACGGCTCCTTTCCTGGCAAGGGGGAATCCACACTCCGCAGGCAGGTCAGCCAGGCAGGCGGGAAGCCCATCAGCCACGCCGAGAAGTTGGGATTCAGCAGGCACTCGCCGGAGCTTGCCGTCGGCGCAGGGGATGAGGGCGAAATCGCCCCAAGGGCCGTCATACTCGCTTGCCGGCAGAGATTTGACGGCTCGTGTCCCCTGGCCTTCAACCTCTGAAAGCGGCCCTCGCGCCCTTGGGGTCGGGCGTTCTGCTCCACCGGCGTCGCCCAGCCGGCCAGTGCCACATCCGCCGGCAACGTCCCGCCCGCCTGGTTCGGCCCCCCCTTCGTCCCGTCCGTCGTTCGGGGCGAGTTCCAGCCCACCAGTTCCACCGTCCTTCGCCCGCTGTCGGTGTTCCCCGCCTCGTTGTATTCCTCCGTCGCCGGCGTTCCCGCCATTGGAGTAGGCCAGTCTGCCAGCCTCTTGACTCGACTCGGCAGGTCGTCGTCCCCGACTGGCCTTCGGCCATTCGGTTGACTCGGCCCCTTTCCGTCCGTCTGGTTCGGCGTCGGCCACCCAAAACAGGCGCTGCCGGATGTGCGGCGCCCCGACGCCTGCAGCGCACAGATCGGCGGCCCCCACGGAATAGCCCACGCTTTCCAGCGAAGAGCGTACTCCAGAGAGCCATTCCCTCCCAAGAGCGCTCGCAACCTGCTCTCCAAAGATGACTGGAGGATGGCACTCCGCGATGAGGCGCCACCAAAGGGGCCACAGGTGGCGTTCATCCCGGCGTCCCCGCCGTCTGCCCGCCACGCTGAACGGCTGGCAGGGGCAGCTCCCAGTCCAGACGGGGCCTTCCCACCGGGCCAGGCGAAGGGCAAAAGCCCACCCGCCGACGCCGGCGAAGAAGTGGCATTGATCGTAGCCTCGCAGCTCCGGCGTCTGGACCTGGCGGATGCTTCTGCCATCAATGTTGCCCTTCGGGATCACTCGCGCCCGCATCAGCTTCCGCAGCCAGCGCTGGCAGGCGGGGTCGTTATCGTTGTAGTAGACGCTCACCTTCTCACCCGTGGCAGGAAGCCGATCCTGCCGGTCATCTCCACCCGGGCAACGTAGACGGCCACGCGGCGGGCGCGCTCGGCGTCCTCCTCCGGGCTGCCGCCCGCCCTGCCGACGCCCGCCGTCCGGCGGGAGCGGCTGTTCCGGCGCGCCGCCTCGCGGGCTTCCTCGACGCCGGAAATGCCTGACTCATCGGATGCCATAGGTCACCGCGATGTTGAGCAGGGCGCCGGCAAACCAGTACGTCGCCCTCCACCCGTCGCCGGCAGACAGGTAGATCAGGCTCGCGGCGAGCATCAAGCCGATGAGCAGGCTCGGCAACACCACGGGCAGCCAGGCGGGCGGGGTCATGTCACGGCCCGCCTCCTGGTCCCAACGCCCTCGGCGCGGGGGCATCCGTGCCCTCCGTGACCCCTCTATGCCGGGCTTCCTCCATCGGGATCGCCGCGCCTCGGGCGAGCGTGAGTGTCCAGGGGAGCCGGCGGATTCGCAGGTCCTCGGGAAAGTGATCGGGTTGGTGGCAGAGCAGCTGCTGGAATTGCCCGTGGTTGGTGCCGCACGTCGGGCACGAACCATGGCCAAAGAGCGGCGCCTCGACGATCGTTTGGGAGCATCGCGGGCAACGCCACATCCAGACCTGTTTGACGTATAGCGGGATGTTGCGGCAGCCGCACTCGCGGGCGAGGCCGCGAATCCAGTCCATCCGGAACGGCGGCCCGGGCCGGTTGTCGGCCCCGACGATCACGCCGGCGAGGTTTTCGACGCCGATGGCCGGGAGGCGGACGAGCCCTGCGATGGGTTCGACCGAGGCCCACCATCGCCACGGCCTGTCCGGGCGGCCGAGGGTGCGGCCTGCCAGCTCGAATTGCTCTTGGTCTGTGCAGGTCGCCCCGACGAACCATCCCTCGCGGATCGCGCTTTGGACCGCCGCCAGGGCGCCCTCTCCGAGCTGCGCCGCCCGTTCGCATTCTGTGCGATACCATGCCACCAGAGTCGCGTTCGCCGGACTCGGCTGCTGAGTGAGCAGGACATAGGTGTGCCGGCGGGCGAGCAGCATCAGGTGGAGGGCCT
>DATKUU010000327.1:0-4587 GCA_035530455.1 Phycisphaerae bacterium | reverse complement strand
GAGCCAGACGCCCGGCCGATACACGCAGTTCGGCTACAAGGCCGCCACCTATGGCCGCGAGAACGCGGCCGAGGCCGTCGGCGGCACCGCCGATTATCACATGCGCTACGATCGCTCCACGATCGTCAATCTCGCCCGGGCCATGGAACGCGACAACTGGCTGATCGAGGGACTCATCAACCGCTGCGTGGATTATATCCTCGGTCCCGCCGGCTTCACCCTCCAGGCCAAGACGGCCGATCCCGACCTGAACAAGCGCATCGAACAGGAAATCTGGCCCGCGTTCAGCGCCGCCCCCGAAGTCCGCGGTCTCTTCGACTGGGCCGATTATCAGCGGCTCAACCTCCGCGAGGCGTTCGTGGCGGGCGATCAACTCAATCTCAAAATCGGCGGCGACGATCGCGCTGCCGGCATGTTCCAGCACATCGAGGGCGAACGCATGGACTCGTTCGGGGCAACGGGCGACGCCGGCGGCGACGGTGGGAACCGCGTCGAGCAGGGCGTCGTGCTCGATAAGCGCGGCCGTCCTGTCGCCTACAAGGTCTCCGATGTCAGCCCTACCGGCTACGTCACCCACAGCGCCCGGACCGTGCCAGCCGAACACGCGATCTTCTTCGGCTCCGTCTTCAAGCGCTCCTCGCAAACGCGCTGCCTCCCCGTGTTCGTCTCGTCGCTGCCCATCGCGCACCGGCTCGACGACATCCTGACCGCCGCCGCTGTCGCCTGGCAGATTCAGGCCCGGCTCGTCGTTGGAATCTTCCGGGAAAAAAACAAGACGCGCCCCGCCATCCGCTCCGGCGTCAATGCCGGGACCAAGGCCGACCGCGGCGACAACGAGATCAGCAGCCTCATCACGGACGCGGGCATGTCGCTGATCTTCCAGGGCGTGCCCGGCGACAAGATCGAGCCGATCGCCACGAACCGCCCCGGCGCGCAACTCGACAAGGACGTGGAGACATTCGTCCGCCTCTTCTGCGTCCCTGTCGGCCTGCCCGCCGAAGTTCTGCTCCTCTTCTGGCGTGATTTCAACTACTCATCCGCCCGCATCGTCCTCCTCCAGGCGTTCCTCAACTTCCGGCGCTGGCAGCGCCACCTGGCCGTCGGATTCAACTCGCACGCCTACCGCTGGCAGATCGGGCGCGCCATCGCACTGGGGACGATCCCCTGGCGCGACGACATCTTCGCCCACGAATGGAATCTCCCCGCCTGGCCGTGGATCGATGAGGACAAGGAAGTCTCCGCCTGGTCCAAGAAACTCGACCGCGCCATCGCCACGCAGACCGAGGTGCTCGCCTCACTCGGCAAGGATCGCGTCGAGCAGCAGGCCACCCGGCATCAGGAAATCATGGACGCATGGGCGGCCGCGCAGCAGATCGAGGAGGACTCCGGCGGCGGCATCAAGGCCGCGGATCTGTGGCGGCACCTGGCCGGCCTCGAACAGGGCAAGACCGAACTGGCCGTCCGCGCCGGCGACAAGTCCAAGATACCCCCTTCTGGAGAAAGCGATGCCATTGACAATGTCGCCCCCTGACGCGCCGCGCGCGCATTCCAGTCCAGGCCGTCTCCGAGCCTACTCTCGCCGTGGATTCGGGATGGGCGCCGTGGATCGCATGGAGCGCATCATCTATGGGTATGCCGTGATCACCCGCGGCGAGGCGCTCGGACATGGCGTCTGGGTGGATTCGGAAATGCTCGATCAGGTCGTGGCCGCCGGGAATGCCCTTCCCAAGGGCGCCAAGACGCGCTTCACACATCCGGGCCTCTGCTCCGATGGCCTCGGAAAGTATCTGGGCCGCTCTCGGAACTTTCGCCGCGATGGCGATGTCGTGCGCGCCAATCTCCACCTGTCCGTCGTAGCGGGCAAAAGCCCCGAAGCCACCAACGATCCGGCGGAATACATCATGGCCTTTGCCGAGGAAGACCCCGACGCATTCGGATCGAGCATCGTCTTCTGGCCCGATCAAGGCGCGATGGTCTGCTTCGCCGACGAACACGAGGACGAGGACGGCGAGTTCCAAAGCCCCGATGAACTGAACGTCAGGAACCTGCCGCATGGGCGTCTCGCCAAACTGGATGCCTGCGATATCGTGGGCGATCCGGCCGCGAATCCCGGCGGCTTTTTCAGCAGCGGCGACGAGTCCGCTGCGCGCGCTGAACAAGTACTCTCGTGGGTTTTCGGGCTGACCGAAGTCGCGCCGGCGCCCGAAACATTGGGAGGCGGGCAACCGAACCGCATCCGCGAGTTTGTCAACGGCTTCATGGCCCGTCACGACCTAGTGGTTGTGCCCGTGGCCAGGCCAACACAGAAGGAGGCTATCATGCCTAACCAGAACAAGTCTTGTGCGTTGCAGGGCGAGGGTGGCCCGGCGTACTGCGTCTGCAAAGACTGCGGCTACTCCGAGGATTACGCCGGAAGCCCGTGCGGCGAAAAGACCTGCCCGACTTGCGGCAATCCGCTCGTCGGCGCCGACGAAAAGCCGGCAGCTCCTGTGGAAGAACCGGCGGCGCCGGTGGAAGAATCCCGCCCGCACTGGAAGGCGCTGAAAGCGGCCTTCCCGACCGATCGGCCCTTTGCCATTCAGTGCTTTGACGAGGGACTGAGTCTCGCCGCTGCCCAGGCAAAGTTTGCAAGCGTGACGCAGGCCAGGCTTGCCGAACAGGACGCCGAGGTCCGAAGGCTCCGCGAGGAAAACGCCGGACTCCGCACGCAGATGCTCGGCGGCGCGGCGCCGGTGTCCCACCTCTCGGACCCTGACAGCAAAACGTTCACGCAGATTGTGAGTGCCTACAAGGTCGAGAAATCGTGCTCGACCGAGGACGCCATTCGCATGTGCCGGCTGACGCATCCAGACGTGTACAAGGCGGCTGAAGCGGCCGGGACCGTCTGAGAAGTTCCCCCTTTTCTGAAAGGAGTTTGCAATGTCTATCCAGACTGAAAGCCCCAAAACTTTCATCGCGACCGCCGCCGTCACGGCGTTCCGTCGCGTGAAACTCACCGCGTCGTCCGGCACGGCTGTTGAGCATTCCGGCGCCGGTGAGGCGGCCATCGGCACGGCACAGAACACCGCCGCGATCGGTGAGGAAGTCAGCGTCCGGCTGGACAACGCCGGCGGGACGCACAGGTGTGTGGCCGCCGGAACCGTCGTCATTGGCGCCGCCGTCTACAACGCCGCAACCGGATACGTGGACGACGCATCATCCGGCACCTCAATCGGCACCGCCCTTGAGGGCGTCTCCAACGCCGGCGATGTTCTGGAAGTTCTGATTGCCTGAATCGTCCGATGCGTCAAACGCATCCAAACTTTGTTGAAAGGAAACGCAAATGCCCGTGATTCCAACGACTGCAATCCCCAAACCGTGGGTGGCGCAAGCCCTCATGGAGTGGAGCCCGGACGACCAGCTCTACGCGGCTGACCTCGTCATGCCGATGGTTGGCGTTCAGGTACAGACCGGCACCCTCCCCATCGTCCAGCGGGAGGACATGCTCCGCGTCGAAAACACCCTCCTGGCCCCCGGCGCTACCTATGGCCGCGTCGAGTTCCGTCAGGAAGGGCTTGAGTTCCGTTGCGTCAAGAACGGCCTCGAAGCCCAGGTCACTGACGAGGACAGGGCGGTCTATAAGACCGCCTTCGATGTCGAACTCGTCAAGGCCAAGCAGGTCGCCACGCTGATGGCGGTCAGGCGCGAGGCCCGTGTGGCCGCGGCCACCTTCTCCGCTGCCTGGACCGGCGGTGGCGCCACGCTCTACACAGACGTGACCGCCGCCCCGTGGACGACCGCCGCAAGTGATCCGTTCACCCAGATCCACGCTGCCGTCGAGCGTGTCCGGCTCAACTCCGGAATGCTCCCGAATGCGTTGATCATGAACACCACGAACATCGGCCGTCTGCTCTACAACACCGTGGTCCGTGCGCGCTACCCCGGCGCCGCCATCATCACGCGGGACATGCTGAGGGACACGCTCGCGCAGCTCTTCGGCATCCAGCACATCATCGAGTGCGGCGCGATCTACTCCAGCGCGGCCGAAGGCGCGGCCTTCGTCGGCGCAAACATCTGGTCCAACCTCTACTGCGGTGTCGCCCGCGTCTGCACAAGCGCCGACCTCTCGGAACCCGGCCTCGCCCGGACGATCCGTTGGGACGCCGTCGCCGGTGGTGACAGCAACGTCCAGGTCGAGCTTTATCGTGAAAACCAGACCGATTCCGACGTGCTGAAGGTCAAGAACTACCTTGACGAGTTGATCCTCGGCACCGCGTACATGCACCTCCTCAAGGTCGCTGCATCGTAACATTGCCGTCCGTCTCCGTCTTCGGGGGACCGAGCGTCCTTCCCCGCGCGTTCGGTCCCCCGGAGGCCACCCTCGAAAGGAGTAAACATGTTCAACATCAACATTCACCGCGAGGGGAGCCTGATGGACGGCGCGTATTACGCGGCCACCGTGACCGTTGCCGGCGGGGTTCCGAATCAACTCGTGGACATTGCCGACGCACTGGACACCGCAGGCCGTGCCACTCCCATCGGACCCGCTCGCTACATCACCATCACGACCGACGTCGCGATTACGGTCAGATTCAACGACGTGACCCT
>DATKUU010000326.1:0-4002 GCA_035530455.1 Phycisphaerae bacterium | reverse complement strand
CCTTCATGTCGTCCCCGCCGTTTTGCAGGTACTCTTCGAGCGTGTACGTGCTCGGGACCTGAGTGTAGCCCCAGGTAAACCACGGCTTGGTCAGCGTCGCCACGCGGCCGGAAGTCAACTGCTCGCCGGGCGAGTATGCCTGGTACACGCTGTCCATGTTGGCGATTTTGATGGGACGGGTGATGTTGGTGCCGCCCGTCCAAGACATCTGCTGTCGTAAATACAGCTTGGCCAGGAGCGGCATCCCGAGGAACACTTCATCGACGACAGAGCGGAGCGCACAGTCCCGGGTGGTCGATGAAATGTTGGTGTTCGTACTGGCGGAAACGGCGTCAGCGCCCATGATAGTTCCTTTCTGGGCCGACAAAAAAACCCTCCCTGTCCTCTTGGCCAAGACAGGAAGGGTTTCATTCGACTGGCGAATACAGGAGGATCAGTCCCGCTTCGTCGGCTGTATTCAGTTATGTCCCGTTACTTCTGTTGAGCCAAGGCTTTTGCCTTAAGCTCCTTCAGGCTGGGCGGCCTGACGACCTTGCCATCGACTTTCTGTGGCATCTGCGCCCCCAGTTGCGTTATGGGGGTATCCGACTTCTTCTCGGATTTGGCCTTCGCGGCCTTGTCCTGTTTGGGCTCGGCCTTCGGGGCCTTCCGCGCCAAGTCGGCATACACTCGCATCACCACATCCTCGACGGCGTCTTTGGTCGGTATCTTTCCGCCGGTAAAGCCACGCTTCTCGAAGGTCTCCCGAATCAGCTTGACGGCTTCCCGCCTGTGCTTTCCGCCGTATTCCTTGTCCGCGGCGTCCAGCAGGGCGTAGAAGTCGTCCTGGCTCGCGCCAGTGGGCTTCTCTTCGACCTTCTTCTCGGGCTCGGCCTTCTTCTCGGGTGCCTTCTCGGGCTCCTCGGTCTTCACCGCCTTCAGTTTCGCCACCTCGGCCCGGAGTGTCGCGACTTGCTTCTTGTATCGCGCCTTGTCCGGGTCTTCGGCAAACTCTGGATCAGGCGGGTCGGACACCAATTCGCCCAACTCGTCCAGCACGTCCGCTAGTGTGCGCTGCGGGCCGGGGCGACGAGTCTTCAACTCCTTCACCTCGTCCCGAAGGGCTTCCACTACCTTGAGAATGTTCGCCTGGGTCTGGTCTCGCTTCTGGCGCGACTTGCTCCACGGAACCTTCTCGGCCTCGCCTCGTGGCTCGTATTCGGTTTTCTGCTCTGTTGACTTATCCGCCTCAGCTTCCGCGGCCTCGTCCTTCAGAATCTCTTCCGATTCCGACTCTGCCATTGGGTTATCCCCTTTCTATGGCTGCGGGCACCTGTCCCGCATGGTCTGGCGACTGGCCCTTTAGCGCCTGTCTGTTTGGCTATCGCCGGAATACCGACCGGACCGCAGTCCGACCTTCACACTACTACTGTCCTACAGATTCTGTTTATGTCGAAGGCTTTTTATCGCCGCCCGGCCATCATGGCGTCGCGGACAATCCTGGACTCGGCATTCATGAACGCCTCTGGCGGCCCTTCGGTGCCCGGAATCGCCTGCTCGACGTCGGCCGGGTTCATCGAATTGCCCTTCTCGTCCACGTACGGCGCATCCGCCGTGACCTCGGCACTCGGCGCGGGCGGAACGATTTGGGCCTCAATCTCCTCGACCTGATTGAACTTCTCGGCCCGCGCCATCAATTCGTCCACCCTCGCTTGGCGCACGCCGCCAATGGGCACGTTCGCGGCAATCCGCCGAAGCGTGACCACCTCGCTGATTTCGCACTGGAACAGGGCAAGGTTCGCCCTGTCCTCAAATTCGTACAGCGCCACAACCGGGCAATCCGTCAACTCGACGACCGACCCGTCCTTCCGCTCGATTCGGTACACGCCGGGCGACGGATGGGTAATCTTCTCGACGGGAACGCCTTTGTTGTCGCTCGGCTGCGTGGGGTTGAACATCGGCCGGTTCATGCCGATGGGCTCGCGCCATCCGACCACGACAAGGCCCACCAGTTTAGGCTCCGGGGGATTCTGTGACTTCGGCATTTTGCTGTTCTCCTTCAGCACGTTTCTGGTTCACCGCGGCCACCAAGGCGCGGTATGCGTCAATCTTCTCAAGCAACTCGTCTTGGTCCCCTACGATGTCCGCGTACTCCTCCAGGAGCTGGGAAATGAACGGCAGGCCAAGCAGGGCATACAGTTCCTTGGCCTCCATCTTCCGCCGCTCCTGGTCGAATGGGAGTTCCGAGGTCACCTTCAGGCGCAGGTCAAACCGCGCCTCCAAGGCGTCTTCGGGCACGGCCTTCATCAGGACCCCGGCTGCGTCGTCCCCAGCAATCCGAACCATCTGGCCCGGCGTCATGTTCTTCTGGCACAACTCCTGGACGCGGCGCATCAGCCTGAGAATGAACATCTCCAGGAGAATGCCCTGGAGGGCCGGGCGCATCTTGCTGTTCGTGTCCAGGGCAAGCGCTTCGCGGGCCGTGGTCTGCCCCGGCTGCTGCTTGCCCATGCCAATGTCCTGCATGCCCGTCTGGTCACGAATCTCGCGAGAGAACAACTCGTAGCAGGCCAGTAAGCCCTGAGACATGGGCGGCGGGTCAAAGCGGTGGATTTTGTCTTTGCCCGCATCCGCCAACTTGTAAATGCTCCCCGCAACGGCGCGCGTGTTCTCCACAACATGCTCGTTCTGTGGGTCGTTTGCGAACGCCCCCGCTTCAACCGCCATCACCGGGTCGCCGAAGAACTTGACGTAGTTCACCAGATGCCGCGCGAAGACGTTCAGGAAATCCTGAATGCCCTTGGCCATCTCCACGCCGTTCAGGCCATGCCAGGTGTGAGGAAGCAGCCCGTTGTGCCCAACAGCCCAGCGCCAGTGCTTGTACTCCCAGGGCCGGTCTTCGACCAACGTCTCGCCGATGCGCACCACGAGGCGCCCGTTCGGGTACTTCGGCCGGCGAACCTTGCGGCTCTCACTCGGCCAGGTTTCCCCGGTGAACGGCTTGCCCGTGGTCGCGTCGAGATAGATGGGGTCCTCGCCTTCCTTCTCCGGCCCGAGAATCGCCCGGCCGTCCTCCAAAAGCTCTGCGCCCGTGTACTCGTAGACAACCTCGTCGTCCTCGCGCGCCGGGTCCTTGTAGAGCACCGTCATCACCAGCACCTTCTCGGTGACGGCTTCCTTGCTGTCCGGGACCTGCTCTGAATCCGGCGCCAGGGCCATCGCAAGCCTGCCCTCGCTGTTGTCGGCCGGCGCGTCCCCCTTGTCGCTGCGCCAACTCTTCCGGCGCGGCATGATGTAACTCATTACCTTGTTGAACCAGCCGGTCTTGCCGGTTTCGCCCGCCTCGGCCCCCACCGCCTCGCGAATCTCCTTCTCGAAGTCCGACCACTTCTCGACCGCCAGCTCGACGGGCATCATCTCTATCTGATAGGCCCACTCCGGCTCGTCTACGTCCTCGCAGTCCGGGTCGAAACAGACCTGCTCGGGCCTGCGAAGAACGGCCTTGATGGCCCCGACCCAGTCCTGCTCCTTCTCGTCCCACTCCGCCTCCGGGTCCCAGTAGACATCCACGACCCAATGGCCATGCGTCTTGCCGTCCAGAATCCCCCGCAAGAGCAGGCTCGGCACGTCCAGACCGGTCTCGTACTGCCACTGAAGCTGCGTCCGCCAGAACTCCGCGCCGTCCTTGTCGTTGTCCTCGAACGGCAGGGCCTCGATGGATGCTCGCTTCTGGGCGAGAAGGCTCTGCTCCTGAATCACGGCCGGGAAGATGTGATTGACCTGGATGGGCTCCCAGCCCTCTTTGACGACCTGATTCTGGAGTTGGTTGGCCCAGACGTAGTTCCGGCCGTCCTCGTAGTATCCGCCCCAGGTGCTGATGTGCTTCTTGGACTTCTCCTCCATGTAGCGGAGCTTGTCGAGTACGTCGCGGGTTTCTTTGGAGGGAATCTCGGCCATCGCGCAGTCCTATTATGAACCTACTGCGATGGTCGCAGACTATTGGGCTATGTCGAAGGCTTTATG
>DATKUU010000325.1:0-27229 GCA_035530455.1 Phycisphaerae bacterium | reverse complement strand
TCATCAATCTTGCCGAGCTCGTCCATCACGGCTTCGGTCCGACGGTTTTCCAGAATCACGTCTGCGGGCGACCGGCTGCCTTCGTCGGCCAGCATTTCCGCCAGCGACCACTCGGCATCGTCGGAGACGGCCTGGAACGGGGAACTGAAGGCGCGTGCGGCGCGAGCGATGACGTCCACTTTCTTGCGTGAGAGGCCCAGGGAGCGGGCGATTTCCTCCTGGGTGGGGCGCCGGCCGCGTTCGCACTCCAGCCGCGCCGCCGCCCGCCGCCACTTATTAATCATGTCCACCATGCACGCGGGGATTTCCACCGGCTTGACAGCGCTGATGAGGCTGCGCTTGATGGACTGACGAATCCACCAAGATCCATAGGTGGAGAAGCGGCATCCCTGGGCGGGGTCAAACTTCTCCACGGCGCGCAGCAGGCCGAGGTTTCCTTCCTCAATGAGGTCCAGCAGGCTGAGGCCCCGGCGGGTGTAGTTCTTTGCGATGGAGACCACCAGCCGCAGATTGCTCCGGATCATCTCGTCGCGGGCCTTGTGGTCGCCCTTGCGGATACGCCTCGCCAGGGAAATCTCTTCCTCCGGCGCAAGGAGGCGCGTCTGGTTGATTTCCCGCAGATACAACTGCAGGCCGGAATCCATACGGTACACCCCTCTTGCGCGTCAGACCCGCCGGGCGACATGCGCTCCTCCCCCTGCCCTGCGGACCCGATGCCCCACACGCTTGCCCCCAACCAGCCAAGGTGCGCGGCTAACAACCAGTCTGGTACGGCCGAATGTGCCGCACAATTCTAGCCCTCGGCACCCCCTCAAGGCAAGAGTTTTTTTCAGGAAATGCCTGCGTTCCCCAGCCCGCCAGCGCGGGGGTGCCCTGAGGATGCGCTTTATCCGGCTAATCGCGGTCCTCCTCGTCTTCGACCTTATCCTCGTCGTCGCCGGCCTCCTCCTGCGGTGCCGTGGGCTCGCCGTCCGAGGCCGGCAGCGCCGTTCCGAACAACCGGGGACCGGCATCCTCTTCGGCGAGTTCGTCTTCCGCATGCTGGATACCGCCCAGGCGGGGCGCCTCGCGCGTCTCGGCGGCGTCAGCCGCCTCCTCCTCCTCCTCCGCCACCCACTGGACGCGCTTCAGGCTCAGGCCGATCTTGCGATCCTCTGTGTCCACACGGAGCACTTTGACCTCAAGCGTTTCGCCGATCTTGACGATCTCCTCGGGGTTCTCCACCTTATGGTCGGCCAGTTCGGAGACGTGGAGCAGGCCCTCCAGGCCGGGCTCCAGTTCCACAAAGACGCCGAAGTTGGTGACCTTCGTGACCTGGCCCTTGACGACGGCCCCCGCCACGTATTTCTCCGGGATCTTGCGTTCCCAGGGGTCCTCATCCAGTTGCTTCAGGCCCAGCGCGACACGCTTCTTGTCCTGGTCCACACTGAGGACGACGCACCGCACCTGCTGGCCCTTCTCGATCATCTCGGAAGGATGCCCGATTTTCTGCGTCCAGGACATGTCGCTGACGTGCAGCAGACCGTCAATGCCTTCCTCAATTTCAATGAAGGCGCCGTAGTTCGCCAGGTTGCGGACCACGCCCTCGATGATCGTTTCCGGCGGGTACTTTTCCTTGACAAGCATCCACGGGTTCACCTCGGTCTGCTTCATGCCGAGGCTGATCTCCTGCTTGGCCTTGTCGATTCCGAGGACGACCACCTCGATCTCCTCGCCGACGTTGACCACTTCGGATGGGTGGTTGATGCGCTTCGTCCAGGACATCTCGCTGACGTGCACGAGGCCCTCGATGCCCTCCTCGAGGCGAACAAAGGCGCCGTAGGGCGTGATGTTCGCGGTCTCGCCCTTGACCTTCGAGCCGATGGGATACCTGGCCTCGATGTTGTGCCACGGCGAGGGCGTCAACTGCTTCAGCCCCAGGGCGACCTTCTCCTTCTCGCGGTCGATGCTGAGAATCTTGATCCGGAGTTGCTGGTCGATCGCGACGGCCTCGCTCGGGTGGCCGACGCGCCCCCACGCCAGGTCGGTGATATGCAGCAGGCCGTCAATGCCGCCCAGGTCCACGAAGGCCCCGAAGTCGGCGATGTTCTTGACGACGCCCTTGCGGACCTGGCCGACACGCATGGTGCGCAACAGTTCGCGCTTGGCCTCCTCGCGTTCCTCCTCGATGAGCCGACGGCGCGACACCACAATGTTGCGCCGGTCGCCGTCAATCTTCAGGATCTTGCACTGGATTTGCCGGCCGAGGTACGCGGAGACGTCGGACGGTCGTCGGATGTCCACCTGGCTTGCGGGCAGGAAGACCGGCACGCCGATATCCACCAGCAGGCCGCCCTTGATCTTCCGCGTCACCGTCCCGGTCACGACATCGCCCTCTTTGTGCTGGTTGAGGACGCGTTCCCAGCCCTTGATGCGGTCGGCTTTGCGTTTGGAGAGGAGCACCAGGCCGCTGTCGTCCTCGACGGCCTCCAGCAGGACGTCCACCTCCGCGCCCGGCTCGGCCTCCGAGGCCCTGTCAAACTCCGAGAGAGGGACGCTGCCTTCGCTCTTGAAGCCCACGTCAATCATCGCCTCGCTGCCGACGATGCGAACCACCTTGCCGTGGACGACGCTGCCGACCTCAAAACTCTTGACCGAATCCTCGTAGAGACCCACCAGGCGTTCGGCCTGTTCGGCGCCGCCGAGCACCGCCTGGACTTCCTGGTCGATATCCGGGTCGTTGAGCCCGTATTGTCTTTGAATGCGGCTTTTCAGCATCTTGGGGGGAAACCTCCCGTCTGGGCGGCGGCAAGACCGTTTTGCGTGCCCGAACACCGGGCCACTTGCCTGCCGCAATCCCTGAACGCGCGGCCGGACCGATTCCGAGCCGCAAAGATCAGCAGTCTAGGCTACTCGGCCCCGGATTGCAAGGCCTTTATCCGCCCCCCAATCGCCTCGATAATCCACTGCGGAGTGGATGCCCCCGCCACGATCCCCACCCGCCGGTGGCCCCGGAGGTGCTCGGCTGTCACCTCCCCTACGTGCTCCACGTGATGCGTCGCCACGCCGCGGGTGCGGCACAGTTCGGCCAGCCGGTTCGTATTCGCACTGTTGCGCCCCCCGACGACGAACATCACGTCCACGCGCTCCGCCAGCAACGCCGCCGCCCGTTGGCGATCCACCGTCGCTGCGCAGATGGTGTGGACCACCCGGACCTCGGCCAAGTCCCGGGCCACCATCGCCGCCGCCATCTCCCGAAACCGCTCCGGCGAGAAGGTCGTCTGCGCCACCAGCGCCGCCCGGCCCGCCAGGTCGAGTGCCCCCAACTCCGCTGCGTCGCCCACCACCTTGGCCGTCGGCGCGTGACCCAGAATCGCCCGCACCTCGGGGTGGGCCGCCTCCCCGGCCACCACGACCTGGTATCCTTCCCGGGCCAGTTCCACCGCGAGCGTCTGGACGCGCCGCACCAACGGGCATGTTGCGTCCACGATGTGCATGCCTCGTCGGCGTGCCTCCTCCACGACGTCGGGACCCAGGCCGTGGCTGCGGATGAGCAGCACTCCGCCGCCCTTGACTTCCTCGAGCGACCGGACGGCGTGGAACCCTTTCGCCTCCAGGCGCTCCATCTCCTGGGGGTTGTGGATGAGCGGGCCGAGGCACCAGACCGCCTCGCGGCGCGCCAGCGATTCCTCCGCCAGGCGCAAGGCCCGCTGAACGCCGAAACAGACGCCGCTGCCGGCCGCCACCTCGATCGTCGGCGCATCACTTGATGCAGGACCTTGAGGCATGTTATCTGCTCCGTTCATCGTCCAACGGTTGTTGAGCCAGGGGTGGCACCGCCTCGCTACTTTTGAGGCCCCTTCAGGGGCCTTCGCCCGCCGAAGCCCCCGGCGAAGGCGGGTTTAGACCCGGCCTTCTAGGCCGGGAAAACCGTTCCGCACACCGTCCTCCCATTAGTTGATGAATCAGCCCGCTTGAGCGGGCTTCCCCTCGTCCTCCGTCTCCGCGCGCTCTAACCGCTCCTGCACTGTGCCGCAAGTGTGGTGCTCGCGCTGGTTGCGGACGTAATCAATGATCCACGGCAGATCCTTGGTCCCAAAGCTCACAACCCCATATTTGGACTGCCATTCGAGCACCTTTCGGTTGGCTACATGGTGGTTGATGAAATGCGACGAGGAACCCTTCAATCGCCCAATCCACTCGCTGATGAGTAGCGTGGGAGGAATCGTGACCACTAGGTGAACGTGGTCGTCTACGCCGCCGATCTCGTGGAAGAAGGCCCCCGAGTTCTGCACAACTTGACCGCGCAGGTAACGATGCACCTGCATTTCGATGTCGTCGCGCAACACCGCGATACCGCCCTTCACATGCCAGACGATGTGCAGGTTGATCTCGCTGTAGGCTTTAAGCGACATTCGTCCGTCTCTCGGTTCAAGACTAAGCCCGCTCAAGCGGGCTCAACCCCAAAGGAAAGAGTGCGCTTCGCGCGACCCCTTCCCTCTCCGGGGCTAAAAGCCCCGGTCTATACCCCGCTTGCGAGGCAAGCGGGGCAAAGGCCCGTGAACGGGCCTCCATCTGCCGCGGTGCGCCGCCCTCTGCCCGACGTGAAAATCCCACGACGCCGGGTACCGCTAATGCGGCCCCCACCCCTACCTCAAAAGATGCCACGCGCTTTTGAACTCGCTCCCCTTCTTGCGCATCGTGGAAAGCGGCAAGACCTTGCGCGTACGACCAGGATTCCTGTACACCAGTCCTTGCAATCTGCTTGCCGGCAAAACATACACCTCCGGCTGGACAGTGGGATCAGCCATCCGTCCCAGATAGGATACAAGAACCAAAAAATGGTCCCGCGATTGGCTGTCCACATTGTCAACCGGCCAACTAGTGGTTCCCGCGAGCCCCTTAACGTCCAGCGTCACCGCCTTGCCTGAACCGCGGATAACTACAATATCAACTGACTTCTTGTTTCCAAGCGTCAACGTGGCTTCCATTCCCAACCTGTGAAGGACGGAGAGAACGTGAAACTCTGCGGCCAGATTGGTGTTATACGGTATCACCGCATTTTTCTCCCACGCAGTTCCGCCTGGAGGGCAATTATCTGTTCCCGCAGTCCGGCGGCCACGCGCTGGGCGTCCTTTGCCGCCGGCCCGCTGACCGCCACCGGTCGGCCACAAGCCACTCGGATGGGGCAAGGGCGCGGCAGGCGGCGCGCCCGCGGCCAAGCCTCGAACGCCCCGTCAATGACCATCGGCACGATGGGAACGCCTGCACGGGCCGCGATCGCCACCGGACCGCCATGCAGCGGCCCGACGGACCCGTCGCGCGTCCGCGTCCCCTCGGGGAACATCAGCACCACGGCCCCTCCCCGCAGCCGCCGCAGCGCTTCCCGAACCGCCCCCAAGTCGGCCGTCCCGCGCTCGACCGGGAACGCATGCAGGCTCCGAATCAGCCATGCGAACGGCGCGAACCGAAAGAGCGATTCGCGGGCCATCGGATGAAGCGGCCGGGGCATTCCCGCCGCCGCCAACATCGGATCCAGGTAACTCTGATGGTTCGCCACCACCAGCACCCCCCCCGTCCGGGGAAAGCGGTGACGGTGATAGACGCGCAGCCCGAACACGAACACGAAAACAACGAACGCCATCTGTTGCCAGAACCGGTACCAGAGGCGGCCGAGAGCGTTCACGTCGCGTCCCCTGAGCGGCGCCGGACCTCGTCGGCCAGCGCGCTAATCATCTGCTCAATCCCCAGGTCGGTCGTGTCCACGCAAACGGCGTCCGGCGCCGCCCGCAGGGGAGACGCCTCCCGGGTCGAGTCCCGCCAGTCGCGTTCCTGGACCTCATCGAGCACCTGGCGGAAGGAGCGGTATTCGCCCCGCGCCCCCAATTCCAGTTGCCGGCGACGGGCCCGCACCTCCGGGTCCGCGTCCAGGAAAAACTTCACATCCGCATGAGGAAAGACAACCGTCCCCTGGTCACGGCCTTCGGCGACAACCGTTCCCCCCTGTTCCGCAAACGCCCGCTGTTTCTCGACCATGACTTTCCGCACGCCAGGCGTGCGGGCGATGTAATGCGAATGGTTGCTGATGCGGTTCTGGCGGATGGCATCCGTCACATCGCGACCGTCCAGTCGGACGCGCTGAGCCCCCGGCTCACCGTTCAGTTCCACCCGGCTGGAGGCGGCCAGCCTTTCCAGCGCCGCTGCATCTTCCGGGTCCGCACCCGTCTCGAGAGCCTTCAAGGTGAGCGCCCGGTACATGGCGCCGGTATCCAGATGCAGAGCCCCCAGCCGCCGCGCCAGACCTGCCGCAGCCGTGCTCTTTCCGCTGCCGACGGTTCCGTCAATCGTGACAATCATCGCGGTCGCATTATATCGCCCCCCCACCGAGCGGAAAAGACTGGAAATGCGCCCCCCCGGACGCCAGAATTCCTTCATGACCTCGCTCAGGGGAATCGCTCGGCTCCTGCGGCTTCCACTGGTCGCCACCGCCGTCTCCAACGTCACCGCAGGCTACCTCGTCGCACTCCTTGTCGCGGGAGACCTCAGGGATTTCAATCCGACCGTGTTGGTCCTCCTGGCCGGAACGTCAGCGGGGCTGTACCTGTTCGGCATGGTGGAGAACGACCTGGCCGATGTCCGCCGCGACCGGTTCCTCGGCGTTCGCCGCCCGCTCGTCACCGGCGAGGTCGGCTGGCCCATGGCCGTCGCACTGCTGGTGCTGACGGCCTTGGCCGCCGGCGTTTGCGTGTGGCACCTCCGGGCGGTTTGCGAGCCGCGACTCGGGGGACCGGCCGTTCTCCTGGCGGTCGGCACTTTCGCCGTCATCAACCTCTACAACCTGGCGGCCAAGCGCGGACCCGCCTACGTCGCCATCACCGTCATGGGCCTGTGCCGCATCCTCAACTACGGTATCGGGGTGGCGGCGGCGGTCGGCATCCCCCGACACCGCATTGATTTGGGCCTTCTCCTGCCGACCGGCCCCCTGTGGGTGCGCCACAGCCTGGCCCTCTTCTTCGCAACCGCGGTCATCACCGGCTACAGCATCGCCGCGCGGCGACGATTGGGCGTCTCCAGTCGGCCGTGGCAAATCTTTGCAGTCTTCAGCCTGCTGGGGGGGCTCGGGATGTGGTTCATCGCCCACACGGTTCACGGCCCTGGTTTCGTGCCGCCGCTCGCGCGGGTCTTCGCTGCCGTCGCCCTCGCCAGTCTCTGGCCCGGACGCCTCTGGTCCGGCGCCGGACCCCAACGAACGCCCGATGAGTACGCACCTTTCATCGAACGGGCCCTCTACTGGCTAATCCTGCTGGACGCGGCGTTTGTGGTGGACGCGCTTCTGTGGCGAGCTCAAAGCGGCGCCTGACGCTACTTTGTCAACTCGTTAGGGTTCGCGCGGCGGGCCTTCCCAGGCCGCCGCGCCCTTCGGCGCTCACCCGCAACGTGGTGGCCTGGGAAGGCCACCACGCAAACCACCCCGAAGCCGCGCACCGAGTTGACAAAGCAGCACTGACCGGCCGCCTGCCTACATCCCCTGCCGGGAGAACTCGTAAAGCCGGACCAGCGGCAGGCGGACCACAACCTCCCATTGGCCGTCCTCGGTCTCCCGGCTCACGACGGTCTCGGCGCTTTCGAGAAAGGTTTTTACGTCCTGCTGGAACACGGGGTCTTTCGCGGCACGCTCGCGGACAGTCCGGCCCTCGTCCAGCCCGACCGCATCCAGGCGCTTCGCCAGCAGCGCCAGGGCTGTCGCCTTGGCCGAACGCAGCGCCAGCACGCGCGCCTGCTCACGGTCGTCAATCTGCTCGGGCGGGCGCGACATGGCGCCGGCTTCCAGATAACCCGCCGCCCAATCGGGCAGCAGCGGCGCCTCCGACGGCGCCGACGGCTTCCTGAACATCGCCCCGGCGGCCCCGCACCCGGTCGCTTCCAGATAGTCCGTTTTCAGGCGGACGGAAAGGCCGTCCAATTCCTCCTCGCGGACCTCAGCACCGCCGGCCGCCACACCCCGGATCTCTTTCAGCGCCGCTATCAGATCCCGGACCGGCGCCCGCACAGTCACTTCACATAGGCCGTCAGGCATCATGCGCGGCGGCCCGGCCAGCGGCAGCGAACGCAGAAACACGTCCAACCGCGCCTGCGCTGCCGGCGCCGTGCCGACCACGGCCGCCACCGTCAACGCGGGTGTCACGCGCGCCTCGCGAATCCGCTCGCCCATCGCCTGATACGCCCGGATCCGGGCATGGCGGGCGGCCTGAATGCGGCCGGCGGGTTGGATGTTCTCCCAACCCACCGGATAGACCTCCGGCAGCACATCGGTCGGCGTCGCCACGACCCGCGCCACCGCCGCAGGCGCCACGTCCTCCGGCGCCCGGCCGACCCCCGTCGCCCGCAGGTACCCTTCCACGGACTCGGCCCGCAAATCCGCCAGATCCGCCGCCGTGTCGTGCAGAAGTTTCTTGACCTCCTCGACCACCGCTTCGAGCGGCATCTCGAGGTCCACTTCCGTCACGCCGTCGGAGTAGTATCGCGGCTCACCCGCCGGTCGTGCCGACCGCAAAAAAAGCCGCAGCGAAATCCAGCCGTCGCTCCCGCGCTCCAGCCGATCGCCTACGGTCGCCTCCGGCGCGAAATGGGCCGACTCGATCCGCTCGGCGAGGCGGCGAAGCGCATCCGCCTGGGCCGACCGGAACGAAAGCGCCTGCCGCACCGACGCCGACTCCTCCGGCGCAGCCGCCCGTGCTCCCACGGCCAGGCACAGCCAACCGCACACGACAGCCGCTCGGACCAACCGCCCCATTATCTCTCCCTCGACATGCCTTGCCTGATGCCCGCTTCCAGGCCAGCCAGTTCCTGCGTCCCGACGTGAACGCGGATCGTCAGACTCGTCTCGAAACTCTCGCCGGGCCCCAACTCGGGGCACCGTCCTTCCCGCCGAAGCCGATCCCGCGGCCAAAGAGGGGCGTTGCATGGTTCGATGCCCAGCACGTACGTTCCCCGGCCCATCATCTTCCATTCCGTCAAACACGGCATCGTCGCTTTCGGCCAGGTGAGCGACACCGCAAGCCCGCCGTCCAGGTCCCGGTTCACCAGCGCGGCGCAGCACAGGCCCTGAGCGTCGGCTTTCGGGTTAATCAGGTACACCTGTTCCTCAAACGCCGGCGTGGGCGCCGCCATCTCGGCGTATTGTCGAATTCCTGCGGCCGCTCGCTCATCACGGGGCTCGACGGAATCGGCACTCACAAGGAACCGGCTCCCTTCCGCCAGCAGCGGCCAGCCGAGGTTCACGTGGTACAGCAGCATCGCGGTGCTCGCGAGATAACCCGCGTTCGTCACGCGGTCGGCGATGCGGACCTCCCGGGCGCCCAGCCACGTCTCGATGGTCCGCTCGAGCACCAGCGTCGGCTTGAAAACCTCGGCCTCGACCAACCGCCCCTGGAGCCGCAGCCGGTAAGCGTCGCCCTCCCACCCCCGATCCACGGACACATCCTGCGCCGACAGGTGCGACACCCGACCGTGCAGACCCCACGTCTCCCCTGCTTCCTGGTCCGGCGCCCCAAAGTGCCGCAGACCGCACGTCGTCAGCAACCCGCCGTAGAACGATCTCAGCCAGCCCAGGCCCTGAGGCTCGTAACGCTCCGGGCTGACCGGGCCTGTGCTCGATTGCCACGCCAGCGCCCGGCCGGCGAACCGCGCGTCCCCCATGTCCATGCCCCGGTCGGGCAGGACGGTAAACGTCAGCCCCGACCCCGTCCAGACGTCCAACCCTCGCATCCCTCGGCCGGGGCCTTCTTCGAAGACAAACGGGCGCACGCCCGCTGCCTGGTCCATCCGCCCGACGCGCTCGCCCAGTTCCTCCGCCGTCCACCGTCGCCCGAAAAGTTCAGGCATGGGCCCGCCTCCTCTCAGCGCCTCCGGCCGTCACACGCTGATTGCCACTTCCTTCCCGCCCTTGGCGTGCGAACGATAGATCCCGTCCAGAATGGCCATCACATGCAGCGTCTGCTCGGCCGGCACGGGGACGGGCTTCTTCTTCTCAATCGCCTCGATGAAAGCCTTGATGGCGGCGCCGTGGGACTTCGGCTCGTCGTAGCCCTCGAGGTCGCTCACCCGGACAACCCCGTGCTCCTGCGTCATGATCTTACCTTCGGTCACTTCCATCCCGCCGCGCGTCCCGCAGATCATCGCCTTGTGCAGACCGTTCTCCACCATGTTCAGCAGAAATGAGGTTTCAAGCACCAGAACGGCCCCGCCCTCAAACCGCACCAGACCGACCGCGAAGTCTTCCACGTCGAAGTCCTTGCCGTCGCGCTTCCAGTCGCCCCACGGCGGATAGTTCACGACGTAATCGAGGTTCGCCAGTTTCGTCGGCGCCACGCCGCACACCGCCACCGGCTTCGGAAAACCCATCAGCCAGAGCACCAGGTCCAGGACGTGAACGCCGAGGTCAATCAGCGGACCGCCGCCCGCCAGGCTCTTCTTCAGGAACCCGCCCCACGCGGGCGCCCCCCGCCGGCGCAGCATGCTCGCACGCGCATAGTAAACCTCCCCAAGGACCCCCGCCTCCGCGTACCGCTTCAGCGCCTGGTTCCGGCCCTCGAACCGCATGTTCTGGCCCGTCATCAGACACTTGCCCGCCTCATCGCGCGCCGCTATCAGTTTCTTCACCTCCTGCGGCGTCGGCGCCAGCGGCTTTTCGCAGTACACGTGGCACCCGGCCTTGAAAGCAGCCAACGCCGCAGGCATGTGGAACATGTTCGGCGTCGCAATGTCCACCACGTCCAGGTCCACCTTCCCGAACATCTTCCCGAAGTCCTCGAACACGTTCGGAATCTTCTGTTCCTTGGCCAGTTTTTCCGCTCGCTCGCGCTTGGCGTCGCACGCAGCCACCAGTTCGACGCGCCCGGCGTCGCGCAGCGCGCTCCAGCCCACCATGTGCGCACCGCTCAAGATGCCTCCCGTCCCGATCAACCCTACGCGCAGCGATTTCACAGATCTATTCCTTTCTTTCACCACCTTCGACGGCACCGACGAGATCGCGCGGGCTGCCACAGCCCAACCGCTCCAGCGCCTCGCCCAGCCCCTCGATCAGGTTCTTGCCCGTCTCCGGGTTCACAAAATTGGCCGTCCCGACAGCCACGGCCGTCGCACCCGCCCGCAGAAACTCGACCACGTCCTCGACGAACTGAACGCCCCCCACGCCCAGCACCCCCACCCCGCGCGGCCCCGCCACCTCTTCCCACACCCGACGCACCATGTACAGCGCCACCGGCTTGATGGCCGGGCCCGAAAGGCCCCCCGTCACGTTCGAGAGCCTCGGCCGGCCCGTCCACGGGTCAATCGCCAGGCCGCGGAGTGTGTTAATCAGGCTCAGCGCGTCCGCCCCCGCCTCCACCGCCGCTCGCGCCGTCGCTGCGATATCCGTCACGTTCGGGCTTAGTTTCACAATCAGCGTCGCCCGCGCCACCACCCGCCGCACCGCTTCCACCAGCCCCGCAAGCACGGCCGGCTCCACGCCGAACTCCATCCCCCCCTTCCGCACGTTCGGGCACGAGACGTTCAGTTCAATCCCCGCCACCCCCGGCGCCCCATCCAGCACCCGCGCCACCTCGACGTACTCCTCAGCCGTCGAACCGGCCACGTTCACGATCACCGGCACGTCGTACTTCGCCAGCGCCGGCAACTTCTCCGCCAGGAACGCCTCCACCCCCACGTTCGCAAGGCCGATGGCGTTCAGCATCCCCGCACGCGTCTCGACGAGTCGCGGCGGGGGATGGCCCTCGCGCGGCTCGCGCGTCACCGATTTGGTGATAATCGCCCCCAGCGCCCCGATGTCGTAAAACGCCGCCAGTTCCTCCCCGTACCCCGAGCACCCCGACGCCGTCGCAATCGGATTCTTCATCCGAATCTTGCCCAGCGTCACCGATAGGTCCGCCTTGCGTCGGCTCATGCGTCGTCCCATACCATCTCGCCCGCGTCCACCACAGGCCCTTCCTGGCACGTCAGGCGGTACGTCCAGCCTTGCGGCTTGGAGGCGTCCCGCCGCTTCGACACGCACGACAGGCACACCCCGATGCCGCAGCCCATATACCGCTCCAGCGAAATCCGGCACGAGAGGTTTCGTTTGCCCGCAATCTCCGCCAGCCGCCGCAGCATCGCCTCCGGCCCGCAGCCGTAGAGGACCGGCTTCTCGCCCCCCTCCAGCCCCTCCAGATACCGCTCCAGCGCTGCCGTCACCGGCCCGCGAAACCCCGCGCTGCCGTCGTCGGTCGCCAGGATCGTCGCCACGCCCAGCCGCGAGAACTCCTCTACCGCGCTGGTTTCCTCCAGGTGGTCGCCGGTCGCCCGCGGCTTCTTGGCGAATCGGACCGGCATCGCCTCGGTGCTCGTCGCTCCGAAAAGGTTCACGACGCGCTTCCCCGCCGCCGCCAGCGCCTCCGCCAGCCCGAAAATCGGCGCCAGGCCGCATCCCCCGCTCACCAGAATGCACAGCCGGTCGCCCTCGGGCGGCTCGAAATGCGTCCCCAGCGGGCCCACCAGGTCCACCGCCGCCCCCACCGGCCGCGAGGCGAGAAACTGCGACCCAGGCCCTTTCGCCTGCACCAACAGGTGCACCCGCACCTGGCCGCCGCGACGCTCCAGCCGCGCAATGCTGTACGGCCGGCGCACCAGCGCCCGCCGACCGCCCAACTCAAGTCCCGTCGCCTGTGGCCACTCCTCAGCCCCGAGCGGAGTCAAGGGGTCCAGCGAGCGGCCTTCGGAGGCGCGGACCGCTCGGGCGTCGGATTCGCAACGGACGTTGACGAACTGGCCGGGCAGGCTTTGCCAGTCCGGCGGGGCCGACAGGGCCAGCCAGACGAAATCGCGGCCGGCCGGGCTGCGTTCCGCCACCGCCAGGTCCAACCGCCGCGCCGGGCCCCCGGCACGCCGGGGTTCCTCGACAGCCTTCCCTGCAGCCATCCCGGACCCCTTGTCCACCTGCGTTGGGCAAAGGATTATGCAGCCCCACCGCCGGGAAGCAAGCCTTTTCGCCTGCCAACCTCCGCAAGGCGATCGGCGAGAAAACTCACCGGCGAACCCAACACCCGCGCGCCACATTTAGCCGCCCCGCTTGCGGGGCGAGCGCCGTTTCCGGCGCGCGGGTGAAAAATTCCAAAAATTTTTTTTGAGGGGGCGGGCGGATTTTGGAAAGTTTTTTTAGGGTCGCAACCGCATTCGGCGAGCGCCAGGGCGGTTTTGTGGCCTGGAAGACTCCGCGTGGAGTGCAAAACGGCCCATTTTCATGCGACTGTGGGCGACTTCAGCGCGAAAAGGAGCGACCATCGCCCCGTTTTTACCTCGCAAAACCCTCGATTCAGCGACCATGTTATGGAGCGCCGTGGATGGAATAGCCGTTTTTCTTCGAAGTTTGGCACGGGATTTGCGTGCCGGGAAGTGACGCAGTAGCAGAGGGACCCTTCGGTCCCGGCGCGCCGGGACTCAGGGCAGGCTCCGGCGGGCGAGCATCGGTTGCCGTCACCCCGACCGAAGCGAAGGGGTCTCGCCGTGTGCTGTTGACTTTGGACTTTGGACTCCGAATCCGCCATGGCAAATCGTTCCGCTTCAAGGCCGGAAGATGAAAAGGCAATGCGTATGGCGGAGGCGAATTTCCGCTTATGCCTTTACCTTCTGCTTGTTGATGGTCTTAACCTGTTCCTCCCAACTCTTGTGCAGTTTTTCAATTGGGCCATGAATGGGTTCCACGGCTTGAACGACACCCAAGCCCTGTAAGGGTTGGCCCATCGAATAACTTGGGTAGAAGGCAGTTACTATACCCACCAACATTGCGCGATCCCCGTCACCTCGGCAAAAGCAAGGACCTCCGCTTACACCATTGATTACGGTTCCATCAACGAAGTAGGTGCCGGTAGGTTCGTCGAAGGTGCTTAACCACCCGCCAAAAAAGCAGAGGGTTTTACCAGGGGGAGGGATAACCGGATAACCGCACCAGCCTACTTCACATCCAGGCTTTCTATAGTAGCCTTTCTGCACGAGAGGAAGCATAGTATCAGGTGCCTTGGGCATAAGCTCCGGCGGGAAGGAGAGTAGGGCCAAATCGTACTCGGGGTACACCTCGAGGAACCGCTTGTTTGGGTCTGCTGGAAGAATGACCGGCTGAGTGTCTCCCTCTTTTGCGATAGTGATTGGGAAGTTCCACTTGTATGAATTCTCCACGACATGGTAGGCAGTGGCGACCGTGAGAACACCCGGATTGCGGTACACCACAAAACCTGTACCATGTCCCGCTGGAGTCTCGATGCGAACAACATATTTCTTCACTTCTTCGAGCAATTCGTAGTAGTCCTGTGTGACGGAACTGCGTGGCATAGGAGTTTGGCTCATATGATAACTCCTCAATACGCTTTACCTGGGATTCTGGGGACACCCGAATTCCCCGAATTGCCCGAATTCCGCCGAATTCCCAATTCGTCTGCTATCACAGGTAATAGTTGCCCCGTAGATAGTCTTCCACGTCGAAGTTCGCTCCAGACATCCCAATCAGGTCGCGCATCGTTGTTTCCCGAAGCCACTTGGGCTGAGAAAAAACCCCGGGCGTGGGGAAGAAAACGCCGGCAAACGTGAGATCAATACCCCGAAGAAGTGTCAGGCAAACCGCCGGGGCGGGCCCGCACCTAATGAGGCACACCTTAAATGTCCAATACGTCCTGGCAAGGCTCATGAAGGTGGGAGAGGCGCCCGGGTAGGCATCTTCAAGCCCGCGGCCGTAATGGCCCCTAATGCTATCCAAGTCCGTGAAGAGCACGCTTGCCGATGCGCAGTGGAAGAAGCCCGCTAAGGCAGTCTCCTGAAGTTGTGTCAGAAGCGATTCGTGCTTTTTCGCCGTCTCATCTGTGTAGGGCTCACGCAGGATATTCTCAGCCGCCCCGAGGGTGCCCCCTGCTGCTTCTACAAGGATTCTGAGCAAGCGGATTCCTTCCTCGGTCTTGTCCATTGGTTTCCTCCACGCGCTCGCCGGGGTGCCGCCAGCGGCATCATCCCCAGAAGTACTCGGTTCCGCGAAATTCCTCCCCAAAACTCCAGAACTCCCAGAACTCTCAGAGTTCGCTCCAGTCGCCCACGTGTCAAGAGTTTAGTAAGGTGTCCCCGGAACCTCCCGGAACCTCCGGGAACCTCCGGAACCTGGCTGCCCCTCTTTGGCGGGTGCGGGTAGGGCAGCAGAGGTACCATGCCCGTGCGCACACACTTGTTAAGCAGTCTTCTTCCTTTTCTGGGTGCCTGGGGATTTCCATGTTGCTACAACATCCAAGAAGGGCTGCCATGGTTGGAATCCCAATCCCTCTTGGGCGACCTTGATAAAGTTGGTCAATATGTCATGCCACTGGACGAGCGCATTCCTGAAGGAGTGTTCGATGATTGCTGGATCCGCTACATTTTGCGAATACGCGGTAGTAATAAACTCGAAATAGTTGAGCAGTTCCAGCGTCGCGCTCTTCACCTTCCAGTGAGCCGCATCATCTGGATCGCATTTCCACACTTCCTTCGCCGTATCGTATGTGAGTTCTTTAAATTTCTTTTCCCCGTGGTCAAACTGGCGAACGTGCGGGTAGACATTCTCGATCGCCCGGAAGTGCGGATAGACATGTTCGTTCCAATGACTAAGCATGTCAATAGCGTACTTCCGACGTGCCCAATCGTGGTTTGCCTTGAGCGTGAAATAAACAAGCCACGCGCCAGCCAGGGTCCCGATAGCACCAACGGCCAGAAACACACGGAGGCCGACATCAATCATCTTCTTCTCCTTTCGCTCGCTTAACAATGTTTAGGCCGATCCGCCTAACACCCCAAACCCGGTTTGGAGTGGCGCAAGAGACGCCCGCGAATGCGGGGGCGGTTCACCCTCACCCTGCCCTCTCCCATCGAGGGAGAGGGAGTAGCATCTAAGCCTTATGGGTCGGACGGAAGTATAGCCGACGAAGTCGGGGGTTGCTAATACATTCTTCCGATTGCGGTCGCCACGGCGAACAGGGATTGCAGATTGCGGATTTGGGATTGAACCCGTCTTCGTTCGCTTGCGCGAACTTCGCCGTGGCAGGCGGCATCCCCTCGCAGTGCGGGGGGCTTGTTATGGATTAACGGCATCACGGCGAGACCCGTTCGACTCCGCTGCGCTCCGCTCAGGGTGACACGGCGCGGGCGTTTCGGGGGCGGGGGCGGGCGGTGACTGACATCCTCGCCGTCTCGGCGCTTGACAGGTACTTGGAGGCGGCTTAAAGTAACGTCCGGTCTGCCCGCGTGGCGGGCTGGATTGGGCTTCGGGAACGGAGGCGTGCCGGAACCAAACCCGCCTGCCGGCCGGCAGGCAGATTTCTACCCCATTCCGGGGCGCGACCCAAGGTAAGAGGCCGATGGAGATACTGTCACTCCTAAGGTTGCGGGTACTCCTCCTGAAGAGGATGGTACCGATGCTGGCCTGTATGTTGTGCTTGGCTGGTTTTTCTCTTGCCCGAGGTGCGGTCGTCACCTATTCCGCCCCGCGTGGCGAGAAGGCATCGGAGGACTACGCGGTCCGGGCGGGCGGCAGACCCGTCTTCGTTTACACGGCCTCCGTTTTGCGCGGCGGGCCGGCCTCGTTCGCGTATTTCGACTTTTCCGGGTCGGTCATCGTCACGGTCGCCGTCGCGCGGAAGATCGACGCCGTCAAGATCCTCCCGACGTCGTACGGCATCCAACCGGTCTTTTCGGGGAACAGAATTTCATTCAGGCTCAGCAAGCCCGCGAACCTGACGATCGAGCTGAACGGAAGCATCGAGCGTCCGCTGCACCTTTTTGCCAACCCGCCCGATGTCCGTCCGCGTGGCCCGGCGAACAAGGACGTGATCTACTTCGGTCCTGGCGTTCACGAGGTGACGACGCTCCGCCCGCAGAGCGGCCAGACCATTTACCTGGCGGGCGGCGCGATCCTGCGTGCGAAGCTTCCGCCCGACGAGAAGCCGCGGGAGGAGAAGAGTTGGGCGGGCACCAAGATCTACGCCCCGCTGATCGAGACAGACGGCGCGAAGGGCGTGACGGTTCGCGGGCGAGGTATCCTCGACCTGGGGCCGCTGCCCTGGCACGCGCGGGCGGCCATGTGGTTCGGCAATTCGGAGGATATACTCGTCGAGGGCATCATCATCCTCGACGCCCCCCAGTGGGTCGTGGCGATGCAGAGCTCCAAGAACGTCGTGGTACGCAACGTGAAGCAGATTTGCGCGCGTGAGAATAGCGACGGGGTCGATATCTGCAACAGCCAGGACGTTCTCGTCGAGGACTGCTTCCTCAGGAACAACGACGACGGGGTCTGCGTGAAGACGTTCTTGCCGCCCCCGGCAATGAAGTCCATGAACATCGTCGTTCGGAGATGCGTGGTCTGGAACGAGCGTGCGCGGGGGCTTGGGATCACCTGCGAGACGCGGGCGGACATTTCAAACGTCCTATTCCAGGACTGCGATATCATCCACGACTGGGGAGCGTCGCTTGCCATCCTTGTCTCCGACTCGGGGACGATGAGCGACATCCTATTCGAGGACATCCGGTGCGAGGACGTCCGGGACACGCTGGTCTATTGCCAGATCATGGCGGACATGTGGGGACGCGACCCGACCCGCGGACACATCAAGGGGGTGACGTTCAGGGACATTCGGGTGACTGGGAAAACATTCCCCGTCTCGAAGCTGCTCGGCTTCGACGAGACCCATCTGGTGGAGGACGTGACGTTCGAGCGCCTGCGGATTCATGGAAAGCTGATCGGGGATGCCCAGGCGGCAAGGTTGCAAACGAACGCGCATGTGCGGAGGGTCAACTTCATCACCTCTTCAGGACGGCCACAGGCAGGCGCGGGACACGCCTGGAGTTCGGGGGACAGGATACTTAACTTGTTTGCCCCTTGGGGTTGGCTGCCTGCCTCTTCGGCCGCAGCGCTGGGTCCAGGAGGGCTTCCAGTTCCGTATCCTGTCCCCCAAGCTTCTGGTTGGGCACGTGACCGCGACCGGAAGGCGGGGTAGGCGCGGCCTCTTCAGGCGTTTCGGGGGCAGGCACGGCTCAAACGGCGCGCGCTCGCCTTTCGGCTCGCGGCTAAACGTGACAGACGCTAAGCCGCAAGCGGCTCAGGGGACGGGAGCGGCACCCTCTTCCCCTTCAGGAACAGGCGCGGCTTCTCCTTCGGGAGCGGGTGCGGCTTCCCCTTCGGGAGCGGGGGCGGATTCCTCTTCAAGCGGTTCGGGGGCGAGGAGGCCTTCCCCTTCGGGCGGTCCTTCGGTGCTCGGCTCGAAAAGCGATTCGGGGACCTCGGCCAACCCGGGCGCGACGCGGACGAGCAGTTCCCTCGCCAGGCGGAGTTGCTCGTGCGGCCAGTAGGAAGCGGCGCTCACGGTGCTGCCTTGGGCGGCGAAGGAGAGGCCGACCAGTTCGCTGCCCCGGTCCACGGTTCCGACCTCGTTGGGGTCGGTTCCGCCGCGTAGGAGCGACAGGCCGAGGTACGCCGGCAGGCTGAGGGCGATGGAAAGGTTCTGGGCGGGGGGCAGGTGGGGCTCGAGGCGTGCGAGGGCGGGATTCGTTTCGGCGGCCTCGCCTTGCTTCAGGCGGAGAATCGCCTCGCGGAAAAGCGTCAGGTCGGCGCCCGTGGCGACGACGGCTTTGTCGCCGACGACAGCCACGCGATAGACGAGGCCCTCGGGCCCGTAAAGGGTTTTGAGCCAGGCCTTGAAATCGGCGTGGCGGGCGGGGATGCCGTAGCGCATCTTCGGGACGTACATTTGAATGGGGACGCCTTCGAACTCGCCGGCGTCTTCGATGACCTGGATCTTCAGGTAGAAGTTCAACTGGTTGGCGAGGCGTTCCCACGCGGCCGAGAGAAGGCCGAGGCCCTCGCGGAACTGCTCGGGGTCCACGAGGTCGTAGATGCTGGTTTCGCTGACCATGCCCATGCCGGGGGCGGGGGGGGCGGAGAGGAACGTCATCCGCTCGCCGAGCGATTCCATCATGACCTGCATGGCGTGGTACACTTCGTCCTTGGTGGGCTGGGCGAGGGGCTCGGGGCGCGGGGCCTTGTCGAGGAAGAACTTCGTGGCGCGCAAGACCAGGTCGTTGCGCGTCTGGGGGGAGAGGCGGAGGGTGGCGGCGCTGGTGACGGGCACATTGCCCCAGGAGGGCATGGCGGCGGGAGCGGACGTCTGGGCCGCGAGGAGTTCGGCGATACTCGCCCCGTCGAGAAACTTCACCGCCAGGTCCACCGACAGGCCTTCCTCGCCGAAACGGACCGCGGCCTCGAACGTCTCCATCTGGTCAATGAAGTCGGCGAGGGCGAGCAGATACGTCACCATGACGTCGGCGTAGGGCAAAGCCTCGGGGCGGTAGTACGCCTGTCCGCTGGCGGCCCGGAACCAGGACGCGATCTCGTCCTCGTGGGCGGCCTTGAGGCGGTGGACGTTCAGGTAGAGCATCGGCCCGCCGGAAGCGCGGGCGAGCGTCTCGGGGGCGAGGTTCGGCACGATGGAGCGGTCCTTCGAGACGGCGTCCATGGTCCGGATGGAACTGGCAATCAGGGCGTAGTTGCCGCGACGGATGACGACGCGCGGGCCGACCGCTCCCGTCAGCACGTACAGGTTGCTCTCCATCTCCTCGCCGCCGCCCGCCTCGAGGAAGGCCTTCCAGTCGGCCACGGGGAGGATGTAGATCGTGTAGCGCCCGGGGTACTTTTTCGGGTCGAGGAAGGCAACGGCGGCGGGGGCTTTGTCGTCGAGGCCCGCGCGCAGGCCGGTGCGGCGACCGAGGCCGTCCAGCAGCGGGTGCTCGCCCTGGCCGAGGCTCCAGCCGGTGCGTTCGGTGAAACGGACGAGGTCGGCCTCGAGGCGTTCGAGCCGCGGCAGATGGATGAAGGCGACGGACTCCTGCGGCACGAGTGCGAGGGCGGGCGAGGTGCCTTCCGGCATCGGCGGCGGAGGGGTTGCTGCTTCCGCAGGCGGGGTTTCAGCCTCAGGCGCTTCCGCCGGGGCCTCCTCCGCCGGCGGGGCTTCCGCCTCCACCGAGGCTTCAGCAGGGACGTCCGCTGCGGGCGCCTCCGCAGGAGGGGGCTCGGCCGCAGGCTCGGCCTCTTGCGCGAAGCCCACCACAGCCCATGCCGCAAGCAACGCCAGTCCGGCCAGCCACGGAGCCAATCTCATAAGACCTCCTCCGGCCTCGTCGCGCGCCCGCCGGCGCGACGGTTCCTGAGTTTACCCCTCGCCGGCGGCCGGGTCAATGATAGAGGTGGCAGCGGACGAGGTGGTCGGGGTCGTCGGCCATCGGCGCAAGGAGCGGCTCTTCGCGCGGGCAGCGGTCGAACACCCACGGGCAGCGGGGGTGGAACGTGCAGCCGCTCGGCGGATTCATCGCGCTCGGGACCTCTCCGCGCGGGACGATGCGGTCCGCCGCCGCCCCGGGGCTTGCCTTCGGCACGGCCGACATCAGACACTTCGTGTACGGGTGCAGCGGATTCTTATAGAGGGTGCGGTTGGGGGCCTGTTCGACGATTTTTCCGAGGTACATGACGGCGACGTCGTCGGAGATGTGGCTGACGACGGCGAGGTCGTGGGCGATGAAGAGGTAGGCGAGGCCCAACTCCCGCTGGAGCCGCTCCAGGAGGTTCAGAATCTGCGCCTGGATGGAGACATCGAGGGCGCTGACGGGCTCGTCGCAAACGATGAACTTCGGTTCGAGGGCGAGGGCCCGGGCGATGCCGATGCGCTGGCGCTGGCCGCCCGAGAACTCGTGGGGATAGCGGTTGATCCAGGCGGGGTCCAGGCCGACGCGCTCGAGGAGCGCCGCGACGCGCTGGTCGCGCGCCCGTCCGCGCGCCAGGCGGTGGACCGCAATCGCTTCGCCGACGATTCCCCCGACGGTCATCCGGGGGTTCAGGCTGCCGTACGGGTCCTGAAAAATAATCTGCATGTGCCGACGCAATCGCCGAAGTTCCTCCGGCTCGAGGTCGAAGACGCTACGGCCCTCGAAGGCAACGGTGCCGGCGGTGGCGGGGATAAGTCGCAGGATGGTCCGCCCGGTGGTGGTTTTCCCGCAGCCGGATTCGCCCACCAGTCCGAGCGTTCGCCCCGAGCGGATGGCGAACGAGACGCCGTCCACCGCGCGGACGTGGCCGACGGTCCGGCGAAAGAGACCGCGGCGGATGGGGAAGTGCGTCGCCAGGTCGCGGACCTGGAGCAGGACGCCGGCGGCAGAGTTGGGGTCGTGGGCGATCATGCGCGGTAGATGGCCTCCCCACGGTTTCGCAAGCCGGCGAGGCGGTCGCTGTGCCAGCAAGCGGCGCGGTGGCCGGCGGCTTTGGATTCGAGCGGCGGGCGGTCGCGCGGGCACTTTTCGCCGTCGGCCAGGGGACACCGCGGATGAAACGCGCAGCCCGGCGGGACGGCCAGGGGGCTCGGGACCGTGCCGGGGATGACCGCCAGGTCACCGTCCGTCGGCTCGAGCGCCGGCCGGCTGCGGAAAAGGCCGACGGTGTACGGATGCAGCGGCGAGGCGAAGAGGTCCGCGACGGGCGCCTCCTCGACGATTCTTCCGGCGTACATGACGGCGACGGCGTCGGCGGTCTCGGCCACGATGCCGAGGTCGTGGGTGATAATGAGGAGGCTCATGCCGATTTCGCGCCTGAGGTCCCGCAGGAGGTCGAGGATCTGGGCCTGGATGGTGACATCGAGGGCGGTGGTCGGCTCGTCGGCGATGAGGAGTTCCGGCCCGCACACCAGGGCCATCGCGATCATCACTCGCTGGCGCATCCCGCCCGACATCTGGTGCGGGTACTCCGCCACGCGCTGCTCGGGGTCGGGGATGCCGACCTTGCGGAGCATGGCGACGGCCCGGTCGAGGGCGTCGCGACGGCCGGCACGCTGGTGGAGCACGACGGCCTCGGCAATCTGGTCGCCGATCGTGAAGACGGGGTTGAGGCTGGTCATCGGTTCCTGAAAGATCATGGAGATGCGGTTGCCGCGGACGGAGCGCATGTCCTCTTCGGAAAGCGTCAAGAGTTCCTTGCCATCGAGGCGGACGCTGCCGCTTTCGATGCGGCCGGGCGGGTCGGGAATCAGGCGGAGGATGGAAAGCGCGGTGACGGTCTTGCCGCAGCCGGACTCGCCGACGAGTGCGAGGGTGCCTCCGCGCGGCACGTCGAAGGAAACGTCCTCGACGGCGCGGGCGACGCCCTCGTCGGTGAAGAAGCGGGTCGAGAGGCCCGCGACTTTCAGCAGGATGTCGCATGAATCGGTCATGGCGCCGCCTTGGCGCGCCGCGCAAGCGCGGCGGCTAAACTTTCAGTCGCGGGTCGATGGCGTCGCGGATAGCCTCGCCCAAAAGATTGTACACGAAAACCGTGAGGAAGATAGCGCCGCCGGCGGAGGCCCAGACCCACCAGTATTCGAGGTGCTGGCGTCCGTCGTTGAGCATCTCGCCCCAACTGGGCGTCTGCACCAGATTGAGGAACGCAAGCGACGCCTCCAGAAACACAGCGCCCGCGATGCCGAACGTCGCCCCCACAAGGATCGGCGCAAGACCGTTCGGCACAGCATGGCGCGCTAGCAACCGCCACGTCGGAATCCCGAGCGCGCGGGCGGCCGTCATGTAATCCTCCGTGCGGATTCTTAGAAGTTCGGCGCGCATGAAGCGATACGTCCCCGTCCAGCCGGTGATGCCGAGAACAATGACAACCGTCCAGAGGGGCGACAGGACGCCGGGCGGGATCACCGTCAGAATCAAAATGATGAGAATCAGCCGCGGTATGCACATGAAGATCTCCGCGATGCGCATGAGAACCAAGTCCACGGCTCCCAGAAAATAGCCGCTGAAGGCCCCCAGCGTCACGCCGATGAGCGAACTGATGCCGACCGTCACGAAGCCGATGGTCATGGCGGTGCGGGCGCCGTAGAAGAGGCCGACCAGAATGTCGTTGCCGCTGCGCCCCGTTCCCAGCGGGTGCTGCCACGAAGGCGGGGCGTCCTTGAACTGGAGTTCGGCGAAACCGGGTTCGCGGGGGTACGCGATCAGCGGGAACCAGGCGGCCTCGGCCTGGCCGCGCCGACTCAGGTACGACGGCGGCGACAGGCGGTCCTCACGAAGGACCTCCAGGGCTGTCATGCAAAGGACCCAGACGGCCAGATGAATCGCGATCGCCCGCGTCCAGGGGCTCCCGCCGGCAACCTCCGCACGCCAGCGCAGGAGGCGCACGGTCGGCACCAGGAGAAGCGCCTGGACGAAGGCCAGCATGGCCGCATATTCCAGGTTGGCCAGGTGCTTGAAGATCGGCCAGGAGGCCCGGCCGTTCTCGACCCACCGGATGGGGATGTCGCCCCCCAGAAACGGCGCCAGAATCGCCACAAGGGCCAGGACCACGATGACGGCCAGGCTCGCCATCGCACTGGGGCGCCGCCGCAGTTGACGCCAGACGATGGCGCCGTAGGTGCGCGGCACGCCGACGGGGTTGGATGCCCTGGCCTCACTCATAGCGGACCCTCGGGTCGGCCCAGGCGTAGAGCACATCGCCTATCAGGACGGCCAGCAGCGTCAGGAATCCATAGACGAGAGTTCCGGTCATGATGACCGACAGGTCGCAGGCCCTGGCGGCTTCGACCACCAGCAGACCCATGCCCTGGATGCTGAAGATGTTCTCGACGATGACGCTGCCTCCGATGAGGCCGGGCAGGATCATCACCATCGTCGTAATCATCGGGATCAGGCTGTTGCGCAGCGCGTGGCGGTAAACGACCTGGCGTTCCGGGACGCCTTTGGCGCGGGCGGTGCGGACGTAATCGGCGCGGAGGTTCTCCAGGAGGCTCGCGCGCCCGAGTTTCGCCAGGTACGCCAGGCCGCCGTACACCATGCAGGCGACCGGCAGGACGGCGTGCCAGAGCATGTCGGTGATGTATGCGAGCCGGCCCATCTGGTCGCTGTTCGGGGAATGGAGCCAGGCCACGGGAAACCACGGGAGCCCCAGGCCGCCTCGGGCCAAGAGGCCCAGGAGCAACGTTCCCGCCAGGATTTCGGGAATGCTCCAGAGGACCAGCAGCGCCACGCCCGAGGCGCGGTCAAACAGCCGCCCTTTCCGCCGGGCCGAGGCCAACCCCACGGGAATGGCAATCAGGAAGATGAAGATTTCGGCAATGACGTTCAGCGTCAGCGTGACCGGGATGCGCTCGAGGAAAAGCAGGAAGGGGTTGCGGCTGCTCGGCGAAGAGCCGGTGCGGAACTTGATGCTCTCGCCGAAGTCGCCCTGAAGGATGTGCCGGAACCATCGGCCATACCCGTGGAAAACGCCGACGGCCTTGTCCAGGCCGTCAATCCTCCCGTCGCCCAGGTAGTCGTAGTCCTTCAATCCGAGGCGCTCGCGTATCCGTTCGGCGTCGGCGTGCATGACTTTCGGGTCGATGTTGCCCGCCTGGGCGCGGATCATGGCGGCAATCGGGTCGCCGGGGGCGAGGCGCACAATCGCATACGTCAAAAACGTGATCCCCAGAAGCGTCGGGACCATCAGGAGCAGGCGCTTCAGCAAGTACGCCTTCACGGGGCGGCGTGCTCCTCGAGGTTCGGCTCGAAGCCTTGGATCCACCATTCGCGGCTGTCCAGGCCGATCTTGTGAAGGCGGACGCCTTGGATGCGCGGCGACATGACGCGGAGGCTCTCCCCCGCCCGCATGAACGTGTAGGGCTGCTCCTCGTGCAGGATGCGGTGGAACCGATGATACAGGGCGTTGCGCTTGGCCGGGTCGAGTTCCGCACGGGCCTCCTCGATCAGCCGGTCCGCCTCCGCATGGCGGAAGCCGACGTGATTGGACCCCCGGTCGGCAATCTGGCTGGAGTGCCAGATCTGGTACGGATCGTCCTCAATCGTGCCCGTCCAGCCGAGCATGATGGCGTCGTAGTCGCGGTTGTCCAGTTTCGTGACGAACACGGACCACTCGGTGAATCGGGCGACCAGTTCGATGCCCGCGCCCTGAAACTCCCGCTCCAGGAGCCGGACAACGTCGCGGGCCACCAGACTGTTGGCCACGGTCGAGAGTTCAAACTGGAACCGTTCGCCCCCGGCATTTTCGAGCCAGCCGTCGCCGTTGCGATCCTCCCAGCCGGCCTCCTTCAGGAGCCGCAGCGCCTCCGTCCTGTCGCACGGCCAGGGCGGGATCGAGGCGTCGTATTGCGGGCTCTGGTTCCAGAAAGGCCCGGTGATGATTTTGCCGATGCCCTTGTAGATATGCGTCAGAATCTTCGGACGGTCAATCAGGTGCGTCATCGCCCGCCGGACGCGCGGGTCGGCAAAGAGCGGGCGGGCGTTGTTCCAGGCCAGGTACCCGTAGCCGTTCCCCGGCGAGGTGTAGCGGAACATCTGGAACTTCGTACCCGCGTCGGGGCGTTCGGCCAGTTTGACCCACCACTCCGGCGCGAGCGCCAACTCGTCCAGTTCCCCGCTCAGGAACGCCTGCACCGCCGCCTGGTCCTCCAGGATGAAACGGTATTCCACCCGCTCGATGGCCGGACGAGCGCCCCAGTAGTTCTCGTTCCGCACGAGGACGATGCTCTGGCCGGTCTTCCATTGCAGGAACGTGTACCGCCCCGAACCGACCAGCCGGTCGCTCAAGTCGTTGAACGCCTTGGGAGTCTCGAACGCATAGACGTGCTTCGGAAGGACGCCCGCAAACGCGCCGCTCACTTCCAGGCTCTTGAAGTACGGCTTCTTCCAGACAAAGCGGACCGTCCGGTCGTCCACCTTCTCGCACCGCTCCAGATCGGCGTAGTAGGACCGCAGATTGCTGCAATCGATTTCCGGATTCAGGATCGTCTCGACCGTGAAGAGCACGTCGTCGGCGGTCACGGGGGTCCCGTCCGAGAACCGCGCCTTCGGGTTGAGATAAAACGTGAACGCCTTGCCGTCCGGCGAAACCTCCCACCGCTCCGCCAGCAGCCCTTTCCACTCCAACGTGTCCAGGTCGCGCTCGATGAGGGATTCAAAGATATAGTCGTGAATAATCGTCGCATACACATCTTTGGAGCAGAGGGGATTGAGCGTCTGCGGCTCGGCGTTCATGTTGCCGCGGAAGACGTTGCCCGCCGGCTCCTCCCGCCCGCAGCCTCCGAGGACGGCCAGAGCCGCCAGGAGCGCCAGCCCCGCGGCCGGCCGGCCCCACCACCGCTTTGCACAATCCGCCATGGCTCAGTCCCTTTACGACGGCCCGCCTTCAGTCAGGCCACTCGCCCGTGAACACTTCCTCGATGGGACCGGCCAGGCGGACCGGCGCGCCGTCGGACGGCCATTCCACCTCGAGCTCTCCGCCCGGCACGTGGGCGAGGATGCGCCGGCCCGTCCGGCCGGTCAGCACGCCCGCCACGCACACCGCGCTCGCCCCCGTCCCGCAGGCGAGCGTCAGGCCGCTCCCGCGCTCCCAGGTGCGCATCCGCACTTCCGCCAGCGACACCACCTCGACGATGTGCGCGTTGATGCGCTCGGGAAAGAGTTTGTGATTCTCAATCTTCGGGCCGACCGTCTCCAGGGGCCAATCCTCAACCTGGTCCACGTAGAAAACGGCGTGGGGGTTGCCCATCGAGACGCAGGTCATCCAGAGGGTCCGCCCGCCGACCTGGAGCGGCACGTCCACGACGCGCTCGCCCTCCAGGAGCACGGGGATGTGCTCGGCATCGAGGACGGGCCGGCCCATCGAGACGCCGGCGCGGACGATCCGGCCGTCGGCATCGCGCTCGAGCGCAACCTCGCGCAGGCCCGCCTCCGTCTCGACGCGGACGGTATCGCCCCCGACCAGGCCGCGGTCGGCCGCAAAAAGCGCCACGCCGCGGATCCCATTGCCGCACATCTCCGCCTCCGAACCGTCCGCGTTGAAGATGCGCATGCGGACGTCGGCGTCGCCCTCGGGCGGCAGGACGAGAATCAGGCCGTCCGCCCCGACGCCGAAGTGCCGGTCGCTCAGCCGACGCGCCAGGTCCTCCGGCGCCGCGACCTCGGTCTCGAAGCCGCTGACGTAGATGTAATCGTTTCCCGCGCCCTGGAGTTTGGCGAATTGCATGGGAATCGTCCTTCCACCGGCCCGCACCGTGGTGACGAAGGATTATAACGACCACTGCGTGGCCTCATCCAGTCCTTTTGTCACCGGTTCGGCGCGAACGTGTCAACGCAAAGTAGAAATGTCCTCTTTCCCGCAAAGTAGGAATGTCCGCTTTTTCTGGAAGGGCTGGCGCCA
>DATKUU010000324.1:0-4594 GCA_035530455.1 Phycisphaerae bacterium | reverse complement strand
CGTCTTGCGGTCAATCCCCAGGATCTTCGCGGCGATGGTCTTGTTGCCCCCGACGCTGGCCAGAACGTTGCGGATGTATTCGGCCTCGACCTCCGCCAGCGTCCGGTTCACGCTGGGCTCCCGCAGCGCGGAGAAACGCATCACGGAGGGCAGATCCGGCACCTCGATGCACTCGTCCTCCGTCATCACGACAAGCCGGTAGATACTGTTCTCCAACTCCCGCACGTTACCCGGCCACGCGTGGTAGTCCCGCAGGACCTTCAGGGCCTCGTCCGAGAACTGCGGCGTCGGCCGGCCGAGTTCCTTCGAGTACTTCGCCGCGAAATGGTGGACCAGCAGCAGGATGTCGTCGCCGCGCTCCCGGAGGGGTGGCAGTTCAATTGTGATCACGTTGAGCCGGAAAAACAGGTCCTCGCGGAAAAGCCCTTTCTTCACCAGCGTCGGCACCTGCTTGTTCGTGGAGGCCAGCACTCTTACGTCAACGACCCGCCCGCGGCTGGATCCGACCATATACACGGACTTGTCCTGGAGCACGCGAAGCAGTTTGACCTGCATCGAGAGGCTCGTCTCGCTGATCTCGTCGAGGAAGATGGTGCCGCCGTCTGCCGTCTGGAAGAATCCGGCCCGGGATTCCGAGGCCCCCGTGAACGCACCCTTGACGAACCCGAACAGTTCGCTTTCCAGCAGCCCCTCGGGTATTCCGCCGCAGTTGACGGGCACAAACGAGGCGGAGGAACGCGGGCTGCTGTAATGAATGGCCCGGGCGACAAGTTCCTTGCCTGTGCCGCTTTCGCCCGTAATCAGGACGGTGGCCGAGGTGGCAGTGGCCTTGCGGATGGCCTTGAAGACCTGCTGCATCGGCTCGGATTCGCCGACGATGCCGTACGCCGTGGGCGAGGTGCCCGAGGCCGCGCTACGGCCGGCCCGGCGGGCCTCGCGCTTCCCCAAGGCGCGCTTTACGGCGGAGAGAAGCTCCTCGTCGGTGAACGGCTTGGCCAGGTATTCTTCGGCGCCCGTCTTCACGGCCTTGACGGCGCCCTCAACGGACGGGAACCCCGTGATCACGATGACTTCCGTGTCCTTGAGGTTCTCCCGGACGTGGCGCACCAGGTCCAGGCCGCTGACCCGCGGCATCTTCAGGTCGGTGATCACGAGATCGATGGGCGTGGTCTCGGCGATCCGGATGGCCTCGGCCGCCCCGGGGGCGGTCAGGACCCGGTAGCCCTGGGCCGTCAGGTTCCGCTCGAGGATTTCGAGCGTGCCGGGCGCGTCGTCCACCACCAGGATCGCGGGATGTCTACTTGCGGCGGCCATGGGTATCGCGTTCCTCTCGCGCTGGCGGCGCGGCCGCGGGCAGCCGGATCTCGAACCGCGTGCCCACGCCGGGCGCGCTCGTGACGTCGATCGTGCCCCCGTGCGATGTCACGATGCCGTGCACCACCGGCAGGCCAAGCCCCGTGCCCTCGTTGATGTCTTTCGTTGTATAGAACGGGATGAATATCTTGTCGAGCGCCTCCTTGCTCATGCCGGTGCCGTTGTCTTCCACGCGCAGCAGCACGTGGCGGCCCGAGGCCCGCGTGCCCACCGTCAGCGTTCCTCCCCCCGGCATGGCCTGGATGGCGTTGACCGCCAGGTTGACCAGGACCTGGTGCAACTGCGAACGGTCCGCCGTAATCGCGGAAAGCCTGGCGGAGAGCCGCCGCACCAGCGCGATGCCGCCGCCGGAGCACCGGGACTCCAACAGATACAGCGCCTCCTCGATGACGGCGTTGAGGTCGACGCGGGTCTTCTGGGGTGGCATCTGTCGCGCAAACAGCATCAGCTTCCGGATGATTTCCCGCGCGTGCAGGCAGGTGGTAACAATCTTCTCCAGGTCCGGGACCACCGCCTCCGGCAGGCCGGACTGTTTCTGGATCAACTGGGCGAACCCGAGGATCGTGCCCAGCGGTTCGTTCAACTCGTGCGCCACCCCCGCGGCCAGTTGGCCGATCGTGGCCAGGCGGTCCGCATGTCGCAACTGGTCCTGTAGGTTCGCCTTGTCCTCGTCGGCCTGCCGCCGCTCGATCAGGGCGGCCACCTGCTGCGCCACGTTGTCAATCAGGCTTCGCTCTTCGCTCAGGAACGGCCCTTCGTCCAGGTCCGGCCTCTCGGCGGCATAGGTGACCTCGACGGTGCCCCGCCGGCGCCCCCTCACTACGAGGTCGGCGGACTGCTTGTGGACGCCGTCCGTGAAACGCGGTGTAGCGTAATGGCGGTCGTCGAGAACGATTCGCGCCGACGCGATCTCGGGATACTGCCAGGCCAGCGGCAGGAGTTCGGCAATGCCCTGGAGCACCTCGCCCAGCGTGATGCCCGGGCGTTCCGCGAGTTGCACCAGGTGGTACAGGCATGTCAACTCCTTGACCCGCTCCTGGAGGGCGGTGTGGGCAAGGCGGCTCAGCAGCGCCAGCCCGAGCGTCGGCGCCACCTCTTCGTAGGACCGGACCTCCTCCTCACTGAAGTAGTCCCTCTTCTGGCTCTTCAGCAGCACCAGCCCCATCGTTTCATCGGCCGCAACGAGCGGGATGACGGCAATGGACTTATAGACATGGCCCCCCCCGCGAGGCCTTCCCCGGGACGAGACATCCGGTCCGGCCGCACGCGGTAGCGCACACTTGGCGTCCCCCGTCCAGAAACTGCCGTACGCCGTGAACGAGCGCTCCGGCCCGCACCGCCGCCGCTCGACAACAGCCCCACAGATCTCCCCCAGGCGACCCGGATCTCGAGCGCAGGCGAGCAGTGCGCTGCCCTCCTCCGGTTTGCGGCGGATTATTACAACGGTAAAGGGGCTTGCTGGCCGGCCTTCACAGCGGTAACACGTATCTTCCTTCTTCACGCGGAGTTCGACCGCGCTGCATCCGGACACGTCCAGGAGCATCTGCGTGATTCCACGCAGGAAATCCACGGGGGGAACGTCGGTGCCGGCATAACGGAGGACTTGGTCGGCCAGTCCGCGGAAGTCTCGCGGCTTGCCGACTCGGCGGCGGACGGCAGGCGATGCGGCTCGCCTCCTCCTCATGGCGTCTTGCCCCTCCTTGCGATGGTATGGACAACCGCCTCATCCCGGCGCCAGGCGCCGGGCCGTGGTACTATAACGGGTCCGGGCCGCGCATTCACGCCTTCTTTCCAGGTGTTTCCTTCCGGGCGGCTCGCCGGGGCGGCCAGACAGACCAGTGACAGCGCCGCCCGGAACCACATCCTATTATTCTTCCGGCAGCGGCCCGTCGCGCGCGACCCGGCCTCTGCCACCCGGAGGTTATCTGGCTCTTCGTCCGCCGACAGGATAATCGGCCCGGATGCCTGATCGCCCGGCCCCGGCATGGCTGCTCTTTCCGCCCACTTGCCCATGGCGAACCCCTTCCCTCAGTAATGGAGACACAGAGGTTCTGGTGTACGACACTTTGGGTGGGCACACAGCAGCCAGAATGGTAGGGGACACGTTTGATGTCGGACGGAAGACCCGGTTCGGTTCAATCAAAATCGAGGCCTCGGCCGAGCAACCTATTGCAGCGAGTGCGGAAGCCGAGTATGATCCGGGCGGTGGTTGAGCGTGTAACTAAATTGTCCATGATTTAGCGCACGGCATGCACAAGATGCGCAACATGCGGATTTCGGCTGATCTTTGCAGCAGAAGGACTTACGTGCAAGTCGGGTCTAGAGCGTAAGTTCCAATCACGGCAGTTCTTACGCTCATAACCCGAAGGTCGCAGGTTCGAATCCTGCCCCCGCTACCACGTAAGTCCAGCAAGGACAGCCACTTGGCTGCCCTTGCTTTTTTGTTGCGGGCGCGCGTGTCACTAAAATGTAACTGTTTTTCGCCGGGGTCAGTGACACGTCACCGGTCGAGCATCGCCAAGTATGCTTTCAGGCTTTCGCTATGGCCGTCGTCCAGCGCCATCGATAGTTCCTCGATCGCCTGTGAAGCCATCTTCCTTATCTCTGCGGATTTCATTTTCCTCGCCCCTGCTCAGACAGCGTTGTTGTGCGCATGGTAGTCAGCCGCCAGGTCTGCCTGGACATCGCCACGAATCTTGTCGCACCTGCCGCAATAGATGCCGTCAAACTCCTCCTCATCCTTCTCAGTTCCACACAATGGACACGATCTCATCTTGCCACCTCATGAACCTGCCTCTTCCGGGCAGGCTCAGTTCGAAGAAAGGCTGAGCCTGCCGTGGCGCGCCAGAATCAGAGATTCCACTTGTATTCACCTGCTATAGCGCGGCATAGTGCTTCTTGCACCATTTGAAAGGAACACGAAATGGCAAAGATCGACCTAAAGGAACTCGCTCGAGGCTTTTACCTGCTGTCCAATCCCACCCGCCTGGGCATCCTGGCGGTGCTCTCGAAGGGCACGAGCAACGTAACCCGCCTGTGCAAGGCCCTGAAGAAGATGCAGCCCACGACGAGTCACCATCTAGTGTAGTGCTTCAGAATTAGTGTTGCTTATGTTCGCCTCATCGGCTATACTCCTCCGCAGGAGGTGAAGCCGATGCGCGTCGCTTGTCCGATCGTGTTGACAGATGAAGAACGCAAAACTTTGGAACACTGGTCTCGC
>DATKUU010000323.1:0-19276 GCA_035530455.1 Phycisphaerae bacterium | reverse complement strand
AGACGATTGACAACGACGTCGGCGACTCGAAGTTCCGGCTGATTGACCACACGCCGGGCTACGGGAGCGTGGCGCGGTACTGGGCCTGTTACGTCCAGAGCGCGAACGAGGAGAACGCCGGCTCCTCGCCCGCCGACCCGGTGCTCGTCCTGCAGGCCATGGGCCGAAAGATCGGCTTCATCGCCGCCGCCGCGCGCCTGGCCGACCCCAAGCGCCGCCTGCCGCTCCAAATCTATCTGGCCGAGGCCGGCATCAACCTGGAGCAACTCGCCGGCCGTGTCAACGAGCAACTCAAGCGCGACGGCCGATGCATAGTCGTCGTCAGCGAAGGGTTCCAGGCCGGGAGCCTGGGCGAGCGACGCGACTCGTTCGGCCACGTCCAGTTCTCCTCCAGCGAGACCACGGTCGCCCAGGTGGTCGTCAATTACCTGAACTCCAAAGGCTTGGCAGCCCGCGGGGCGGCGCGCGGCAACGTGCCGGGAACGGACCAGCGGCACAACATGCTCTACGCTTCGACGGTGGACCTGGCGGAGGCGTACGCGGTCGGCCGAAAGGCCGTCGAGATTGCCGCACGCGACGGTTCCGGCTGGATGGCCACCATCCTGCGCAAGCCGGGCAAGAAATACGGCGTCCGGTACGACAAGGTCCCGCTCGAAGAGGTGGCGAACTCGGAGCGTTCGTTCCCGGCGGCGTGGATCGCGCCGTCGCGCTGCGACGTCACGGATGCATATCTTGCCTACGCGCGGCCGCTCATCGGCGGCGAATGGGTCCAAGTGCCGCTCCAGGACGGCCTCCAGCGCTTCGCGCGCTTCAAGCCCCTATTCGCCGAAAGGAAATGCGAGGCCTACGTGCCCCAAGCGCACCGCAAATGACATTATGAACCAAGCCCGCCGCAAGGCGGCGGGATACGTGCACCCGTGAAAGGAGCACCGAATGGCGAAGGAACTGAAACTCCGTTACGGCATGAACCCGCACCAGAAGACGGCGCGCGTTTTCGTAAAGGACGGCGAGTTGCCGATTGAGGTCCTCTCCGGCGCGCCGGGGTTCATCAACGTGCTCGACGCCCTGAACGCCTGGGCGCTGGTGAAGGAACTGCGGCAGGCGCTCGCGCTAGCGGCGGCGGCGTCGTTCAAGCATGTCAGCCCGGCCGGCGCGGCCGTGACGGCGCCCCTCTCGGACGCCGAGCGAAAGGCTTACTTTGTGGACGACATGGCGGACCTTTCGCCGCTGGCGGTCGCCTATGCCCGGGCGCGGGGGGCCGACCGCATGTCGAGTTTCGGCGACTTCGCCGCCTTCTCCGACACGGTGGACCGAAGCGCCGCAGAACTCCTGGCCCGCGAGGTGTCCGACGGCTGCATCGCCCCCGCCTACGATGCCGACGCCCTCAAGGTGCTGCGCGCGAAGCGCGGCGGAAAGTTCCTCGTCATGAAAATGGAAAGCGACTTCGAGCCGCCCGAGGTCGAGACGCGGCAACTCTACGGCATTTACCTCGAGCAGACGCGTAGCGCCGTCGTCCCGGGTCCCGAACTCTGCAAAACGATTGTCACGAAAAAGAAGGACTTGCCGAAGGAGGCGGTGCGCGACCTGGTGGTCGGCAGCATCACGCTTAAGTACACGCAATCGAACTCGGTGGCGTTCGCGAAGGACGGCCAGGCGATCGGCATCGGCGCGGGCCAGCAGTCGCGGGTTCACTGCACGCGCCTGGCCGGCTCGAAGGCCGACACGTGGTGGCTGCGGCAACATCCGCGGGTGCTGGAGGCGACGTTCAAGGACGGTCTCTCGCGGGCCGAGAGGAATAACGCGATTGACCAATATCTCCTGGAGCGTCCGACACCGCTGGAAGAGCGGGCGTGGAAAGAGGCGTTCGACCCGGCGCCGAAGGCGCTTTCGGCCAAGGAACGGGCCGACTGGCTCGCGAAACTGGCGGGCGTGAGCCTGGCGAGCGACGCGTTCTTTCCGTTCCGCGATTCGATTGACCGTGCCGCCCAGTCGGGCGTCGCGTACGTCCTTCAGCCGGGGGGGAGCGACCGCGACGACCTCGTGATCGCGGCCTGCGACGAGCACGGGATGGTGATGGCGATGAGCGGCCTGCGGCTGTTCCATCACTAAAGGAACAAGGGACAAAGGGACGCAGGGACAGAGGGACAAAGGCGGGTTCAGGTTTCGTTAAGTCTGATATTGCCGCACGCCGTGAGCCACTGGGGGGACAGGTTTGTCTTCTGGGTCTGCGATTGTAACTCAAACAGCCGGGGTCCTCGCGGCGGGCGCCTTTTCTCGCTTCCGGGCCCTGAGATAGAGGACCACGGCAACGAGAATCGTCACGAGGCCGACCAGGCCGACGAGGTAGCCGATCGCCGTTGCCACCAGCGCTGAGAGAATGTATGAAGCCAGGACCTCCGCGTCCGCTTCGAGCGCCAATGCGGCAGTTTCGCGCTCGGCCTGAACCTCGGCCCAGTGACTGTATATGTGGCCGCCCAACGGACCAGAGACCAGGAGAAGGATGCCCACAACCAAGATCGCTTTAAGCCCATTCGTCATTATCGCACCCCCATTCGCTTCGTTACTACGTCACTTGCCACTACCGCTTCCACAGCAGCAGCCGTCAGGACTCCGCCGTCGGGATCTGCTCCAGCGCATCGAGAAGGGGCGGCACTTTCTCTTGGATGAGGTCCCACAGGACGGCGTCATCAATGCCGAAGTAGGCGTGGGCAAGCACGTCCCGCAGCCCCGCGATCTTTCGCCACTCGATGCCGGGCATCTGCGCCCGGACAGCCTGGGGGATATGTTTGGCGGCCTCGCCGATCACTTCCAGGTTGCGCACGACGGCATCGTAGGCCTTCTCGTCGCGCCGGAGCCCTTCGAGGTCCAGCCCCTGGGTGTACCGGAGAACCTTCCGGCATGCCTGCCGCATGTCGTCCACATACAACCGCCAATCACGCGACACGCACCGCCTCCCTCTGCACCACCGGGCGCATGCGCGGCTTCAGCGCCGCCGGCGTGACAACGTCCACGCGCCGGCCCAGGAGGTCCTCCAAGTGAAACTTCAGATCCATGTAGCGGTCGAACGTCGGCGGCCCGTCGAACTCCACCAGCACATCCACATCGCTCGCCGGACCGGCCTGCCCGCGCGCGGCTGAGCCGAAGAGAAATAGGGAGCGGACGGCGAATCGCCGGCGGAGCGTCTCCGCTTCGCCTTGGAGCGCCACGCGAACGTCCATATCCTGAGCGGTCATGATTGTTTCCCCTCCAACCGATTATTGTGCCACGGGTCCGCCGACCACGCAAGGCGCAATTCCGCCGGGCGGGGGGTCAAACAAAATCGGGTCAGGACTTTCGCTCGCCTCCGGCTCGCGGCTACCCGTGACGGCGCGCGACCGCCTTCGTCACTTGGTGTTGATTTTCCACGGCGGCGTGGCGGGGAGCAACTTGTTGAACTCGGCGAGCAGGCGGGCCTCGTACTCTTTCGTGTAGTCGCCGGCGAGGAACTTCGGGCCGGCCTCGCGGACGAAACGGTCCCACGACTCTTCCTCGTGCCCCGGATTGACGGGGTAAAAGAGGGCCTGGTTCGCCTGGGCGGCCCTCAGGTCGCCCGGCGCATCGCCGATCATAAGGATGCGTTCGGGCGGATATTTCCCTGCGGTCGCAACGCGGAGGTGGTCCGTCTTGGACCCCATCTCCTGGCCGGCGATGACCGACATGTGACGGGCCACGTCGTGCTCTTCCCATTCGCGCTCGAGCGCTTCGGCCGGCGTGGCGCTGACGACGATCATGTCGGCCTTGCCCGAAAGCAACTCGAGCGATTCGCGCACGCCGGGGAACGGCGGGACGTTCCGCACGATCCTGGCGACCATCTCGTTAATGGTCTTGGACCAATCGAGGCACCTCGCGAGTTCCGCATTTCCGGTTTTCCGGACCTCGGCCTCGAGGGCGGGGTTCCCCAGGGCCGTCTCGCGCTTCGTCCATGCCGCCAGGTCCGCGAGCTGCGGAATCCGCACGCCGCGCCGCTGGACCTCCCCGCGCTCGCGCAGAAGGTCCATGACGTGCTGGAGGGCGTGGAAGCGGTTGCATCCGCGGAGGGTCGAGTAGAGGTTGACGAAGTCCCACGCTTCGCGGGCGTATTTGCTGGCGCTCGCCAGGTCCCATTTCCACACGGTGACGGGGCAGAAGCATTCCTTGTGCTTCGGCTCCATGGTGTCGAACGCGCATCCGTCGGAGTCTATGCCGACGAAGAACTTGTGCGCGGGCTTGAAGGCCTTCAGTTCCTTGTGCGGGTCGTGCAATGCCACAACATCCTCCCGTTCGAGTTCCCGGCGGTACGCGGGAGAGGGGGGGACATTAAATCAGGCCGCCCTACCCGGCTGCAACCCTTTTCGCCATGCTCTTGGCACGCGGGGCCGGCCCCGGTATCATCAGGACGTCTTTGGCGGCCCAGGAGGGAAGGAGCGCGAGCATGGCGGATAAAGCCTACTTGGCCGAGATGTTCGGCCTGGACGGGAAGCGAGCGGCCGTCATCGGCGGTGGGGGCGTCCTCGCCGGAGCCATGTCCGTCGCCCTCGCCCGCGCGGGGGCCAAGGTGGCCGTCCTCGACATCAACCTCGACGCGGCCAAGGCCCGGGCCGAGGAAATCGCCAAAGCGGGCGGGACGGCGCTGGCGCTCCAGGTGGACGTCGCCTCCAAGAAAGACCTCCAGGCCGCCTCCGAAGCCGTGGACAAGGCCTGGGGCGGCACGGACATCCTCATCAACGCGCCGGGGCTGAACTCCGGCACGCCCTTTTTCGAGATCACCGAGGAGGAATGGGAGAAACTGATTGCGGTGGACTTGAGGGGCTTCTTCCTCGCCTGCCAGGTGTTCGGGCGGGGAATGGTCGGGCGCAAGAGCGGGAGCATCATCAACCTTTCGAGCGCCTCCAGCGGCCCGCCGCTGTCGAAGGTGTTCACGTACGGGGTGGCGAAGGGCGGCGTGAATCAGATAACGCAGTTCCTCGCCCGCGAGTGGGCTGCGAGCGGCGTCCGCGTCAACGCCCTCGTGCCCGGCTTCTTCCCGGCGGAGCAGAACCGTCGGCTGCTGACGCGGGAGCGGACGGCCCAAATCATGGCCCACACGCCGATGGGGCGCTTCGGCGAACCGGACGAACTCCTGGGGGCGGTCCTCTGGCTCGCCAGCGACCGGGCCTCCGGCTTCGTCACGGGGGCCCTGGTGCGGGTGGACGGCGGATTCTCGGCCATGACGATCTGACCCGCGGGTGCGGTTCCGGCCGCGCAACACCCGCTTGATGCTTAAATCATCGTGCATATGTAATTGTGTGCCCTAACAAACACCATAGCGCCGGACAATTCTGGAACAATTTCCATTTGCTGCCCGGGAGATGTTCGAGTACAATTCCGTGAACGGTGACCGGGAGTGTGACCTTCATGGGACGTACACGGTGCATCCACGAGGCCTGTGCGCCGAAGGATGCGGGTTGGTCACGATGACTCCTCGGGAGAACCTGCTCTGCGTGCTGGCGGGACGGCGACCGGAATGGATTCCCGTCACCGGGCATTGCGACCCGTACAACCAGCCCAACAAGATGGGCATGGATGCGGCTCTTGCCGCAGCTCTGGCCAACGTGCAGTGGGGTGACGAGAGCACCATCACGTTCTCTCGCTACCTGGGGCTGGACATCGCCGACTGGTTCGGCCCGCCCCTGCGGAGCCGACAACAGAAGGTGCATATCGAATCGGCGCGCGACGGCGATGCCCAGATTACTCTCTGGAACACGCCCCGCGGGCAACTCCGGCAAGTGGAGCGGTACTCACCCGGCACGAACCTGTGGCATACCGCCGAGCACATGATCAAGACCGTCGCCGACCTTCCGCTGTTGGCCGAGGTGTTCGACGACGCGGTTCCCGAGCTGGCCCCGCAGGCCCACGAAATCGTCCGCCGGCGGAAGGATCTGATCGGCCAGGACGGCATCTTGATGTTCCCTCTGAGTGGGACGCCGCTGGGGCAGATGGTTCGCGTTCATGCAGGCGTCGAGACGCTGGCTTACCTGTGGGCCGACGGTCGAAAGGAGCTCCACGAGCTCTTCCGCGTGATGGAGGACAACCACCTGCGCTGCCTGCGTGCGGCGTCCGAACTGGATGGCGACGTAATCGTCATCGTGGATGACACCTCTACGACGACCCTCAGCCCGGCCATGTTCGAGGAATGCTGCCTGGGCTACACGGACCGCATGGCCGCGTCCGCCCACGCCGAAGGCAAGTTTTATTTTCATCACTCCTGTGGTCATATCCGCGACCTGTTGGGCCTGTACCGCTGCACGAAGATGGATGCCGTGCACGCCTTCACGATCCCGCCCATCGGTAATGTCACGATCGGCCAGGGACGCCGGCTGCTCGGCGGCGATATCACCATTTTCGCCGGCCTGACCCAGATGTCCGAGATCATGACCGACCGGCAGGCGGCGGCGCGAAGCATCCGCACGATGTTCGAGGAGGCGTACCCAGGCGACCACTTCATCCTGGGCCTGGCTGCTGACCCCGAGAAGACAATGGAAGAAACGGCATTCGTCGCTGACGAATGCCGCAAGCACCAACGGATGGTTTGAGGGCAGCTTCATGACCAAGACGAACAGTGCCGCTCAATGTCTCCGCGTCGGCGCGGCCCAAGTTGACATTACCCCGGCCATGGGCATTCAGATCGCCGGCGACATCGGGCGCTATCGGCCGGTGGAGGAGATCCGCGATCCGATCTTCGCCAAGGCCATGATCGTGGAGGCCCGTGGCAAGAAGGCCTGTTTCCTCTGCCTGGACGTTTTGGCCATCTCGTGGGGATGGGCGGAGGAGATTCGCACAAGGGCTTCCGCCCAGTTTGGCCTGGCCCCCGAGGCGATCCTGGTTCATGTCCTCCAGAACCACGCGGCCCCCAGCGTCGGCCATTGCTTCACCTGGGAAGACGACTGCCGATGGTTCCCGCGGGAATACCCTTGGCTGCTCGGGGGAGACGAGCGATACAACCCCATCGCGGTGCAGGGCGCACTGAAGGCCATCGGACAGGCGATGGGCGCATTGCAGCCGGCCCGCCTGAACGTCGGTCGAGGCGTGGACGGTCGCGTGGCCTTCAACCGGAGGTTCGTCATGCGGGATGGCTCGACCCAGACTCATCCCCGTACGTGCGATCCCCAGATACTGCACTGTGAAGGCCCTACGGACCCTGAAGTCGGCGTGATGCTCTTCGTCGCCGAAAGCGGCAAGCCGCTGGCGGCCTGTCTGCACCACACCTGCCACCCGGCGCACGGCTATCCGGAACGGTGGGTTTCCGCGGGTTGGCCGGGCGCATGGTCCGAGGGTGTCCGCCGACTTTGCGGGGCGGATTGCGTCTGCCTGGTGATCAACGGGTTCTGCGGCAACATCAACCACGGCAACCACCTGGATCCGGCCCAGAACGACAATCACATCGAGATGGGCCGCAAACTCACAGAGAGCACCCAGCGGATCATGGGCCTCTTGCGGCCCATGGAGAGCCCCGTCCTTGATTGGCGAGCGCGGAGCCTGCGTATTCCGATGCGAAAGCCCACCGACGGCGAGATGGAAGAGGCCCGCCGGATGATCCGGGAGCATCCCGAGCCAATATGGAAAGACGAGTCAAGAACGGCCGTGGAATGGGACTGGGTCTACGCGGCGATGCGTCTGGACCTGCAGGAACACTACGATCGCGATCCAATGTTCGCATACTTCATGCAGGTCTTCCGACTGGGCGATGTCGCCATCGTCGCCGTCCCCGGAGAGCCATTTGTGGAGGAGCAGCTTCGGATCAAGCGTGAATCGCCAGCCGGTTTCACGTTCACCGCTCACATGTCCAATGGCTATGTGGGTTACATCCCGACCCGCGAAGCCTTCCAAGGAGGAGGCTATGAGACCCGCACGTCCAACGGCTCCAAGCTGGCGCCGGAGGCCCTGGAGATGATCGGCGACGCATCGCTGGAGATGATCCGGGAGTTGTTCGCCGGCTGACTCGACTCTCGCGACACAGGCAGGCCGATCCGCTGGTCCACCTCCCGCAGCAGCGGCAGCCCGCCGTCGCTCGTCAGGTCGCCGCCCTGGAAATCGGCGGCCAACTTCTTGCGGTTGACGCTGGAAAAGACGAGGGGCAATCTGCTACACTCTGTCATCGCGATTGGCCTTTCTTGTTGGGTCGAGGAGTCACACAAACCCCTCTCTACCAACAGAAAGGCCGTCGCGCCATAGAGAGAACCTATAAAAAAAACTGGTGGAATATGCGGGTTTGCAAAACAAAACCCTGTTTGACGAATAACTATAATAAAAGAGATTAGCCCTGCCCGACAAACTCGCCATCCTCGGTGGTCCCAAGGCCGTTCCAGACGGGCTTATCAAGAACTGGCCGCCGATCACGGACGTGGACCGCAAGTATGTGCTGGCGTCGCTGGAGGGCGACAACCACGCCTTCGGCCCCAACTGCGTGGCCTTCGAGAAGGAGTTCGCCGACTGGAACGGCAACAAGCACGCCATTACGACCAACTCCGGCACGGCCGCGCTTCACATGGCCGTTGCGGCATGCGGGTGCGGAGCAGGGGACCACGTCCTCGTAGCGGCCTACTCCTGGTCGTCCTCCGCAACGTGCATTCTTCACCATAACTGCATCCCGGTGTTCGTCGACATCGACTACGGCACGATGAACATGGACGTTACGAAGATCGAGGCCGCCATCACGCCCAAAACCAAGGCGATCATCGCCGTCAACCTGCACGGCCTGGCTCTGGACATGGAGGCGGTGCTCCGGGTGGCCCGCAAGCACAACCTCAAGGTCATCGAGGACGGCTGCCAGTCGCACGGGGCGACCTTCAAGGGCCGCAAGGTTGGCACGTGGGGCGACTGCGCGGCATTCAGTTTCAACCAGAACAAGTGCCTATGCTCGGGCGAAGGCGGCATGTTCGTGACCGACGACGAGGAGATCGCCCAGAAAGCGCAGCAACTGTGGTCGTTCGGCGAGACGCGCACCCCCGTCCAAAAACGCGACTACCACGCCTACTCCCTCGGATGGATGTATCGAAATAACGATCTGACGGCAGCGTTCGGCCGGGCGCAACTGACGCGGCTGGATGAGTTCCTGGCGATCGAGAAGCGAAACGCGGCGGTCCTGATCAAGGAACTCAAGGGCGTGCGCGGCCTCATTCTGCCAACCACGCCGCCGGGCCACGGGCACACCTATTACAACTTCACCTGCCGCATCGACCCGAAGGCCCTGGGATGGACCGGCCACCCTGCGCGCCTGCGCGACGCGATCATGAAGGCCCTTCAGGCCGAGGGGACCCAAGTCGGCATCTGGCAATCGTGGCCCCTCCCGGCGATGACCGTGTTCCAGGCCAGGAACGCCTACGGCCGCGGGTGCCCGTGGTCCTGCCGCGGGGCTGCCGACGTCATGTACGACCTGGCGGATTATCCCGTGGCCCAGCGCCATTGTGAAACGCACTTTGGCATGACCACGCCGCTTCGGGCGCCGAACGGCCAGGACGCGGCGAAGGCTGTCGCCGAAGGGTTCCGCAAAGTTTTCGAGAACACCGGGCGGCTGGATGTGGATAAAATCCTGGGCAGGTCTTGACGCCGCCAACGTGCCTGACTCCGGGCTTGTCCGGCGGGCCGTCATCCTTGAGGCGTCCATGAAAGCCGGCAGCGCATCGCGTGTCATCAACTGCCAGATCGGCGACGATCTTTGCGGGCAACTCCATCGGCGGATTTGCGATCGAATCCGCGACGACCTCGAAGCCAATCTCTTGTATCTGACCGACGGGAAGGAACAGGTGCTTCTGGCGAGTCTCGACCTGGCATGTTCCGATACGCCCGACGCCCGAGCGATCGGCGCCGCCATCGAGGCCGCCACCGGCGTGCCCGCACGCAACGTCATCCTGTGCGACACGCACACGCACACCGGTCCGAACACGTTTAGCCCGCTTCATGACGTCCCGGTGAACGAGGCCTACGTGGGCCGGCTGCGGCTGGCGCTGGTGGATGCGGCCCGGGAAGCCGTCGCCTCGGCGCGGCCTGCCCGCATCGGCTGGGGCGGGGGCACTGCCCGCATCGGCTACAACCGCCGGATGTGCTGGGCCGACGGGACGCATACGATGTACGGCGACGCCACGCGTCCGGACTTTACGGGCCTGGAGGGGCCGGACGACCCATCGCACGCCGTCCTGTTTGCGGTGGATGAGGACGGCCGCCACATCGCCGTGGCGCACCACAACACCTGTCACGCCACGTGCGTTGAGGGCGCCACGTTCGCCTCGGCCGATTTTCCCGGCGAGGCGCGGCAGCGGCTTCGCGAGTCCCTCGGAGACAACGTGCCCGTCCTGTATCTTCAAGGCGCCAGCGGCGACGTGTCGCCGTGGAACATGCTCCGAGCGCCGCCGCAGTACGACGGCGAGCAACGGCTGCGCGAGGTCGGCGCGTTCCTGGCCCAGGAGACGTTGCGCCTGATGCGCGAAGCGCGGCTTGAGGCATCGCCGGTCCTTCGCCACTTATTCGAGGACGTGCCGCTGGCGGTGCGCATCCCGACGCCGGAGCAGGTGGCCAAGGCGCGCCAGGCCCAGGCTGACGGCGAGGGGAAGGTCGACCGCTGGAATTATGTGCTCCTGGTGGACGGCCTGCTGCGGTTGTACGAAATTTTCAAGGACCATCCGGTTGATGCGCTGGCCGTCCATGCCCTGCGTGTGGGCGATTTTGCCCTGGCCACCAACCCGTGCGAGCTCTACTGCCAGTACGGCCTCGACATCAAGCGGCGCAGTCCGGCGGCTGTCACGGCCGTCGCGGAACTGGCCGACGGGGTATCGGGATACTGCCCGACGATCCCCGCGATCATGGGCGGCGGGTACTCGTCCGATCCGACGTACTGGTGCCGCCTGGAACCATACGCCGGGTACAAGTTGGTCGAGGTCTCGGCGCGGCTGGTGAACCGGCTTTGGAAGGCGTAACCCCCCCCTCCCCCCGAAATTTTCGGATTTTTCGCCGGCGCGGGTGAACGGCGGGCATATTTTCCTTGCATCGTAGTCCGGCGGTTGCAGAATCAGAGGCCGATTGCCCGCCTGGGCTGCAGGTTGTCGGTCGGGGCCCAGGGGAGCCGTGTTGCACAAGGCAAGGATCCGCAGGCCCAGTCAGACCGGAGGCAAGTCATGACCGCAGCACCCATCGCCGTCGGAGCCGAGGCCGGGCAACCTCACGGCAGCCGGAGGTTCCTGTTCGTGGCGTGTTTCGTCGCGCTCGTCGCCACGTCCTTTGCGTTTATCATCCGCGTCATGCTGATGGAGCAATGGCAGATTGAGTTCGGCCTCAGCGAGACGCAGAAGGGGGAGATCTTCGGGGCCGGCATGTGGCCGTTCGGCCTGAGCATCGTCCTTTTCAGCCTGGTCATCGACCGGATCGGGTATGGCAAGTCGATGATCTTCGCCTTCGCCTGCCACATCGCCTCGGCCGTCCTCATGGTCTTTGCGGACGGGTACTGGTGGCTCTACGTCGGCTCGATTTTCAACGGCCTGGCGGCCGGCACGGTCGAAGCCGTCATCAACCCCGCCGTCGCGTCCATCTACACCAAGAGCAAGACCAAGATGCTCACGGTCCTCCACGCGGGCTGGCCGGGCGGTTTCGTTCTCGGCGGGATCTCGCTACTGATCCTGGACCACTTCGGCGTCGGGTGGCGCGTGAACGTCGCCATCATCCTCGTTCCCACGCTGGCGTACGGCCTGATGCTGCTCAAGGCCAAGTTCCCCGTGTCCGAGCGCGTGGTGGCAGGCATCCCCTACAAGGACATGCTCAAGGAAGCCGGCGCCCTCGGCTGGCTCATCGTCGTCTACATGGTCTGCATGGAGATCAACCGCGTCATCACGGGCACGTTCGGCGACGCGCTCCCCGCGCCCCTGTTCGCCGGGAACTTCCTCGATACCGCCTTCTTCGACCTGCCCTCCATCGCCATGACAATCCTGATGGGGCTCCTGGTCGTCGCCTACCTGCTCTACACGAAATCGCTCGGCAGGCTGATGTACATCTTCCTTCTGCTGGTCATGATCCTGCTGGCCATCACGGAACTGGGAACCGACACCTGGATCAAGGATTTGATGAAGCCGGCCATGACCAAGATCGGGCTCAACGCCGGCCTGGTTCTCGTGTACACGGCCACGATCATGATGATCCTGCGGTTCTGCATCGGCCCGATCGTCAAGGTTCTCCGGCCGCTCGGCGTGCTGCTGATGGGCTCACTGTTCGCGGCGGCGGGGCTGTACTTCCTGTCAGCGGCAGAGGGCGCGGTGATGATTCTGATCACGGCAACGCTGTACGGCACGGGGCAGGCGTTTTTCTGGCCGGTGACGCTGGGCCTGGTGTCGGAACGGTTCCCGCGCGGCGGAGCGCTGACGCTGAACGCCATCGCGGGCGTCGGGATGCTGGGCGTCGGCATCGTCGGCTCGCAACTTCTGGGCTTCTGGCAGGACACCAGCATTGACCGAACCCTCCAGACCCAGACCGCCGCTTACGAGCGCCTTATGAGCCCTGCCGAAAAGGAGAGCATCTTCGGCAGTTACCGGGCCCTCGATCAGCAGCGCGTCAATGAGGTCAACGACGAGACGACCCTTTATGAGTACCGTCAGGAAGCGGCCAGGGGCATGACCCCGCCGCCCGCGGCCGAGGAATTGACCGCCACACTCGCCGACGACCTCAAGTACCAGACCCTCGTCCGCAACGCCTACAACCACTTGGCCCGCGAACCCGGCGACACCGAACGCAAGCCGCACGATGTCATGGAGAATGCCCTCGAGGCGCGCGGCATCCTGGTCAGCGCCGAACAGTACGAGAAACTCGTCGCCGACAGGACCATTCTCGACAACGTCACCACCACAGCCAAGCGAGAGGCGATGTCCAGCGTCGCCATTCTGCCCATCATCATGGCCTTTTGCTACTTGGGCCTGATTCTCTACTTCCGCGCGAAGGGGGGGTACACGGCGATTGACCTGACGGACGAAGGCCGGCCCGCCGGCGAGCATCCGCCGACCACGCGGAAAATGCTGGCCGACGAGGCCAAGGCGCCCGACGAGTAGCCGCGACCGCCGGAATCGGGCGGAACGCGGCCGGCGCCGGAGGGTTCAAGCGGTCGAGCGCGGCGTGGTCGGCCGCCGGCGCCATTCCCCGATTGGCGTGGCCCCGGAATCGAGGGCAATCGGATGGTCCACAGGTCCCGGCTGAACCGGCGAGAATTTATTCGGACCGCGGCGGGCGCCGGCGTCGGCGCCGCGCTGGCGGCCATGCAAAACAGGAGGGTCTTCGCGATGCCGTCACTCGACACTTCTGCGGCCGAGCGCCTCGGTTGGCGCCTCGGTGCTCAGGCGTACACGTTCCGGATGCTCTCGTTCTACGAGACGGTGGACTTGTGTGCCGGGATGGGCATCCGCACCATCGAGATGTACCCCGGTCAACGTCTGAGCCCCGAGAAGCCGGACGTCACGACCAGCATTGCCCTGCCGCGCCAGGTCCGCGACGAAATCAAGGCCAAACTCCGCGAGGCGGGCGTCGGCCTCGTGTGTTTCGGCGTGACCGGGGCGAACCGGGAGACGTTCGAGTTCGCCAAGGAGATGGGCATCGAGGTCCTGACGACTGAAACGATGCCGACGGACGACCTGGACCGGATGTGCCAGGAATACGGCGTGCGGATGGCGCTGCACAACCACCCGAACACATGGCCGCCGGACGAGGTCCTCGCCGCGTGCAAAGGCCGCAGCCCCATGATTGGCGCCTGCGCCGACACGGGCCACTGGATGCGGCGAGGCCTGAACCCGATCGAGCAACTCAAGAAACTCCAGGGCCGCATCGTCAGCGTCCACTTCAAGGACCTGAACGAGTTCGGCAACGGGCACGACGTTCCGTGGGGCACGGGCGCGGGCGACGCGCGGGGCATGCTTGCGGAACTCGCGCGACAGAAGTTCCGGGGCGTCTTCTCCATCGAGTACGAGCACGGCTCGCTGGAAGATCTGAAGGTGAACGTGCCGAAGTGCGTCGCGTTTTTCCACGCGGTGGCGGCCGAGTTGTCCGGCCGGGCGTAGCGGCTTCCGGTTCGGCCCAAGCGAACGGAAGGATGTGGAGCCGATGAGCGACGGCGAGCGGCCACCCTCCGGAAAGTGCAGCCGGCGGCGATTTCTGAAGGCGACGGCGGCGGTGGGCGCGGGCCTGGCGGTCGGCCCGTACGTCCTCGGGGCCGGATCCGCCCCCTCCGGTGAAATCCGCGTCGGCGTCATCGGGGCCGGCACCCAGGGCCGCGTCCTCATCCAGAACTGTCTGAAGATCCCCGGCGTCCGTTTCGCGGCCGTCTGCGACATCTGGCCCTGGAGCCAGCGCTACGCCTCACGCCGCCTCCAGGCCTACCAGCAGACGGTCAACCTCTACGAGGATTACCGCGAGATGCTGGATAAGGAGAAGGACCTGGATGCGGTAATCGTGGCGACGCCCGACTGGGTCCATGCGGAGCACACCATCGCCGCCCTCGAGGCGGGCAAACATGTCTATTGCGAGAAGGAGATGTCGAACAGTCTGGAGCAGGCGCGCGAGATGGTGCTGGCGGCCCGGCGCACGGGGAAACTCCTGCAGATCGGCCACCAGCGCCGCAGCAACCCACGCTACCGCCACGCCGCGGAGAAACTCCTCGACGAAGCCAAACTCCTCGGCCGCGTCACGGCTGTGTACGGCCAATGGAACCGGGCCAAGCAGCCGGACCTCGGCTGGCCGAAGGATTATGAACTCGACCAGGCCACCCTTCAGAAGTACGGCTACGCCTCGATGCACGAGTTCGTCAACTGGCGGTGGTTCCGCAAATACGGCGGCGGACCGATCGAAGACCTCGGCAGCCACCAGATCGACATCTACAACTGGTTCCTCGGCACGCCGCCGAAATCGGTCGTGGCGAGCGGCGGCATGGACTATTACAAGGGCCACGAGTGGTACGACAACGTCATGGCGATTTACGAGTTCGAGACGCCCGCCGGCGTCGTCCGCGCCTTCTACCAGGTCCAGACGACGACCAGCGCCCGCGGCTACTTTGAGACGTTCATGGGCGACGAGGGCACCCTCCAGATCTCCGAGGATCCGCGCAAGTGCCGCGTCTATGCCGAAGGCTCCCTGGCGCCCGACGCCTGGGAAGAGTGGGCGAAGAAGGGCTACATCGTCCGGATGCCCCTCGCCGAGGAAGAGACCCCCGCCAGGAGCGAAATGGACGCCATCGTCAGCGTCTATAAGTCCGCGCCGCAGGTGACGTGGCTCCTGCCGGTCGAGGTTGAGACGTCCTACCACCAGCCGCACCTCGAGAACTTCTTCGGGGCGATTCGCGACGGCACGCCGCTCACCTGTCCCGCCGAGGTGGGGTACGAGACGGCCGTCACCGTCCTGACGGTCAACCAGGCGGTCGAGGCGGGGCGACGGGTGCCTTTCAGGGTCGAGGACTTCAGGGTTTGACCGGGAACGCAACAAAGCGTCGTCGGCGCGCCCCGCCCTTTGTGAAAGCGTTGGCGATCCTCGCGGCGGCGGGTGCCGTCGGCCTCGCCTTCTCCTTCGTGCGCGCCGCCGAGGACGCTCAGCCTCCCGGCGAACCCGCCAGCCGCGCCACTTACGTCCACCGCATCCCCCTGCGCGACACGGAGAACGGCGTGATTAGGCCGGAGAGCGACCCGGCCCTTCCTTTCTCGACACGGACGACGTGCGGCGATTGCCACGACTACGACACGATTCGCCAAGGCTGGCACTTTAGCGCGACAGACACCGCCGCGGAAAGCGGCCGGCCCGCCCAGCCCTGGATCCTCGTCCATCGCGCCACGGCGACGCAATTGCCCCTCTCGTACCGTCCTTGGCCTGGCACCTGGCGGCCGGAGGACATCGGCCTCGGACCGTGGGAGTTCGTGCAGGCGTTCGGCCGGCACCTGCCGGGCGGCGGGCCCGGAGAGCCGGACCCCAAGGCACTCGCCGCCGAGCCGCGGTGGCTCGTCTCCGGCCGGCTCGAAATCAACTGCCTCGCCTGCCACAGCGCCGACCCCGCCCACGACCAGGTCCAGTGGCTCCTTCAACTTGCGGAGCAGAACTTCCTGTGGGCCCCGCTCGCGACGAGCGGGCTGGGCGAGGTGCGCGGCTCGGCGCGGCGCATGCCGGAGACCTATGACCCATTTATGGAGCCCAACGCCCAGGCGCTCCAGAAGGGCGCGCCGACCGTCGCCTACGACGCCGGCCGCTTCGACGCCGAGGGCCGGGTCTTTTTCAACCTCGTCCACAAACCCCTCGCCGAGCGCTGCTACTTCTGCCACACCAATCACGGCGTCGGCGCGGAGGCGCCGGAGAAATGGGAAACCGACCAGGACGTGCACTTGGCGGCGGGCCTGGCGTGCGCCGACTGCCACCGCCACGGCCTGGACCACCGGATGGTCCGCGGCTACGAGGGCGAGCCCCTCGCCCAGGAGCGCCCGGAACTGGCTGACTTCACCTGCCGCGGCTGCCACATGCCGAAGGCCGACGGCTCGCCCCCCGCCGCACGCTTCGGCGCGCCGGTCGCGCGGCACGTGGGCTTGCCGACGGTCCACTTCGAGAAACTCGCGTGCACGGCCTGCCATAGTGGGCCGAAACCGCGAATGCAGGCCGGCCGCGTCCAGACCTCCCGGGCCCACGCGCTGGAGTTTTACGGCGAGCATCGCGGCGACGACGCCCTGCCCTTCATTGCCGAGCCCGTGTTCGTCAAGCAGGTTAATCGCCTGGACGGTCGGGAGGAAATCGGGCCGCACCGCATCCTTTGGCCGGCGTTCTGGGGTCGGCTGAAGGACGGGGCCGTTCAGCCCATCCATCCGGAGCGCGTGGCCGATGCCGCAAAAACGGCGCCGGAAGCAAAGGACGCCGGCGAGTCGGGCGAGCGGCTGTCGCGCCGCCGGATCGCCGAGGTGCTGAAAATCCTGGCGGCCGGCCCCGACGCAGGCGAGCCGGTGTACGTGGGCGGCGGAAAACTCTATCGCCTCGGGGCGGACGGAGGCCTCGCGGCGGAGGACCATCCGGCCGCCCGGCCGTACGCCTGGGCGCTGGCGCACGACGTCCGCCCGGCGGCGCAGGCGCTCGGTTCCGGCGGGGCGTGCGACGACTGCCACGCATGGAACTCGGCGTTCTTCTTCGGCACGGTGTCGGCGGAGGGGCCGGCGGACCTCGGAGAGCCGCAGGCAGTGCCCATGTACGAGTTCGAGGGCCTGAGCAGCCTTTCCCTCCGCGTCTGGGCGGTGATGTTCGTCTTCCGACCCTACTTCAAGGCGTTCCTGTTTGCGGCGGCGGCGGTGATCGGGGTGATCCTGCTTCTGTACGGTCTGCGCGGTTTGGCGGCGCTTCTGAAATGGGTGTCGGCCAGGAGCGCGAAAGGATAACGGGCGACCATGAGTGCCTTTCATATTGTCACCATCGCGGCGGTGGGAGCGACTCTCGCGGCGCTGGCGGTGCATTTTGCGGCCGCCGGTCGCCGTCGCCCGGCCGAAGGACCGGCCCGGGTCCGTCTGGGCCCGTGGCAGCGGCTGGTGTACGGCGTGATGATGCTCGCGCTGGCGGTGCTGGCAGGGACGGCCCTATGGGCGGCGGTGTGCGGCGAGCGCTTGAGCGGATGGCTGCTGCTCGTCCACAACGCGGCGGCGGGGCCGTTCGCACTCGGCCTGGTCGTGCTCGCGATCCTCTGGGCCGAGCGATGCCGATTCGCGGCCGGTCCGGAGCCGGCGCTCTTCGCACCCGCCCAGCGGGCCGTCTTCTGGGTCGCCGCGGTTCTCGCCACCGTCCTTATCCTCAGCATGATGCTCTGCTGGGTCCGGCTGTTCGGGACAAGCGGCCAGGAGTTGCTTTTCGAGGTCCACCGCTATGCGGCCGTGGGAATGGTCGTGACGGCCCTCATGCACCTGTACCTTGTCGCCCTCGGTCGGAGGGCGGCGAGTCTTTCCCTGCCGCCGGACCGCGCATGAACCTTTCCATCGTCATTCCGGCCTACCAGGAAGCCGGGAAGATCGCGCGCGACGTGGAGGCGGCGGGGGCGTTCCTCGCGGGCGAGCGTCTCGAGGGCGAGGTCCTCGTCGTGGACGACGGCAGCACGGACGCGACGGCGGAGGCGGCTGGCCGGCCGGATTTGCCCGCCGGCGTCCGACGCAGCGTCCTTCGTTACACGCCGCACCGCGGCAAAGGATTCGCCGTCCGCACCGGCATGGCCGAGACGCACGGCGACTATGTCCTGCTGGCGGACAGCGGCCTGTGCGTGCCGTTCGCCAATGCCCTGCGCGGCGTGGAGATGATTTGCGCCGGCGCGTGCGACATGGCCCACGGGTCGCGCCGCCTTGCGAAAAGCGTCATCCGCCGGCCGCAGCCGATCCACCGGCGCCTGCTCTCTCGCATCAGCCGGGCGGCGGTGCGGGCGGCAACGGGGCTGCCGAAGGGCCTGACGGACACCCAGTGCGGGTTCAAGGTGTACCGCGGCGAAGCGGCCCGCGCGCTCTACGCCGAGTGCCGCACCGACGGTTTCCTATTCGACATCGAGATCATCTTGCGCGCCGCCAGAAGGGGATACGCCATCCGCGAGTTCCCGGTGGAATGGGCCTGCGACCTCGACAGCCGGCTCCGCCCGGCGCGGAACTCCTGGCGCACCGCGAGGGAATTGCTCCAAATCCGCCGCTCCCTCCGCAAGGCGCCGTGACCGCCGTGAGGCCTTCGGCGGCGGGAAGCGGCGATTACTCCGGCGGGTTTCCTTCGATCTGCACGATCCAGATGTTGCGGTAGCGCACGGGGTTGCTGTGGTCCTGGAGCATGAGCGGGCCGACGGCGGCCGCCTTGCCCGGCAGGCCCGACCGCGTCGTCCCGCCGACGGCCTGGTTCTCGTGAATCGTCAGCCCATTGTGAACGACGGTCATGCGGGCGGGCTGCTCGACTTGGCCGTCCGCCCGCACCTGGGGGGCGGTAAAGGTGATGTCGTACGTCTGCCACCGCAGGGGCGGAAGGCAGGCGTTCACCTTCGGCGCCGCCACGCCGTAGATCGCCCCGCAATCATCCTTCCTCGCGACCAGGCCGAACGAGTCCAGCACCTGGACCTCGTACTTGCCCTGGAGATAAACGCCGCTGTTGCCGCGGCCCTGGCCGACTCCCTCGGGCATGAGGGGCGTCATGAACTCCAGGTGGAGGCGACAGTCGCCGAACTCGCGTCTCGTCGCCGTGTCGCCCTTGCCGACCTGGAGGCTGCCGTCCCGCATGGGCTGCCAGGCGG
>DATKUU010000322.1:0-5955 GCA_035530455.1 Phycisphaerae bacterium | reverse complement strand
TTTTTCATCGCGGGGGCGATCGGCGTCTTCGTCCGCCAAGCATCGGTCCTGCGGTACCTCGGCGCGAAGGCGAACAAGGTCGTGGCCTACGGCGTCGCATCGGTCTCGGGGAGCATCCTGGCGGTCTGCTCGTGCACGGTGCTGCCGCTCTTCGCGGGCATCTGGCGGATGGGCGCGGGCCTGGGGCCGGCGACGGCGTTCCTCTACTCGGGCCCCGCGATCAACGTCCTGGCAATCATCCTGACGGCCCGGGTGCTGGGCCTGGAACTCGGCATCGCGCGGGCGGTCGGGGCGATTCTCTTCAGCATCGTCATCGGCTTGGCGATGCATTTTATCTTCCGCAAGGAGGAACGCGCTCGGGCCGAGGCCCAGGCCGCCGTGCCGGAGCCCGAGGCCGGCCGGCCGTTGTGGCGGACCGCCCTATTCTTTGCGGCGATGGTCGGCATCCTCGTGTTCGCCAACTGGGGCCGACCCGACGAGGCGAGCGGCGCGGTCTGGCGAGCGATCTATTCGGTCAAGTGGGCGGTCGCAGGCGTGTTCGCCGTCGCCCTGGCGGCGATGATCATCGGCTGGTTCCGCCGGGCGGAACTCGGGGAGTGGTGCGGCTCGACGTGGGGATTTGCGAAGCAGATTTTGCCGCTCCTTTTCGTCGGCGTGCTGGCGGCCGGGTTCCTTCTCGGCCGGCCGGGGCACGAGAGCCTGATCCCGTCGGAGTGGGTGAGCGCCGCGGTCGGGGGCAACTCGCTCCGGGCGAATCTTTTCGCGTCGGTCGCGGGGGCGCTCATGTATTTCGCCACGCTCACCGAGGTGCCGATCCTCCAGGGCCTCATCGGGTCGGGCATGGGTAAGGGGCCGGCGCTCGCGCTCCTCCTGGCGGGGCCGGCGCTTTCGCTGCCGAACATGCTGGTCATCCGCAGCATCCTGGGGACACGGAAGACGCTGGTCTATGTGGCGCTCGTGGTGACGATGGCGACGGTATCGGGGATGGCGTATGGGGCGGTTTTCTAGAGGTCAAAGGGGATATCCGAACGTGGGAGCGGAAACGCAGACTTCGGCCAAGGGCTTGAGCGTTTTCGAGAAATACCTGACGGCGTGGGTCATCCTGTGCATCGTCGGCGGGATCGTGCTGGGGAAGGTCGCGCCGGGTTTTGCGAAGGCCCTCGACGGCATGGCGATCTACGTCGGCGAGGCGCCGGTCGTCTCGGTCCCCATTGCCGTGTGCCTATTCCTGATGATGTATCCCATCATGGTGAAGATCGACTTCGCCGAGGTCCTGAAGGCCGGCAAGAGCGCGAGGCCCGTGGGCCTGACGCTCTTCGTCAACTGGGCCATCAAGCCCTTCACCATGTACGCCATTGCCTTCCTTTTCCTGGGCGTCGTGTTCCGCGGACTAATCGGGCCCGACGCGGTGGACCACGTGAAGATGCCGTTCGGCCTGGACCTCGGGGTTGGCGAGACGTACGGCGCGGGCATGGTGGTCCTCGTGGATGGCGTGAAGATGCTCGCGGTGCCCCTGTGGCGGAGTTACCTCGCCGGGTGCATCCTCCTGGGGATTGCGCCGTGCACGGCGATGGTGCTGGTGTGGGGGTACTTGGCGCGGGGGAGCGATGGGCACACCCTGGTGATGGTGGCGATCAACTCGCTGACGATGCTCCTTTTGTACGGTCCGCTGGGGGGCTTCCTCTTGGGCGTGGGTCGGCTGCCCGTGCCGTGGCAGGCGCTCGTGCTTTCGATCGCCATCTACGTCGCCTTGCCGCTGGTGGCCGGCTACGTCTCCCGCAAGTGGCTCATCGCCGCCAAGGGTGCGGTCTGGTTCCGCGAGAAGTTTCTCCATGTATTGACGCCCATCACCATCATCGCCCTGCTGGTGACGCTGGTGCTGCTGTTTTCGTTCAAGGGCGAGGTCATCCTGTCGAACCCGCTGACGATCCTCTGGATTGCGATTCCGCTCTTCATCCAGACGAACCTCATCTTCTGGATCGGCTACGGTCTGGCGAAGTGGCTGCGGCTCTCGTACGAGGACGCAGCCCCGTCGGCCATGATCGGGGCGTCGAACCACTTCGAGGTGGCCATCGCTACGGCGGCGATGCTCTTCGGCCTCTCGTCCGGGGCCGCCCTCGCCACCGTGGTCGGCGTCCTCATCGAGGTCCCCGTGATGCTGATGCTCGTGAAGATCTGCGTCCGAACGAAGCACTGGTTCCCCGCGGAACGCCGAGCATAGTCGGCGCACCGCGGGAGGAAAGGAGTCGTACATGGCAACCGAGGAGAACACCCACGATCTCGTGCAGAAGGCTTACGGTGATGTGGCCCGCAAGCAGTCCTCCTGTTGCGGGCCGGGTTCGTCGTGCTGCGACGACAGCAAGCCCTACACCGTGGCCGATCACCCGGTCCCGGAGGCCGAACTCGGCCTTTCGTGCGGCAACCCGGTCGCGTTCTCCCGCCTGCGGTCGGACGACGTGGTCCTGGACCTCGGCAGCGGGGCCGGCAAGGACGTGTTCCTGGCCGCCGAGAAGGTGGGCGACGCAGGCAGGGTCATCGGCGTGGACATGACCCCGGAGATGCTGGCCCTGGCCCGCAAGAACGCGGTGAAGTTCTTCACCACCACCGGCCTCTCGAACGTCGAGTTCCGCGAAGGCAAGATCGAGAACCTGCCGGTCGAAGATGCGTCGGTGGATGTGGCGATCTCCAACTGCGTCATCAACCTCTCGCCCGACAAGCGGCAGGTCTTCCGCGAAGTGTACCGCGTGCTTAAGCCCGGCGGGCGGATGATCGTCAGCGACATCGTGCTGAACCGCCCGCTGCCCGAGTCGGCCCGAAACAGCGCGGACCTCTACGCCGCCTGCATCGCCGGGGCGTTGCTCCGTGACGAGTATCTCCAAGCTATCCGTGACGCCGGCTTTGCGAAGGTCGAAATCCTCAGCGATAACACCTACCAAGCCTCCAACGCCTGCGACGATCCAATCACGAGCAGCGTATCGGATGCTTTGGTTGGCGCCGCGGCAAGCATCACGGTGCTAGCGCGGCGATCGCCGCGCCCCTCGGCGGCCTCATCGAGATCGCGGTGATGTGGAGGCGGGTGAAGATCGGCGTCCGCACTCGGAAAGGTTTCCGGGGGAAACGGGGGAATGCACGCGTTAGACAAGGAGACAGTCATGGCTAAGTGCTGCGGTTCAGGTGGAGGCAAACGGAACGTCCTTCTCTATGCCTGTTCGGGCGGGGCGAACGTCGCGGAGATCTCGGACCGGGCGGCGCGGGAGTTGATGTTCTCCGGCTGCGGCAGCATGTTTTGCCTGGCGGGCATCGGCGCGGGCATCCAGGGGATGGTCCAGACGGCCAGGGACGCCGACCTGAACCTTGTCCTGGACGGATGCCCCATGGACTGCGCGAAGAAAATCTTCGACCGTGCCGGCCTCACGAACTACGCCCAGATCAAGGTGACCGACCTGGGTATCGAAAAGACCAAGGGCGTCCGCGCGACGGACGAGCAGGTGGCGCGCCTGGTGGCCAAGGCCAAAGAGGTCCTGGCTGGGGCCTGGCGTCCGTCGGCCGAACAGGGGAACGTCCATGAAGGATGCGCATGTGAAGGTGACCGTCGAGGAGCAGATGAGGATGCAGGCGATTCTTGTGGACCGCGACAAAGAGGATGCCCTGGAGTTCCTCAGGATGCTCCGCGACCGCATTGAGACCAGGGAGAACATGGGTATGCGGTCGCACCTGGACCAGTAATAGAAAGGAATGTGGACATGACGCTTATTCAGATTCTTGGCACGGGGTGCCCGAAGTGCCGCGCGCTGGCGGCCAATGCGGAGGCGGCCGCGAAGGCGCTCGGCATCGAATACTCCATCGAGAAGGTCACGGACATTAGGGAGATCCTGAAGTTCGGCGTGATGCTGACGCCGGTGCTGGCCGTTGATGGCGTGGTCAAAGTGGCGGGCAAGGTGCCAAGCGCGGACGAAATCAAGAAGATGCTCGCCTGACACCGGGGGGAGACTGGGGACTCGGCCGAGGAGAATTGCATGAAACCCAAGACTATTTTCGGTATCGTCCTGGTGGCGTTCGCGGCGGCAAGCGTCGGCGTCCTCGTCGCGAAAGGAGTGCTGAACAGGGGCGAGCCGACCGCCCCGGCGCCGACACCGACCTCGGGCGACGGCATCATCGTGTATTACTTCTACAGCAACGTCCGCTGCCCCACGTGCCGGAGGATCGAAGCCTATACCGGCGAAGCCGTCCGGGACGGGTTCGCGGAGGCGGTCCGCGACGGCCGGCTCCAGTGGCGCCCTGTCAACACCGACGAGCCCGGGAACGGGCACTTCAAGAAGGACTACGACCTCTTCACCAAGTCGGTGGTGGTGGCCCAGATCCGCGGCGGCCAGCCGGCGCGATGGAAGAACCTCGAGCGCATCTGGGATCTCGTCGGCGACAAGGACGCGTTCATCGCCTACGTCCGCGGCGAGGTTCGTCCCTACGTGGAAGGCTCCTGATGGGCACGTGGCTCGTGGCCGGGGCGTCGGCCCTCTGGCTGGGGATTCTGACGAGCGTCAGCCCCTGCCCGCTCGCGACGAACGTCGCCGCCATCTCCTTCCTCGCGAAGCGTGTCGGCAGCCCGACGCGGGTGCTCCTCGCGGGGCTCCTCTACACGCTCGGGCGGGCGTCGGTGTACGTCGGCCTGGCCATTCTCATCGTCGGCGGCCTCCTGGAGAGGCCGGAGGTCGCCGACGCCCTCCAGACGCACATGAACAAGATTCTCGGCCCGATCCTCATTCTTGTGGGCGTCGTCCTGCTGGAACTCGTGCCGCTTCCTTTTTCGATCTCCGTCGGCGGCGAGCGTGCCCAACGAATCGCTGAGAGGGGAGGCCTGGCGGGCGCGGCGGTGGTGGGGATGCTCTTTGCGCTGGCGTTCTGCCCGGCGTCGGCCGGCCTCTTCTTCGGGAGCACCATCGGCCTGTGCCTGCCTCTGAAGTCGCGCGTCCTGCTGCCGCTGGCCTACGGCGTGGGAACGGCGTTGCCCGTCGTCGCCTTCGCGGTGCTCATTGCGCTGGGGGCGCGGTCGCTCGCCAAGGCGTTCGACGTCCTCCGCCACGTGGAATGGTGGGCCCGGCGGGCGACGGGCGTTCTCTTTATCCTGGTGGGCGTCTATTACACGCTGCAATTCATATTCGGCATGTGGTGATGAACGGCAAGTCGAGCCCTCCGGTCCGGTCGGCGATTTCGCTTGCATGTTGCGCGCCGCCTCGGTATGAGAGTCGCCCTGCAACCTGGTCTTGCCCGGAAAGGGGATGCCATGGAAGTCGGATTCCTGACCGCCTGCATGTCGAAGGAGCGTCTGGAGGACATCATCGCGTGGGCCGGGGCCAGCGGCGTCGGCCTGCTGGAGGTCCACGCCGACCACCTGGGCGAGAACACGCCGGAGCGCGACGCGGCCATCGTCAAGGCGCTCCAGAAGGCGGGCGTGAGGCTCTCGAGCGTCGCGGCGTACGACGGCAAGATTTGCCACGACCCCAAGAAGGGCCTGGCGGGCCTGAAAGCGGCCGTTGACCGGTGCGTGCGGCTCGGGACGGACGTCTGCTGCGCGCTGGCCGGCCTGCCGCCGGAAGGGATGACCCGCGAACAGGCGGTTGACGGTCCGTTCACGGAGGTGTTCGGTCCGGCGTGCGAGTACGCCGCCAAGAAGGGCGTGAAGATCGCCTTGGAGAACTGGTTCGCGACGCTCATTCCGCACTTCGACCTGTGGGACCGGGTGCTGGAGCGCGTCGCGGCCGAGAACCTGGGCTTCAACTACGACCCGTCGCACCTGCTGTGGCAGGGGATTGACTACCTGGGAGGCGTGGAACGGTACGGCCGGCGGATCTTCCATGTCCACGCCAAGGACACCGAGGTGCGCGACGAGGTCCTCGCGCGAGTCGGCGTCCTCGGGTCCGGCTGGTGGCGGTACTGCATCCCCGGCCTGGGGCGGGT
>DATKUU010000321.1:0-2666 GCA_035530455.1 Phycisphaerae bacterium | reverse complement strand
GCGGCGGCCTAGGAAGGCCGCCGCGCGCTTCCTCAAACAGCGCCTACGTGCGGTCCTGCATCACCTGGACGAACTTGCGGATGCTGCGGTCGTAGGTGCGCTCCGCGTCCGGCGGGAAGAAGCAGCCCGGCAACTGGCCGCTCGCCCGGTGAAAAGCCACGCACGCGCAGCACACGCCGCGCTTGTCGCACGAGGTGTACGTGCACGTGCAGTCCGCCAGGTTCTTCTTCCGGTTGTCGCACTCCGCCACCGCCGTCTCCTTTCGGCCGATTCGCCCGGTCGCCAGCACCATCATACGCCGCCGACTGCCGCCTGTCAAACGGCCGCATCCCCCGAAGGATGTTTTGACACGGCCGGCCGCCACCCGGTACAATCCCGCCTCACGCGCGAACTCATCACGGTCCGGGAAGGACGGGTTCCCATGAGACGCTTGGCGATGCTGGCAGGACTGGCTCTGGCCCTTGCGGGGTGCCACCGCGAGGAAGCCCTCCGGCACTGCGGCCTGGGGCATCTGGCGTTCAGCGACCGCGACTACGACGCCGCCCTGGCGGAGTTCCAGACCGCTCTGGAACTGGACTCACAGCTCGCCATCGCCTACGCGGGCGTCGGCGACGTCTTCCGCGAAAAGGGCGAGCCCGACAAGGCCCTCCTCCCCTACCAGCGGGCCGTCCAGATCATGCCCTACGAGTTCACCTACCATTACCGCCTCGGCCGGACCTACCAGGCCCTCGACCTCGACCGCGAAGCCGCCGGCACCTATGAGAACGCCGTCCACCTCGACCCCGACAACGTCCCCGTGCGCGTGAACCTCGGCGTGGTCTATTTCCGCATGGGCGACCTCCAACACGCCCTCGTCCACACCGAGAAGGCCGTCGAACTCGAGCCGACCCACGGCTTCGCGTGGTCCAACCTCGGCGCCATCCACGACGCCTCCGGCGAGACGTACCGCGCCATCCACGCCTACCAGCGGAGCATCGAACTGGACCCGAAGCAGGCCCCGGTCCACGTGAACCTGGCCACGGCCTACCTGAGGCAGGGCCGGCTCGACAAGGCCATCGAAGAGTTCAAACTCGCCGCCGACCTCGACCCCAAGAGCCCGCTCATCCGCAAACGCCTCGCCTACGCCTACAGCAAACAGAAACGCTACGGTGCGGCGATCGAAGAGTTGCAGACCGCCCTCGAAGTCGAACCCCGCGACTGGCAGTGCCGAAACTCCCTCGCCGCCATCTACATGATTTTCTACCTCCGCACGCCCCAGCAGGACCGCCTGCGGCAGCAGGCGCTGGAGGAATGGCACGAGAGCCTGGAATCGAACCCCGACCAGCCGGCCATCCGCGCCCAGATGGAGCGATGGGCCGAACCGATCCCCGTTCCCGAACCCGTGAGCGAAGCGCCCGCCTCGGCGGTCTCGCCGCCGGGCGAGGCCGACGGGCCTCCGGCCGAAGAGCCGGCGCCCGAACCGGCGCCCGCCGAGACCCCCGCGCCCGAAGAACCGATGCCGACAGAGCCGACCTCCGAACCGCCGGCAACCGAACCCCCGGCCGAACCGCCCGCTGCCGAAACGCCGCGCGGCGACGCGCCTCCCGAAATCCCCTGGCCCGAGGATGCGCCCATCCCCGGCGGCCCGGCAGAGTAGAAGTGCTTCGAACGGCGCCTCCGGCGCACGTTTAGCCGCCCCGCTTGCGGGGCGCGTGTGAAAAACACCTTCGCCCATGACCGAACCGCAAAACAACGTCCGCACACGCATCGCCCCAAGTCCCACCGGCGAGCCGCACATCGGCAACCTGTACGTCGCGCTTGTCAACTGGGCCCTCGCACGCCAGACCGGCGGCGAGTTCCTGGTGCGCATCGAGGACACCGACCGCACCCGCTTCGTCGAAGGCGCCGAGCGGATGTTCCTCGATGCCCTCGCGTGGCTCGGCCTGAACCACGACGAAGGGCCGGACGTCGGCGGCCCGGTCGGCCCGTACCGCCAGAGCGAACGCCTCGACCTTTACCGGCGCGAGGTCGCCCGGCTCCTTGCGAGCGGCCACGCGTACCGATGCTTCTGCACGCCCGAGCGACTGGCCGAGGTCCGAAAGAGCCGCCAGAAGGCCGGCAGCGAAACCGGCTACGACCGCCTCTGCCGTGCGCTCGACCCCAAAGAGGCCGAACGCCGCGCCGACGCAGGGGAGCCGCACACGGTCCGCCTCGCCGTCCCCCTGGAGGGCGAGACGCGCTTTCGCGACGGCGTGCGCGGCGACATCACCATTCAGAATGCGACCATTGACGACCAGGTGCTCTCCAAGAGCGACGGCTACCCGACCTATCATCTGGCGAGCGTCGTGGATGACCACGCGATGCGCATCACCCACGTCGTCCGGGCCGAGGAATGGATCATCTCGACGCCCAAGCACATCCTTCTTTACGAGGCGCTGGGCTGGCAGCCGCCGCAGTTCTTCCACCTGCCGCTCATCCGCAACCCCGACCGCTCGAAACTCTCCAAGCGCAAGAATCCGACCAGCATCCTCTGGTACCGCGAGCAGGGGTACCTGGCGGAGGCGGTCATCAACTTCCTAGGTCTGCTCGGCCATTCGATGCCGGACGGGCGGGAAATCTTCTCGCGCGAAGAGTTCCTGAAAGAGTTTTCCTTGGAGCGCGTGACGACGACGGGGCCGGTGTTCGAC
>DATKUU010000320.1:0-9966 GCA_035530455.1 Phycisphaerae bacterium | reverse complement strand
CCGATTGCGGAGCACCTGCGGGCGATGCGCGAGCGCGACCCCGGGCCGGTCGCGGCGACGTTCGCCGACCCGGCCGGCTGGCAGCGCTCCGACGTGACCGGCACGGGTCCGTGCCAGGAACTGGCGCGGGCGGGCCTGCGGGTCCGCACGCCGCGGGCCGGCATCCTGGAGGGCGTGGAACTGCTGCGCCGGCTGCTGAAGGAGCGTGCGGCGGGCGAGGGACCGGGGCTTGTGGTGGACCCGTCGTGCCGATGGCTCGTCCGGGCGCTCCAGGAGTATCACTGGAACGAGGCGCGCGAGGGGGCGCTCGCGGAACGGCCGGCCAAGGACGGGGCGGACCATCCCATTGACGCCCTTCGATATTTGCTGACGGGGCTTTTTCTGCGTCCGGGGCGGATGCGCCGGCGGGCGTGGTGGTAAGCGGTGCGGCGAGCGGTTCAGGCGCGGCGCAGCAGGTCCGCGACGGCTTCATCGGCCGAGAGCCGCCGGGCGACGGTCCGGGCGAGGCGGGCGTCGCGCCCCATGCCGCCGCCCGCCAGGAGCGTGTAGGCCTCGGCCCGTTCGCCGTCGCGCCGAGCGAGGGTTCCCACCAGGCCGATGTCGGCGACGGCGCTGTGGGCGCAGCCGTTCGGGCAGCCGGAGAGGCAGACGGTGACCGCGGGGTCGAGGCGGCAAGCATACCGTTCGCGCAGCCGGTCGGCCAGGCGGTTGGTATCAGCCAAGGCGCATTTGCACCACCGCGTGCCGGGACATGCGACGATCGAGGCCTGGGGTTGCGCGGCAGCGTCGAGGGCAGGCGAGGCGGCCCCTTCGACCTTGCTCAGGGCGGCCAGGGCGGCGTCCAGGCGTCCCGGCGCGCCGGGATTCGGGCCGAACACGAGGATCCGGTGGTGGTTGGCGATGCGGACGACGAGGTCCGCGGCGTCGGCGAGATGGGCGAGGGCGTCGGCCTGGTCCGGCGCGACGTTGCCGTTTGCAAACACAAGCGCGCGCTGCGCCTCGAGCGGTGAAGGGGGGAGGGCGAGCGCGGCGCACGGCCAGGGGCGCTCGCCCCGGGTGTGGGTGAGGGCTTCGCGAAGGGCGTCGGCGAAGGGCGCGTCGCCCATTTTCTCGCGGACGTGGCGGAGGCGGGCGCGATTCCGGTTCGTCCGGTCGCCGTGGGCGGCGAAGAACCGCACGGCCGCCAGGACCATCGGCAGGACGTCGTCCGGCGCGAGGTCCTCCTCCAGTAGCATGGCCGTCCCCGGGCGGGCGCCGAGCGACCCGGCGACCACGACGCGGAAGGTCCATGCGCCAGCCGTGCCGCGGACGATGAACCCCAGGTCGTTGATCCACGGTTGGGCGCAGGCGTTCTGGCAGGCGGAGAAGGAGATCTTGAACTTGCGAGGGAGGCTCCAGATGCCGTCGGTCGCCTCGAGAAGCGCCTGGACCTCGCGGGCGAGGGGCGCAAGGTCCGGCCTGCCCGCGCAAACGCCGGCGCCGGGACAGACGGTGATGTTGCGCGGCATGTCGCCGCCCGCGCCGAGGGCGGAGAGTCCGGCGTCGGCCAAGGCGCGCTGGGCGCGCGGGACGGCGTCGGGAGCGAGGTCGTGGAGTTCCACGTCCTGGCGCGTGGTTAGGTGGAGCGGGGCGGCGGGGGTGAAGGTCTGTGCGACATCGGCGAGCGCCCGCCACTGGTCGGCCGAGAGCCGCCCGCCGAGGACCTTGATGCGCTGCATCCAAAGCCCCTCCTGGCGCTGCGGGTAGAGGCCCAGGAGGCGTGCCGCGTGCGGGTCGGCGGGAACCTGTCGGCAGGGGAAGGCGGGTCGGGTCATCAGATGCCTGCTCCGTCCACGAGTTTCATCGGTCTGGTGTTGATGCCGCACTCGCCGCCGCATTTCGAGGTCCCGACCCAGCGTCCGGCGCGTTCGTGGTCGCCGGCCGCGATGCGGGTGCAGGGCGCGCATCCGAGGCTCCGGTAGCCGAGCGCGTAGAGAGGGTTGACCTCGACCTTGTAGAGAGCGGCATATTTCCAGACCTCGTGCTCGTGCCAGAGGAGGACGGGGTTGATCTTCACGAGGCCGTCGGGCCGCAGTTCGAGTTCGCGTGCGGCGGCGCGCCGTCGGCCGGCAGTGGCGCGGACGCCGGTCACCCAGGCCAGGGCCTCGAGGTCGCGGATGGCGCGGCGGGCGGGCTCGACCTTCAGAAGTTCGCAGCAGCGGTCGGGGTCGCGGCGGGGGAGGTCCTCCGGCAGGGGGTCGTTGTTGCGATAGACCGTCAGTTCGGGGAAGCGGGCGACGATGCGCCCCAGAAAGTCGAGCGTCTCGCGATGCATGTGGCGCGTGACGACGACGAACCCGCGGACACCAGGTGCCGCGCGCTTCGCCAGATGCCAGACGACCCCTGTGCTGAGGGTGCTGGCGACGACCAGATGCCGGCCGAACTCGCGGTGCGCGGCCGCGAGAAGGGCGAGGCTCCGCTCGACCTTCTCGCCGAAATGGAGGGTGCCCACTAGATCCGTCACGCCGTCCTGCGGGAAAGTGCCGAGGAGCCGCTCGTAGGCCCCGCGCGGGTCGGGGGCGGCGCGGGTCGAGGCCGCGGGGCGTTCAGATACTGTAGCTCGGGACATACGCCGCCTCCTGTTGGGCCTCGATGAGGTCGTGGAGGGTGGTGGAGTCGAGAACGCCGGCGACGGCCGAGCGCGCCCGCTCCCACATCGCGAGAAATGCACATCCTCCGTGGAGGGGGCATTGGGACTTGTCGCCGCCGGCGATGCATGAAACGGGTCCGAGCGGTCCTTCGACCAGCGCCAGGATGCGCCCGACGGAGAGGTCGCGCGGGTCGGCCGCCAACTGGTACCCGCCTTGCTTGCCGCGGCGGGACTGCACGAGGCCCGCCTGCCTCAGTTCGCGCAGGATGAGTTCGAGGAACTTCGGGGGGATGGCCTGGGTACGGGCGATGTCCTGAACGGAGGCGTGTCCCTCGCCGCGGCGTTTCGCCAGTTCATAGACGGCCCGGACGGCGTATTGGCCCTTTTGGGATACCTGCATCATGGTTTTGCCCCTATACGAGTAATCCGATTGGAATACTAGGCTATTGTTTGGTTCGTGTCAAGTGAATTCTTCAGACCTTTGCCGTGTGCCGTTCGGGCTGCGGGTCAAGTTGAGCGAGGCGGCTGCGGCTAACCATGCGCCGTTTGGTCGTGCATTCCGCGTTCCGCATTGCGCGTTGCTCGACGGGCGCGTTGAACCGAAGGCGGCGGGGGCTATAATGGGAGCGACGGGGGGTGCGGCCTGTGCCGGGCCTGAAAGGCAAAGGGAAACCTATGGCCGAGCGCGCGAGCGGACGCGGGCGCCCCCGCGGAATGACGCTGGTGGAACTGTTGCTCGTCATCGTGATTGTGGCGATGCTGATTGCGCTGCTCCTGCCGGGACTGAATGCGGCGCTGGTGCTGGCGAACATCTCGCAGGCGCGCCACGACATGGTGCAGATCGAGATGGCGCTGAATCAGTACATGCAGTACGTGGAACGGGTTCCGGCGACGCGGCAATACACGACGCCGGACAAGTATGACCTGGACTACTGCCTGCCCCAGGAACTGTTTCCGGAAGATCTCTGGGGAGATGGAACTAATCCGGATGGAAAGGGGTACCTGGACGGCCCGCCGGCCGACCCTTTCGGCGTGCTGCGGAGCAGTTCCCTCACCGGGGAGGAACTGGAATTGGCGAGAGGGTACCGCTACAAGGCGCTATGGCAGGTGAGTGTGAACGGGGTGGCCCCGGCGGATCCGGAGCCGGACGCGCTTCCCGATCCCGTGACGTTTCATGTGCCGGCCAACTTCCCGAAGAGCGGGGGCGAGCCAAAAGACTACATCGCGACGTACACCACGTGGTACACAGCCCCCGTGCGGATTGTGATTTGGAGCGCGGGGCCGGAAGGGCCGCCCGTCCAAAACAGTTACTCGGCCGACAACCCGGCAGTGAACGCGGAGGACCCGGCCAATTGGTATCCTGAGAAGCCCAACGGCATCATCTGTCGCTATTACACCGGGAAGGACTGGCGGTTTTCATATTAGGTTCTGTCTGAGAACACTTCTCGGGTGGTGGCCCCGCCGCCCCGGCGGGTGAACTTCCCAGGCCACCACCGGTGTGGGACCCATCCGTGTGTTCGCAGCGGCCGGGGAAGGCCGCCGCGCAACTCCTCAGAACGGGCCGGGGGATACGGCGGGCGGCGCGTCCGGGTCGGGCGGAAGATTTTCCTGGTTTTTTTGCATTTCGCGATTGACTTTCCCGCCGGGCGTGTTATCTTTCTTAAGAATGTGCCACCCCTCGGGGGAGGGCGGGTTCACAGGGACCGACCGCGCCCGGGCTGTGCGCGGACGGCAAGCGATCTGAGCGGCCGAAAGGGGACCAGCATGGCAAGGCGAGGATTCATCCGGGTGGGTGCGGCGATGATGGTGGCGTGTCTGGCGGTAGGCGTGGCGCTTCAAGGCGGCCCCGCGCTGGCGCTGGACGAGATCTGGGACCTGGAGGCCGTGGACGCGAACGGCTGGGGGACGCATTCGAGCCTGAGCCTCCCCGATACGGATCCCGCAGCCTGGGTCACCTTCCAGGGCGTCGTCCTGAACCGGCCACAGGACATGTTGAACACGGCGTCCCAGTGGCAGATGTACGTGCAGGCGCTTCCGACGAACCCGGCTCCATACAATCAGGGCGGGATCGCCCTCTATGCCAACAAGTTCTACGGCGCGACCGGCTGGCCGCGGTACTCCGACGCATGGCTGCCGGGCGATATCGTCGATGTCACCGGCCTGCTGCTATTTTACAACGGCAAGACGAACCTGAACGAGCGGCACGACGAAGACAACGTCTTCACCGTGACGCTCCTTTCGCACGGCAGCCTGCCGGACCCGTGGCTCATCCCGAGCATCGCCGATGCGATCACGTTCGACCAGACGCGTGCCACGGGCGGCGAGTTGTACCAGGCCCAGTGGTGCCGCCTGACGGGAGGCGAGGTGGTGTCGGGCACATGGGCGGTGGACCAGCAACTCACGATTACCGATGACGGCGGGGGAACGCTGGGCTTGAAACTCGGCTACGCGGGGATGTGGGGCGACGCGCCCGGCGGAAAATTCAACGTCACCGCCATCTTCGACCAGGAAGATACGACGGACCCCTACACGGGCGCGTACCGTCTGTGGCCGCTTGCGGCCGAGCAGATTGAACTCTGGGGCGACGTGAACCTGGACGGGATCGTGAACGTTGCCGACCGGTCCATCGTGAAGGGCAATCTGGGTCTGACGGGCGCGGTCTGGTCGGACGGCGACTTTGACGGGGACGGGGCGGTGACGTCGGCGGACCTGGCGGAACTGAATCGCAACTTCGTGCCGGAGCCCGCCTCCGCGCTGCTGCTCCTGGGCGGAGCAATGGTGTGCATCTTCCGTCGCCGGCGCAAGACGAAGCACCAGGCCGGACGGGGCGCTACGGCGGGCAAGCCGGCGACGCTGGGTTTGATGGCGGCGGGGTTGGCGGCGTTGGCGTTGGCGTGCGGGTGTGGATGCACCGGAGGTGGGTCGGAAAGGGAGGGAGGCATGGGCGACCACGAGACGAGCGCGGCTCAGTGGCGGTTCGACTGGTCCGGCTCGGAAGGCTACATCCCGCTGCTTGCGGGTCGGCCGATGACATGCGGGATGCGCAGCGGGCGCGTGGCGCTGGGGCCGGGGGAGACGTGCGGCGAGCATACGACGGGGGCGCACGAAGAGTTCATCATCGTGCTGGAAGGCCGGGGGCAAGGCCTGTCGAAAGGGCGCGAGCCGGTGGCGCTGGAGGCCGGCCAGTCCCTTTACGTCCCGCCGCATACGGTCCATAACATGAAGAATGTGGATGCTCCGATTTTCAAATACATTTACGTGGTGTCTCCGATTCCGGGCGAGGCGTCGGCCGAACCGCATGACCACTGAGCGGCTCGGCCTGTCCGCGAGGGGCGCGGCGGGCGCGGGGCTTTCGGCCCGGCGCTCGGGCCGCGGCTTCACGCTGACGGAACTCCTGATCGTCATCACGGCCGTCGGGGTGCTGATCGGCCTGCTGCTGCCGGCGCTGGGGTCGGCGCTCTTCACGGCCAGGGTGACGCAGGTGCGATCGGACCTTCAGCAGGTCGGCACCGCGCTGCACCAGTACTATTTGGCGCACGACGCCCTGCCGCCGGCCCGCAAGTATTGCCTCAGCGAGAAGCGCGACCTGTTCCTGGCCCTCCCCCGTGAACTGGTCGAGGGCGGATACCTCGACGCTCTGCCGCCGGATGCCTTTGACGAGGCGCACACCTATCGGTACACGGCGGTCGGACCGGGCTTTGTCAACGACAGCCCGTGCACCATCAAGTTTGTGCTTCCGGAGGCCTTTCCGCAAAGCGGGGGGGAGTGGGTGAAGTACGCGCAGCCCGATGACTGCCCGGTCAAGTGCGTCATCTGGAGCGTGGGGCCCAATGGGCCGCCTCCGTTTGAGGTCCTCCTTGGCTTTAATCCCCTCGCCCCGGCCAATTGGTATCCTGCGAATCCCAACGGCATCCTCTGCCGGTACTACACCGGGAAGAATTGGCGGTACTCGTATTAGGCATCGCGGAAAAAGACCCCAAGGGTCGTTTTTTCTCAGAGCAGCAGTTGCAGCAGGTTCAGGAGGACGGCCAGGGCGAGGGCAACCAGCAGCGCGATGCCGAGATAGTTGAGGGCGAAAGGTCCGGCGGCGTGGGGGCGTTGGTCGGCCGATGGGGGGGGGTCGGCGGTTTCCCCGTGGGCGAGGCCTTCCATCAGCGTTTCCGGCATGCCGACCTTTTCGCGTGCGATTCGGGGCGGCTCGCCGGCCGCGATGCTCCGCAGGTCCACCAGCAGGTCGTCGGTCGAGTTGTAGCGGTCCTTGGGGCGTTTGAGCATCATGACCTCGACGACCTCGGCGACGCCGGCCGAGAGGCGAGGGTTGAGGTGGTCGGGCGGCACGAGGGGGGTCATGACGTGCTTCTGCATGACTTGCTGAGGCGTCGGGGCGGTGAAGGGCGGCCGGCCGGTGAGCATCTCGTAGAACGTGGCCCCGAGCGAATAGATGTCGGCGCGGAAGTCAATGCGCGGGTCGCCGCGAACCTGCTCCGGAGAGATGTAGTACGGCGTTCCGTAGGCTTTGCCCGCCTCGTCCAGGGCGCTGGCGGCGTCCTCGGCATGGCGCGCCAGGCCCATGTCGGCCAATTTGGCGACGCCTTCCTTGGTGAGCATGATGTTCTTGGGTTTGACGTCGCGGTGGATGAACCCGCGTGAGTGGGCGTGGGCGAGGGCCTCGGCGATCTGGATGATGATGTCCAGGGCCTCTTCTTCGCCCATCGGCCCGGCGCGCTCCTTCAGCAAATCATAGACGGTCGTCCCGTCCACGTACTCCATGATGAAGTAGGGGTATCCGCCGGTTTCGCCGGCATCAATGGCCTGGACGATGCCGGAGTGGGAGAGTTTGGCGGCGGCCTTGGCTTCCTGGATGAATCGGCGTCGGGCGTCGGGGTCGCGGGCGCCCTTGGAGAGGAGGACCTTGACGGCGACGGTGCGGTCCACGCTGACCTGGCGACCCTTATAGACGACGGCCTGGCTTCCGCGTCCGATGCGGTCCAGGAGTTCGATGCCCGGGATCTGGAACGAGCGCGGGGTGAGGGTATCCTCCTTCAGGGAGGCGAGGACCCGTTTGGCCTGGTTCTTTGTCAGGGCGCCCGTGCGGACGAGGGCTTCGGGCAGGGAGAGGCGTTCGCCCTTTTCCTCGGCCTGGTTCAGCAGTTTCCGCGCTTCGCGCAGTTCCTCCTCGGTCGCGAGGCCCCGGTCCAGGACGTGCTGTTCGTACCGTGTTTCCGACGATGCGGGCATGGAGTTGGGCGACCGTGCGCTGGTGAAGTGGGCCCATGATGGCCGGGCGGGGGCGGGCGTGTCAACAGAAATTGACACGGGCGGCGCTCGTCGGCTATAATGCCGCGTCTCGGCGCGGGCGAGCCGGGTGCGGAAGCACCCGGTCAGGCTCGATCGGCCGCGGCATGTGCTGCGCCGGATGGACGGTGACCCTCCGCTTCCCCACAGGGCAAGGCGCGGCGGGCTCGAACGGCGATGCGCAAACTCGGAACGACACGCAACAAAGGGTTGAGCGTGTACCTCGGCATAGACATCGGCTCGATCAGCCTGAATCTGGTCCTCGTGGACCTGGCGGGGAAGGTCCTGCGCGAAGAGTATGTGCGGACGCGCGGCAAGCCCTTGGAGACGGCGCTGGAGGCGCTGGAGCGGCTCTTCGCGGAGGTGCCGCCGAGTGAGATTGAGGGCGTCGCCTTCACCGGCGCGGGCACGGCCGTCCTCGGAGACCTTTACCACATCAAGCCGGTCAACGAGGTCATCGCGCAGGCGACGGCGACGGCGACGTTCCATCCCGACGTCCGCACGATCATCGAGATCGGCGGCGAGGATTCCAAACTCATTCTCCTGGATCTAGATCCGCGGACGGGGCGGCTGCGCGTCAAGGACTTCGCCATGAACGCCCTGTGCGCGGCGGGGACGGGGTCGTTCCTCGACCAGCAGGCCTCCCGCCTGGGCGTCTCGATTGAGCGCGAGTGGGGCGAGATGGCCCTGCGCTCGGAGCACGTCCCGCGCATCGCCGGCCGATGCTCCGTCTTCGCAAAGAGTGACATGATCCACCTCCAGCAGGAGGGGACGCCCGACTACGACATCGTCGCCGGCCTGTGCTTCGCCATGGCCCGGAACTTTAAGGCCGGCATCGGCAAGGGCAAGGAGTTCGTGCCGCGCATCGCGTTCCAGGGCGGGGTGGCGGCCAACGCGGGCATGGTCCGCGCGTTTACCGAGACGCTCGGTCTCCAGACCGGGGCGCTCCTGGTGCCCGCGCATTACGCCTCGATGGGCGCCATCGGCGCGGTGCTGGTTGCGCGCGAGCGCGGGGAACTGGGGCGGCGCATCGAGAGTCTGGAGCCGCTGCGCGAGTATCTGGCCTCGCGCCGCTACGGCGGGGGCGAACTCCATCTGCCGCTGGCGGACGACCAGTATCCCCTCACCATCGAGCCTGACCTGTTCCCGGCGGGGACGGAGCCGGTGGACGTCTTCGTCGGCGTGGACGTGGGGAGCATCTCGACGAACGTCGTCGCGGTGGACCGCGAGGGGCGCGTGCTCGCGCGGGAGTACTTGATGACGGCCGGCCGGCCGCTGGCGGCCGTCACCGACGGGCTTTACAAAGTCGGGACGGCGCTGGAGGAGCGCGGGGGGAAGGGGCGCGCGCGGGTCCGCGGGTGCGCGACGACCGGCAGCGGGCGGTACCTGACGGGCGACTTCATCGGGGCCGACGTCGTCAAGAACGAGATCACCGCCCACGCCACCGGCGCCGCGTTTATCAAGCCCGAGGTGGACACCATCTTCGAGATCGGCGGCCAGGACTCCAAGTACATCAGCCTCGCGGGCGGCGCGGTCGTGGATTTCACGATGAACAAGGTGTGCGCGGCGGGGACGGGATCGTTCATCGAGGAACAGTCGGAGCGGCTGGGCGTGGGCCTGAAGACGGGCGAGTTCAACTCCAAGGCCTTGAGCGCCGACGAGCCCCCGGCCATGGGCGAACGGTGCACCGTCTTCATCGAAACCGACATCAACCGCAACCAGCAGCGCGGCGTGGCGGTGGACGACTTGTGCGCGGGCCTCTGCTACTCCATCGTCCAGAACTATCTGAATCGCGTCGTCGAGGACCACCGCATCGGCGAGCACATTCTGTTCCAGGGGGGGACGGCGTACAACCGCGGCGTGAAGTCGGCGTTCGAACGCGTCCTGGGCAAACCGGTCACCGTCCCGCCGCACCACGACGTTCTCGGCGCCGTCGGCATGGCGCTGATTGCCCGCGAGTGGTTCGACTCGGGTGGGGCGAAAAAGACTCCAGGTGTCTTTTCTGCGCAGCACCCTCCGGGCCCTTCGGGGAAAAGACACCT
>DATKUU010000319.1:0-2876 GCA_035530455.1 Phycisphaerae bacterium | reverse complement strand
CCGGCAAGGCGCTCTGCGGTATCCAGATTCCAGGGGGCGCGGAGGAGTTCGGCGGCACGCCCATGCGCAGCGTGTGCATCAAGTGCGAACGCAACCGCGTGGCGCGGAAACGGAGGTCGAAGCCATGACGAACCTCAACGAGACCGGCTCTGTAACCGTGACCGTCTGGGGATGGCAGTGCCCATTCTGCAAGAGAAAGAAGCGAACGGCCGGGACGGGAGACGAACCGCCGGCGGCATTCACCAAGGCTATTAGCAGGCACGCCTGCCGGTCGTTCCGCTTGCTCAGGCTTTGTGCGGAAGCGGGACTGAGCATGCGAGACGTTCTGGCACTGCTGGAGGAGAGACGCGATGAACCGAACTCCGATTGAATGGTGTGACCGTGCATCGAACCCCGTCCGCGCCCGCCGCACGAGCGACGGGAAGGTCGGCTGGGTCTGCACCAAGTGCGCGAGCGGCTGCCAGAACTGCTTCGCCGAACGCCGCAACGTCTGGGTCGGCACCGGCGAGCGGTTCACCCAGGAGGCGCTCGACTCCGGCCGCGTCGAGTTCTGGCTCGACGAGAAGGAACTGCGGAAGGTTCTCAAGAGCCGCGCGACGGGCGAGTCGGTCTTCGTCGGCGACATGACGGACCTGTGGCACCCGAACGTGCCGGACGAGTGGGTGGACCGCGTGATGGCCGCGTGTGTGCTGCGGCCTGACCTGGACTTCTGCTTCCTCACGAAGCGGCCGGAACGGATGGCGGCGAGCCTGACCGCTCAAGCACCAACCGGCTACATGCCGTGGGAATGTATCGGGCTTGTGGCCAGTTTGCTCAACAAGGAGTACGGTCGGCGGAAACTCGACCCGGCAACACTCGCGCCCATCTTTGAGGGCTTGGCGTGGCCCTTTCCCAACGTCTACCTCGGCATGTCCGCCTCGAACCAGCCCGACCTCGACGCCGGAATCGGCCACCTGATGCAACTCGCCGCCGCCGGGTGGAAGACGTATCTGAGCCTGGAACCGCTGGTGGGGCCGGTGGACGTGGAGCCGTACTTAAACTGTTACTGCCCGCGATGCGGCTACGACCTCGGGTCACCGGACGGAAAGTGCGAAGGCTGCGGCAAACAGCAACCGGCATGGCTCGCAGACTGTCTCCTGGCCGGGGGGTACGATGGAAGCGGCGAGCCGATGGAGTGGCAGCGTCCTGTCCGATGCGTCATCGTGGGCGGCGAGACCGGCCCCGGCGCCCGGCCGATGCACCCGGACTGGGTGCGCGCCATCCGCGATCAGTGCGCAGCCGCGGGCGTCCGGTTCTTTTTGAAGGCGTGGGGCGAGTGGTTGCCTTTCGGGGCGGGTGCCATCCCAGAGGCGTCACACTTTGACAACCGAGGCCGAGCCGTGGTCACGTTGGCGGACAAGAGCCAAGTGAGGTGCCCCCATCGGAATCTCGCCAGACACGATGAGCCCATCATGCACGTCTTCCGCGTCGGCCGCAAGCGCGGCGGCCGCCTCCTCGACGGCGTGATACATGACGCCACGCCGTGGCACCTGGAGAAAGTGGAAGGCTGACGGAGCAAGATGGATGCAGATGCACCTGAGCGGCAGACCGATTGACGAAGTAGCGCTCGATGTCCTGCGGAACCCGTTGCCGGGTTTCCGCCAGGATGGGGTGCCGTATTTCGTTGCGTACTCTGGCGGGAAGGATTCGTGCGTGATTTTGGATTTGGCAAAGCGTTCGGGCGTGCCGTTTGAGGCTCACTATCACTACACGCCCCTGGACCCTCCGGAACTGCGTGCGTTCATTCGTGAGCAGATAAAAATCCCGGCCAACCACCTGACCATCGACCCGCCGGAGCGATCTCTGAAATCAATGGGCCGCGAGAAGCAGTTTATGCCGCGAGCCGGTGCCCGGTGGTGTTGCCAGTTGTTCAAGGAGAAGCGGAGTCCGCCCGGCGTGACGACCATCTTGGGGGTGCGATGGGCCGAGGGAAACAAGCGCGCAAGCCGAAGCACCTTCGAGCGGCGGCGCAGCGGCGGCGGCAAGGTCATCAACCCCATCGTCGGGTGGGAGACAGTAGACGTATGGCAGTACATCCGCGAGCGTGGTCTGTCGTACTGCGCCCTGTACGATGAGGATTGGCCCCGACTTGGGTGCGTTCTCTGTCCACTGGCCAGAAATCCAACACCGCTCGCTCAAGAAAAAGCCCGGCGGCAAATGGCCCGGTGGCCCCAGATTACGCGAATCTGGCGGATGGTTTCGCGGGAGATATGGACCACGGGCGGCAAGGGTGCCCGCCGGTTTTCTAGCGAAGAAGCGATGTGGCAGTCGTGGCTCCTTGCTGCCCGCTCAAGGGAGGCCAAAGACGACGGCGAGTGTGGCCTGTTCGGCCCGCCGGTGGAATTGGCCGATGACTTAGGCGAAACACGCACCTTGGCCGCAAGCATCTGCGCCGCCTCCTCGACGGCGTGATACACGACGCCACGCCCTGGCGACTGGAGAAGCGGGACAAGGAGGCGAGCCATGTTGCTGAGGATTCAGGAGTTTGACGCGGAAGTGCGATGCGAATGGTGCCCCTGGTTGGTGCTGGTGCCGGAAACCGATGACGAGGGGTTGGCGCTGAAACAGTTCGCGTCTCGGGCAGAAGATGTGCGGGTCGATAATGGCCCCGACCTTGGTTCGATTCGATTGCGTCTCGCCTCGTCGGGCAACTACAGGCGGTGAACGAATGCTCCGCGACCTGAGCGACTTGTTACTGGTCATCTTCGCGCTGCTGCTCCTGGCCGCGTTCGCGGTCGGGCCGTGTGTGGGCAAGTGAGGAGGTTGTGATGAAACCGAAGCGGGTTCGGCGGGAGCGGACGAAAGGATGGCGCATGCCTCAGGGGGCTGTCTACGTT
>DATKUU010000318.1:0-3102 GCA_035530455.1 Phycisphaerae bacterium | reverse complement strand
CCGTTGCCGTTGCCGTTGCCGTTGCCGTTGCCGTTGCCGTTGCCGTTGCCGTTGCCGTTGCCGTTGCCGTTGCCGTTGCCGTCACCAGCCGGCGGCGGCCCGCCAGGGCTAGCCGCCGCCCGGCTGGCGTTCTTTTCTTGTTCTCTTATCAGTTCAGTTCTATGCGGCGCACAAGTGCCCGCCGCTTCAGGGGTTGCGCCGGTACAACCCGCCTCAGCGGTGCATGTCAACCCGCCTACGCGGTGCTTTGTAGGGCGCGTTTTGGCGGGTTGAGCCTTCTTCAACACGCAGCACCGGGGGGTTGACTCACCCGGCAAGAGAAAATGGAGCAGAGATGCAGGGGAGTTTCGAGTTCCCCGCCGATGCACGACCAGGAGCGGGGGATCGTGCTTGAGAAGTTCTCGTTTTACACGTTGGACGGTCCGACGCCGCATCGCCAGATCGCGCTCAAAGTCCGCCTCCCGCAGGGCTGCCGGCTTGCTCGGGTATTCGCGGAAGCGGCCATACGCCCAGAGCCGTTTTGCGTCCGACGAGAGACTTGGAAGGGCCTCGATCTCGCGCGGGGCTTGGTAGAAGACGCGGCCCTTTCCGGGAAACGGTTTCACGCTCGCGCTCCCTCAGCCACACCCTCGCCGTTTGCCTCGACGGCCGGGGCGTTCGCCGCGTCCTGGCCGTCGCCGATCCGGTCCACCGGTTGCGCGGCCAGCCACGCCTCTAGGTCCGCGCGCCGAATCAGCCGACGCCCGCCGAGTTTGATGGTGGGCAGGCCGTGCTTTTCCGCCAACACATAGACCTGCCTTGATGACACTCGGATCGCGTCGGCGGCCTCGGAAACGCTCAAGGCGATCCGGTCGGTCGTCGGCAGGTCGGGGGTCTTGCGGTCGGCGATCATGGCATGGCCTCCCGCCGCGCGCGTCGGCCTTGCTTTGGCCAGCGCGTCCGCATGTAGCGGACTCGGACGCCAAGGGACTCCAGGCGTTCCTTCGCCCTCTGCGCCGTCTGAAAGTTTCCGCTCGCTCGGGCCAGTTCCATCGCGGCAAAGGCTTCCGCCCGCTGGACCGCGAGGTCGGTAGTGTCAGTCGTGCTCATGCTTGTCCTTTCGCATCGCCCCTCTAAGAGCCTGTGGGCGTGCGCGGAAGGTGTGCGGAAGGGAACGGCGAAAAACGCGGTTGGGGTTGACGTGAACGGCGTTTTTGGCGAGTCGCTGCGCGGTTTTTTGCGCGGCGCAGCGTCAGTCTCGGTCGTAAGCCTCAACGTCCCCTTCATCGGTTTTGTGGCCTTTACGGATGTCGAGGCCGTGCATCTTGCGAAGTTTCTGATACCCAGACCACGCGCGGAAGGTGGACGCGGGCACGCCAGTAGCCTTGGCAATCTCGCGTTCGGATGCGCCGGGGTTCTTCTGCACGTAAATCATGAGTTTCGCCAGGCGCTCGTCGCGGTCGGGAACGCCCTTCCCGCCCTCGGCGGATTCCAGTTCCCGCCTGTTTGCCCAGCGGTCGAGTTCGTCGGGAAAGGACACGTTGCCGGGAAGGTGTTTGCCGGTCAGGTCGTGCGCGTAGTGCCAGAAGCCGCCCAGGTCAGCGCCCCGGTCGTACTCTGCGCCGGCCTTGTTGAGTTCGTCTAATACGCCCGCGCACTCGACCCCTTCCGCGCAGTCGTAATCGTGGCGCGCCTGCTTGAAGATCTTCCGGTGCTTGACGGCCACGAGCAAAGCCTGGCGTGCCACCTCGCGTTCTTCGTCTGGGACCATCGAGGGCTTTCGGCCCGGCGGACCGGCCTTCCTCCCCCACTCCCGGAGAGCGGCAGCGACCGCGCGGAGTTTCTGAGCATCGTTCGTGTCGCGTTTCGACATGTCCGGCCCTCGCATCCGGCCTCGAAGGTGAAGCGGGGGCGGGCGGTCGAGGTGCCGCTTTTCGGGCCTAGTTCCCTAGCCCCCGCTCAGATTTTCGCACGGTCAACCCCCGGTGTCAACTTCCAGCAACGTCTTTTTTAGGGGAGGGAGGATCGCCTCTGTGCCAGTCCCGGCACGCCCGGTTTCCCGCCGGCCGCCAGCACCTTCCGCATCAACTCCGCCCCGAGATTCACGTCCACCGCGATCGGTTCCCCGCCGCCCTGGTGCGCGACCTCTGATCGGTCGCGGTACTTCTCCGGGTTCGCCCCTTTCAGGAGGAACATAAGCAAGACGTCCGAGTACCGTTGCCGGTGTCCGCAAACCTCGCCCTCGTAGTACACGGGCTCGCGCACGCCTTCGACTGCCCGCCTGCGCGCCTCCGCCTCCAGCGCCTCGATCGCCCGCTCCCGCGCGTCCTCGAATGCCTCGGCGTACTTCGGGTCGCTTTTGATCCAGCGGCAATGGTTGCGCCTCGAGACCTTCGCTGCCTCGGCCGCGAGCCGGATACTTCCCCCGCAGGCGAACGCCTCTAGAAACGCCCGCTGGTTCGGGCTGAGTCCCCGTCCCGCCCATTCATTTTCCGGCCCCCCTGTCCGCCGTAGCCTCGGCGAAGGCGGATCGGCCTCTTTTTTACATGGGGACTTTGTGGGACATTTCTGTCCGGCCAGTTTCCGTACCGTCATCGTGTGCCCCCTTCGTCGGTCTTGAGCATCGCCACGATCTCCGCCCGGACGTTTTCAGGCAGGGCCGCCAAGCGGCGCGCCAGGTCGGCCACGTCCGGCGGGTGGTCCGCCAGGCCGGAATCGGGGGCAAGTGCGCCGCTTTTTGCGCCGCGCTGCTGGTGCGGCAAGGCGCAAGTCTTTGCGGTTTCAGCACTTGCGTTTTTCGGTTCGACTCCGGCCCTGCCCACCATCGAAGTTTGTAAATCTGTGCATACACGCGCAGTGCCCTGATAAGCCGGTTTTTCGCCTTCCCCCCGGTGGCCGTTGCAGGCCCTCACCGGCATTTCTCGTTCTTGCTGCGCCGCTTTCTGCGCCGCGCCCGAGGCCCGGACAAAGTGGGCTTCCGTGACCATCAGGTAGTGCTTCAAGGCGATCTTCGGCGAGTGTCCAAGCCACTTGGCCGCCACGTGCGCCGGAAACCGCTCCACCAGTTCGCTTGCCCGCGTCGCCCGAAGGTTCACAAACAGTTTCGGCCAGGGGTCCACGCCC
>DATKUU010000317.1:0-4863 GCA_035530455.1 Phycisphaerae bacterium | reverse complement strand
GGGCGTGGACCCCTGGCCGAAACTGTTTGTGAACCTTCGGGCGACGCGGGCAAGCGAACTGGTGGAGCGGTTTCCGGCGCACGTGGCGGCCAAGTGGCTTGGACACTCGCCGAAGATCGCCTTGAAGCACTACCTGATGGTGACCGAAGCCCACTTTGTCCGGGCCTCGGGCGCGGCGCAGAAAGCGGCGCAGCAAGGCCGAGAAATGCCGGTGAGGGCCTGCAACGGCTACCGGGAGGAAGGGGAAAAACCGGCTTTTCAGGGCACTGCGCGTGCATGCACGGATTTACAAACTTCGATGGTGGGCAGGGCCGGAGTCGAACCGGCGACACCCCGGTTTTCAGCCGAGTGCTCTACCACCTGAGCTACCTGCCCGCACCACCAGGCCAGCCGGCGACTATATCGCCGGCGGCGCGCGCTGTCAATCACCGCACGGCCCGCGATCAGGGCTCCTCATCGTCTCCGCCGCCTTCGCCAGCGGCTTCCTGCTCAGCAACCGGCGGCGCCCAGACGACCCGGAGCCGACGACGGACCCCCTCCTCGTTGAGAAGGTCGCCCTGTGCCGTGCCGGTCAGTTCCGTACTGACCTCCTGCGCCAGCAGCGGCCGAATCGCCTGGTACAGTTCCTCGCGCGGCGGTTTTCGGCCGACCAGTTCCAGGACGACAGCCCATCGTTCCCGGGCGAGCGTCACGAGCAACCGTTGGTTGCCGTCCGGCTCGAGGCGGAAGCACTCCGCCACCACCAGCCGGTTCGAGCCGACGACCGGCAGGCTGGGCGTAAGCGTGAACGAGCGGCCCATCCGGCTGGCCGGCACGAACCGCTCGCGCGGAAACCAGTCGGCTTCTTCAACCTTGGCGCCGGCCTTTTTGGCGGCGGCTTCCAGGCCTTTTTCACCGGCCGCCTCCAGCAACTTCTTCGCCGCAGCCACCGCCGCATCGAACGCCGCCTCCAGTTTCAGGTCCGCTACGACCTGGTCCCGCACCTCGTCCAGCGAGGCGGGCTCGTGACTGGCCTCGAATGCCGTCACGCGGAAGGCGTAGCCCCGCCCCAAGCGGTCCGTGAAGACCTCGCTGATCTCATTGGCGGCAAGTTGGGCCTTTTCCGCCCCCACCAGTTCCACGAGCGCAAGAGCCGTCGGGGCAACCGTCGCCCCTTCGCGCGTCGCCTCGCCGAGGCCTTCCAGGCCCGCCAACCCCTCCGCCGTCAGAAACTCCGGCACGCCAACGCAGCGCACGTGCGTGCCATCGGCCCAGATGTGAAGGTCGGGCGCCTCCTTCATATCGCGGACTTCGGCGACATCGCCCTGCATGCGTTCGGCCGCAAGGCGCCTCGCTTCCTCCTCGACCAGGCGCTTGCGGACCTCGTCGCGGACCTCTTCAAGCGGCCGGAAGACCTTCTTCGGTTCCTCGCCTGCTTTCTTGTCGGGTTTCGGCTCGCCCTCCGCCGGGGTTTCGGCAGCGGGTTCCTCGGCGGGCGGTTTCGAGTCGTCCTTCTTCGGTTCTTCCTTTACGGCGAAGTCCGAGTCCTTATGGGCCTCGTAATAGGCCGAAACGTCCTCGTCGGTGACACGACTCCGGGCCTCGTCCGTAAACGTCGCGGGGTCGGCCGTCAGGTACTCGACCTTCACCCGGTCCGCGATGCGGTAGCCGAAGCCCTTCGGCCCGTGCCCCGGCAGGTAGGCCTTGTAGGCCTCGAATTGCTTCTGAATGTCCTCTTCCGCGGGCGCGGGCGTCTTCGGCAGAAGGTCCTCGGCCTTGAGGACGGCCAGGCGGACCTTGACACGCTCGTCCATGCGAACAAAGCGGCGCCGGAGTTCCGGCTCGAGCGGCACGGCGACCGTCTCCAGCAGCCAGTCCACGTAGGCCCGGAGGGTCATGTCCACACGGAGGCCGTCGGTGAACGACCCGCGCCCGCCGCCGGCTTCCTGAGCGATGAGGCGCTCCAGGTCCGCGCTTTTCAGGCCCGACTCGTGCAGCGCCGCCAGGCGCGCCTCGACCTCCGCCTCGGTCGCGTCAAAGCCCCATCGGCGGGCCTCCTCGTAGAGGGCCATCCACACCAGCACGCGCGACCAATCCGGCCGATCCTCCAGAAACGCATCGCCGACCAGAGGCCAGACGCTCCGGCCCGCCGTGTGGTACATCACAGTGGCCTCGGCCTCCGGCGTCTGGACCTCGCGCGCCAGCCGGTACAGCAGCCACCGCGAGGCCCCCACGCCGACGCGTATCTCGCGGTAGAACTCCACCACCTCGCGCTCGCGGACGGCCCGACCGAGAATCGAGCCCCACTCCGGGTTGGACTCGCCTCCGACCCACGCCACGAGGTGGTGCCAGACGTAGGTCAAAGTGCCAAAGAAAACCATGCTGACCACCGCCAGGACCATGAGCACCATGAAATACCGCCGGTGCCGACGGAAGAACGCCAATTGCATCCGGGTCTGTCCTTTCGTTGGGTCCGCCGTGCTGCATCGAAGGAGCGTAGGCTAGGCGGGCGGCGCCGGAAAAGCAACTTGAAAACACCCTAGGCCGCAGCTGGCGTCCGCAGCCGCGACGCCTGGAGCAGCGCGTTTTCGGTCGCCAGTTCCGTGTGGACGTAGCGGCTGATGTGGCCCTGGGCGTCGGCCAGGAAGGCGACCGCCCCCTCCAGGGCCTCAGGCGGCCAATCGGCCAGGCGTTCCACGGCTTGCCGCTGGTCGGCGTTAACGAGGGCGGCCCCTCGGCCCACCGTCGCCAGGACGAGCGCGTCGCGGAACGCCGACGTCATCGCCGCCAGCGCCGTCCGCGCCGCCTCGCGCCTGAGGGCCGTCTCTTCGCGCGACTCGTTCGTCGTGCGTTCGGTCTTCGCAAACTCGCGGGACCAGGCGGCGACGCGTTCGGCGATGTCGAGCGCGGCCGGCTCGTCCATCGCCGCCAGGCGCGGCAGGATCTCTCGCTTCAGGTCCCACAGGCCGCTGCCCGCCAGCGTGCATGCCCGCTCGATGCTTCCGCCCGCAAAGCGCGCCGCATAGGCGATTTCCTCGTCCGACACGCCCGGCGCGGCCGCGTCGTTCTTGCCGCCGCTCTCCGCCGCCTGCGCCTCGGCCTGAAGCACGGCGCGCACCTTGTCGGCGACGAAATCATCCGGCAGCGGACGGAAACGGATCCACTGGCACCGCGACAGGATGGTGCCCGGCAGGCGCGAGGCGTCCGCACACAAGAGCACCAGCACCGCGTGCGGCGCAGGCTCCTCCAGCGTCTTCAGGAGCGCGTTGGCCGCCTCCTCGTTCATCAACTCGGCGTCGTCCAGCACCGTGACCGTCCACCGCCCTTCCATCGGCGCCAGCGTCACCGCCTCGATGACCACGCGCGCGGGGCTCTCCTCGGGCCGCCGGGTGACGAGGCTGATGCGAAAGTCGTTGCGGTCCGGCTCCTTGCGGAACCAGGAGACGTCGGGATGCGTGCCGCGATCCACGCGCGTGCAATGTCCGCAGCGGTCGCAGGGCTCCAGGGCGCCCGCCTCGGCGGTCTCGCCACCGGGCGAGGCCCGCCTCGCGGCGAGGCCGCGGGCCGACGGGCCCGCCCGGCCGGCGCGCGGCGACTCGCACAGAAGCCGTTTCGCCAATTCCCTCGCCGCCAGGCCCTTCCCGACCCCTCGCGGCCCGACGAAGAGGAAGGCGTGGGGCATGCGCTGCGACCCGACGGACGCCCGAAGCGCCCGCACCGCGCCGTCCTGGTGCTTGAGGCTGTCAAAGGACACGCTGCACCGCCGATTCGATGTCGCGGGCGACCTGGTCCGGTGCGCGCGAAGCGTCCACGACGACGAAGCGGTCCGGCCGATCGCGCGCCATCGCCAGGAATCCCTGGCGGACCTTCTCGTGATACTCCCGGTCCTTGGACTCGATGCGGTCGCGCTCGCGCCGCAGGCGCGCCATGCCCGCCTCGACGTCCACGTCGAGGACGATCGTCAGGTCCGGCTCGATGCCGCCCGTCGCCACGCGGCCCATTTCCCAGATGAGGGCGGGCTCGACGCCCCCCGCATGGCCCTGGTACGCCACGCTGGAGGAGACAAACCGGTCGGAGACGACCACCAGTCCCCCTTCCAGGAGCGGGCGGACGATCCGCGCGACCATTTCGGCCCGGCTCGCCATGTAGAGAAACAGTTCCGTCCGGACGTGCATCTCCGGCAGGCGCTTGTCCAAGAGGACCTCGCGGACGCGCTCGGAGACGGGCGTCGAACCGGGGTCGCGGACCGCCGTGGCCTGGCGCCCCGTTTCGCGCAAGTGAGCCACCAGGCGCTGGACCTGGGTCGTCTTGCCCGACCCTTCGGGCCCGTCGAGGACGATGAACCTGCCCGGAAACGTTTCGGCCACGTTACGCCTCCGCCTTCGCCGAGGCTTCGGCGGACAGGTCGGTTTCGATGCGGCAGAGGACCTGGCCGACGGTCACTTCGTCGTCCTCGTCGGCCACCAGTTCGACGACGCGTCCGTCGGCCGGGCTCGGCACGTCGAACGTCGCCTTGTCGGTAATCATCTGCACCAGGTCGTCGTCCTTGGCCACGCGTTCGCCCTTCTCGACGTACCAGAAGGAGACGCGCGCCTCCTGGCCCGCATCCTTGCCCAGTTCCGGCAACTTGACTTCCACGACGGCCATACGAGCGCTCCTCGCCTCAAGCCCCCGGTTGCTGGAATCCTTTAGTCCGTCGAATCACGACCCGTCGGCCTGCGCAGCCGCACCCTCCTGAAACACGCGCTCGGCCCGGTAACTGGACCGGACGAACGGTCCGGCGGCCGCCGCCCGGAACCCCATCGCGTGGGCCTCGGCCTCCCACGCGGCAAACCGCTCCGGCTCGACAAACCGCGCGACCCGCGCGTGCGCCGGCGACGGCGC
>DATKUU010000316.1:0-3999 GCA_035530455.1 Phycisphaerae bacterium | reverse complement strand
ACGCCGCCACGCTCTTCGAGAAACTCTCCGAGCCGCAGCCGGGCGAGTGGCGCGAGGCCCATCCGGAGCCGGCCCAGTCCTTCGCCGAGTATGTTCGGTCCCGCCCCAACCGCCCGCGCCAGGTGCGCAAGTGGATCCTCCTGCAGCCGCTCGGAACCGTCACCGGCGACGCGCGCGAACGCCTGGAGGCGCTTCGCGAGTATCTCAGCATCTATTACATGCTCCCGGTCCGCGCCGAGCCGTGGATCCCCCTGGCGAACGTCCGCAGCCGCGAGCGCGAAATGGCCGGCCGAACCTTCCGCCAGTACCCCACGGTCGACATCCTCTACAACCTCCTTCTGCCGCGGGTCAGGGTCGGCACGTTCGCCATGCTCGGCGTCACGATGGAGGACCTGTACCCGGAGGATTCGTGGAACTATGTCTTCGGCCAGGCGTCGCTCGCGCACCGCGTCGGCGTCTACAGCCTCGTGCGGTTCTACCCGGAGTTCTGGGGCGCCGAGCGCACCGGAGCCGCCGAACACCTCGGCCTCCGGCGGAGCCTCCAGACGCTCGTCCACGAGACCGGCCACCTGTTCGGCGTCCAGCACTGCCAGACGTACGCGTGCGTCATGAACGGGTCGAACAGCCTCGCGGAGTCCGACACCCGGCCGATGCACCTTTGTCCCGAATGCCTAAAAAAGTTCCGGTGGAACACCGGATTTGATATAATTACCCGCTACGAAAATCTGAAGGCGTTCTACGAGAAGCAAGGACTGGAAGAGGAAACCAAGTGGGTGGCCCAGCGCCTCCGGGAGTGCGGCGCGACGCCTACGGAAGCAGACACAGGAAAATCGGTTCCCGAGCGGGGGAATGGGAACCCAAGAAGAAGCTGAGAGCATGCAGACTCCAAGAGAGGTGGTCAACGCGCTGTTGCGCAAAAAACCGGCCGAACGCATCGGGCTTCATGATTCGCCGTGGGACGACACCCTGAAGCAATGGGTCAACGAGGGGTACCCTGTTGACGGCGACGGCAAACCCGTCTCGCCGGCCGAGCATTTCGGCTTCGACATGTGGGGTGTGGGGGGATGGTTCGACTGGCATCCCAAGCGCGGCGTCGCGGAAATCGTCGAAGAGACCGACGAGTGGAAGATCGCCCGCAACGGCAGCGGGGCGATTTTGCGATGGTGGAAAAACCGGTCCGGCACGCCCGAACACATCGACTTTGCGATGACCAGCCGCCAGGTCTGGGAAAAGGAGTATCGCCCTCACCTGCTCGAAGTGGACCGCAAGCGCGTGGACGTCAAGGCCACCGCCGACGGACTCGCCAAACGCCGCGAGCAAGGGTTCTGGACCCACTACGGCCACCAATTCATCTGGGAGAACATGCGCGCGAGCATGGGCGACTACACGATGTACACCTCGCTCTTAGCCGATCCGGACTGGGTCCGCGATTACAACCGCGTTTACACCGACTTCTTCAAAACCTACTTCCACATCCTCATCGAAGAAGCGGGCAAGCCCGACGGCATATGGCTCTACGAGGACCTCGGCTACAAGGGCAGCCTCTTTTGCAGCCCGAAGGTCCTCGAAGAATTAATTTTCCCCTACTACAAGGAGATGGTGGACTTCTTCCACGGCTACGATCTGCCCGTGGTCCTGCACACGTGCGGCTTCACCGAACCGGCTCTGGACTTGATTGTCGGCGCCGGTTTCGACGCGCTGAACCCGATGGAAGTCAAGGCCGGCAACGATCCGCTCAGGATTGCCGACAAGTATGCCGACCGGCTGGCCTTCATCGGCGGACTGGACGCCCGGGTGCTCGAATCCGGCGACCGCGACCTTATCCGCCGCGAGGTCATCCGGCTGGTCGAAGGAATGAAGGCCCTCGGCGCCCGCTACATCTTTGGCTCGGACCATTCCCTCTCGACCAACGTTCGGCTCGGCGACTTCCAATACGCCATCAAAGTGTACCGCGAACACATGCTGTACTGAACCGCACAACCGAGAGGGCCTCTTCGGAGAATGGGTTTGGTCACCGCACACCCAGCACGTGGAAAACGGCGGGTCCCCTCCTGCCGCGCGGTCGTCCTCTTGGGGGTCGCGGCACTGATCGGGACAGGCGGCTGCGCAGGGCCGCTCCAGTTCCCCGCCGCCCCCCTCCTCGAGAAAGAGACCGCCGCCGGCCTAGTGAGCGTCTACGACACCACAGGCGACCGGCGCGCCGACTTCTTTACGACGCGCGGCCCCGACGGCCGCATCACCCGCATCGCCTACGACACCACCGGCGACGCCGCCGCCGATTCCTTCGTCCATCTCGACGAGCTTGCGTTCGCCGACTGCCGCCACGTGGTCCTGGTCCTCGACGGCGTGCCGCTCGACCTCGTCAAAAAGTTCCGCGACGGCGGCCGCCTGCGCCTCTTCCATCCCCCGAGCCGCGTCGTCTCCACCTACCCCGCGATGACGGACGTCGCGCTGGCCGACGTTTTCAGGAGCACCAAACCTCTCGGCTACGAATCGCTCTACTACGATCACCGGGCCGAACGCCTGAGGGGCGGCAACAGCGACTACCTCAGCATGAAGAACGAGGCCTGGGCCCGGCACGCGGACTATCGGGCCGGCACGGTGCTCGACCCCCTCGCCTACCTTTACCCCCACTGGGCGTTCGACCGGGAACTGGAGGATTTCGACAAGGTCCTGGCGCGACGCGACTCAAAGACCGTCGTCGCCTATTTCGTCTCGACCGCCGGCCTGGCCACGCGCGACGGCGCCGCGGGAATTGAAAAGGTCCTCGACGCCGTGGACCGCCTCGCGCTGCGCCTCGTGGCCGAATCGCGGGGCCTGGTGAAGATTACCGTGCTGTCGGACCACGGCCACACGCTGGCGCGGTGCGAACGCATTGATTTTCGCCGATTCCTCGCCGACAAGGGCTGGCGCGTCGCCGACCGCCTCCAGGGACCGAAGGACGTGGTGCCGATCGAGTTCGGCCTTATTACCTACGCCTCGTTCGCAACGCGCGACCGGCAAGTCCTGGCCGCCGACCTCCTCCAGCATCCCGGCGTCCGCTTCGCCATCTACCAGGACGGCGGCGACGTCGTCGTCCGCACACGCGACGCCGAGGCACGCATCCAGAAGGGCGGCGAGCGATACCGCTATGAAGCGACGGGCGGCGACCCGCTCGAACTTCTGCCTATCCTGGAACGCCTCCGGAGCGAGGGCAAGATGGACGCCGACGGCTTCGTCGCCGACCGCGACCTCTTCCTGGCCACCGCTGACCACGCCTACCCTGACGCGGCGGACCGCCTCTGGCGGGCCTTCAGCACCGCCGCCGAAAACGTCCCCGACGTCATCGCCGACCTCCAGGCCGGTTACTACGCCGGCGCCGCCCAGCGCGCCCTCTGGTTCGACTCGGCGGCCAGCACGCACGGCGACCTGGAACGCCTGAGCAGCACCGCGTTCATCATGTCCACGGGCGGCCGGTTGCCGGAACCCCTCCGAAGCCGCGACGTGCCGGAGGCGCTGGAGCGGCTGACGGGCGGGCCCTGGCCCGTTTTGCCCGGAGGAAACGGGAAATGAGCGGAACGTCCCGCCGGGAGCGTCGCCCGACGCAAGGCGCGCTCGCGGCCGCAGGGTGTGCCCTTCTGGCCGCAATGCTCGGCGCCGGCTGTGCCGCCATGCCCGACCAGCGCCGGGAGACGTTCGGCATAGATTTCCGCCTCCCCGAGCCACCGCGCGAGCCCGCCGCCGTCGTCTTCTTTGTGGACGGCGTCAGCCCGCCCGTCTTCGAGGAACTCCTCCAGGCCGGCCGGCTGCCGAACCTTCAGCGGTACTTCGTCGAGCGTGGACTCTGGGTCGAGCGGTGCGTCGTGGGCGTCCCCAGCATCACCCTCGCCAACGAAACGAGTTTCGTCACGGGCCTGTTCCCGGGGCGTCACGGCATCACGGGCAACAACTGGTTCGACCGCAACCGGCTCATGACCCGCAACTATGAGGAAATCAACCAGAAGAACACGCTGGACGGCG
>DATKUU010000315.1:0-7247 GCA_035530455.1 Phycisphaerae bacterium | reverse complement strand
ACGCCACCCCCCGTCGCTCCGGCCCCCGCCCCCCGACGTCCCGCGGCCGATCACCCTTGGCGCCAGCCCTTCCAGAAAAAGCGGACATTCCTACTTTGCGGGAAAGAGGACATTTCTACTTTGCGTTGACACGTCTTTATTGACAGTTTGCCCCCTTCGCTTGACAAAGCCGCAGGTCTGGGGGTATGCTCGGTGCGACGTCAGGCGGGGCGGATGAGCGAGCCCGGGCTCGGCAAGAGGACTGCCTGTTCAGGCTGAAGGGCCTGCAGACGCTCATCCTCAACTTCACCCAGATCACGGCTAAGGAGAATCCACTATGGCGCTTGCGGAATACGTTCTGGTTCTTGGCATCCTGCTTTCGGTCACGCTTTGTGCCGGCGCCGCCGAGCCGCTGCGGCTTGAGAACGAGAATGTGGCGCTCGAGTTCGATGCGGACACAGGCGCCTGGACAGGCCTCGTTGACAAGGCCGCCGGCGATAACCTTGTCGCCACGCCGGAACCGACCGTGCCGCAGGGCCTTCCCGGGGCGTCCGGCCCCGAAGGCAAGAACGTACTCGTCTCGCACGAGCGGTCGGAGGACGGCCCCACCTTGACCATGACGTTACGGTCAGGTCCTTGGCTCGTCCACGCCAAGTACGACCTGTATTCAGAGGGAATCGGGTCGCGCCAGTTCACCCTGGAGAATGCCGGCGACCATCCGCTCGTCGCGCGCGGGGCCGGGCACGTCATCCCCGCCCTCTTGCCGGGGGACGAGGTGGCCGCGATCTTCCCCGGCAGTTTGCCGACGGGCGATCTGCCCATCGGCCGTATGGCGTTGGGCGAGGTCATGCGTCCGAAGTCGCATGACGGCCTCGTGTACCTCTGGAGCGAAAAGGCCCATCGCGGCGTGGGCGCGTGGTTCTTCACCGAGGATGAATACGCGCAGGCTTCCGTGATGTTTACCGCGCGCGGCGCCGTCCTCCGCCACGACCCCGCCGTCCTGGCCCCCGTCAAGCCGGGCGAGAAAGTGCAACTCGGCCGCCAGTTCTTCTGGCTGGTGCGTGGCTCGCGCGACGACCTCCTGCGCTCGGTCCAGCAGGTTTACAAAATCATTGACCTCCATGCGCCGACCACCAGCCTGGAGAATCTTTGCGAAAAGGTTCTTTACTGCGGCCATCCCGGCGGCCCGCCCGAACTGGGCTACCGCACCTACGGCGGCTTTAAGGCCCTCGAAGCCTACGTGCCGACGCTCCGGAAGATGGGCGTCGACCTCCTGTGGCTCCTGCCGATCTTCGAACACGGCGACGGCGTCAAATGGAACCTCTATGCGCCGTTCGACCAATTCAAGATCAGCCCGCTCTACGGAACGCCGGAGGACCTGAAGAGCCTCTCGGCCGCCGCCGCTAAGGCGGGCATCAGCCTTATGTTCGACCTCGTGCCACACGGTCCGCCCGACGTCTCGCCGCTGGCGAAGGCCCACCCGGAGTGGGTCTGCCGCGACGAGGCCGGCAAGCCTGTTTACGAGTGGGGGCAACTGGCTTTCGACGACGCCCTGCCGGCCTGGCAGGATTACATGCGGCGTGTGGCCGAGTTCAATGCGCGCGAGTACGGCATCGTCGGCGTGCGCGTGGATGTGGCCAGCGGGAGCCCGCCCAACTGGAATCCCGCGACGGGCTACCGGCCGAGCCACTCGTCGCTCGGCGGCGGCCTCGGCATGATCCGCGCCATCCGCGAGGGGCTCCTCAAGGTCCGCCCGCGGACGATCCTCCTGCCGGAGGACTACACGGGGCTGAACGTCTTCTGTCGCGACGGGGACCTGACGTACGACGCTCAACTGTTCTCGCTGTTCATCGAACTTCAGGAGCAGAAGGCGTTGCCGTCGGACTGGGCGGCCCGGCTCCAGCGGTTCCTCCACGACCAGTCGCTCACGCTGCCGCCGGGGGCCCTGAAGATGCGGTGGATCTCCAACCACGATACAGTCTCGTGGACCTATCAGAGGATGCGTCCGCGCGCGGCGTACGGCGAGGAACGCACCAAGGCGCTCCTCGCGCTCTGCGCCCTGATTGACGGCGCGCCGATGATCTACCAGGGCGATGAGGACCCGGCGGTTTACGGCGGCAAGGGAGAGAACGTCGTGGACTTTATCGGCGCGGTCAACGCCTGCCGCAAGCGATTGCCGGCCCTCGCGCACGGCTCGGCCGACTATCAGGCCGTCCAGGCGTCGGACGGCGTCTTTGCGTGCCTGCGCCAGGCAGGCGATGACCGGGCCGTGGTGCTCGTGAGTTTCAACCCCGAGGCCGCGAAGAGCCGACTTGCGCTGCCGGAACCTTTGCGCTCCGTCCGGACGTGGAAAGACGAACTCTCCGGCGAGCCGGTGGATGCCGCAAGCGTTCCGATGGCGGGCCACCAGGTCCGCGTTCTCGCGCCGGCGGCCGACGTTCCGTAGTCGTGGCCGCCCGGATGAAGAGCCTATCCTGCTTTGTTGAAAAGAGGCCTTTCGTGGCGCGGAGCCTTGTGCCCCGCGCAGCAAGGCGCGGGGTCAAACCCCTCTTGGGCATAAGTTGTGTTGTAGGATTAGGGCAGCGGCAGTTCCGGTCCGGCGAGGTGTCCCGCCTCCATCAGAGCGGGCAAGCCCAGAAGTCCGCCCCAGTGATAGAAGCGGTCGCTGTTCCACTTGTTGCATCCCTCGCCGGTGTCGGGGTCGTAGTTCTCATGCACATGCTTGCGTTCGCGCCATTCCTTCAGCAGCAGCCGCGCGGACTTTTCGGCAAGGTCGCGGCGAGCCTTCGGCAGATCGTAGCGCCGCAGGCCCAGGTACACCAGGAAGTTCATCGGCGCCCAGATGCGGCCGCGCCAGTAGTCCTGGTCCGGATAGGCCGGGTCGTTGCGACTGATGGAAGGCATGATCCACTCGCCCCAGAACTCGGCGGGGTTATAGAAGTGGTCCTCGATCATGCGGCGGGCCTGCTCGGGCGTGGCCGCGCGGCCGAGGAGGGCATAAAAGTTCGTCGGCGAGATGCGTCGGCTGAGTTCCCCCGAGTCGCTCCGGCGGTTCAGGAACAGGCCGAACGGATCGTCCCAGAGCGCGGCCATCGCTCGTGAGACGGAGTCCGCGCGGCGCCGGAGTTCCTCCGCCTCGGCCTTGCGGCCAAGGACGCGCGCGATGTCCGAGAGCGCGTCGCAATCCATGACGTAAAGCCCCGACAGGCCCACGTCCTGGAGTTGCATGATGTGCCGATCCTTGTCGAACGGCACGCCGTCGTACATCGGCGAATTGTCGAGCCCCGATTCCAGCGCCCCGCCGAACGTGTCGTTGACGCCGAGGGTCTCCCATTGGTTGTCCAGGATCGGCTCGTACGGATCGGAACCCCAGGAAAGGAGTCGGCCGTTCATGCGGTGGCCGGCCCACCAGCGGTTCCAGCCCAGGAGGTCGGCGAAGAGTTCCTCCAGGAGCCACCGGTCGCCGAAACGGCGGTAGAGTTCGCGAACCACCATCGCCCCGACGGGCGGCTGCGAACGGTCGGAACTCTTGCCGCCGAAACCCCAGATGACGTTCGGCACGAAGCCGGCGTCGGTCTTCTCGTGCGTGATCTCGATGACGTTGGCGTAGGCCAGGTCCTTATGCTCGAGCGATGCCAGCATGCCCGCGAAGTAGTTGTCCCAGCAGAAGAGGACGAACCCGCCGGTGCCCGTGGACCAGAGACGGCTGACGGGCGAGACGACGCGGTCCTTCAGCGGCTCGTAGATCGTGTCCCAGGCCATGCAGGTCTGGATGGCGGCGTAAACGTCGGCCAGGTCGCCATACCGCGCGGTCTCGGCCTGAAGCGCGGTCTGCTCCCGCGCGAGCAAAGACTGGATTTCGGCGACGGACCGCGCTTTTCCGACCGAGAGGCCCACGGGCGCATCGAGCGGAATCGCCAGATACGGCCCTTGCGTCGCCACGTGCGGATCGAAAACGCTCGGCCGCGTGCCGTGGACCCGGATGGTTCCATGCGGCAGGCGGGCGACGAGGGCGCTAGAGTCGAGCGCCAGGAGTCCCGGCCGATTCCAGAGCATCCCGATCTCGACCACCAGGACGGCCGGCTTCTTCTGGTTCGCCCGCGGCGTGACCAGGAGGACCAGGTCGCCCCCCTCGACGGCGCTCTGGACCCTTATCTCGACGCCGCGCCATTCCACGACGAGTTCCGTGTAGCGGCCGTCGTAGGCGGGCGGTCTGGCGGGCGCGACCGGGCACATTCAACTGCCGGAGCCGGCCACCTTGGCCCTCCTGGGGCTGGGCGGCCTGCTTGCCGTGTGGCGACGGGTCCGGCGGTAGTGATATAGCCGTTTACCCCCCTTCAAGAGGAGCGGCCCTTCAGGGCCGCTCCTTTTTTGCGATTGCTGAACGCGCCACACGCCATGCCGCTTGCGGCTTAGCGTCCGCCATATTTAGCCGCCCAGTTTACTGGGCGCGCGTTGTTTAATGTTGGGTGCCACGCTTTCGCTCGCGAAAGCGTGCCTCCGGGCACCTGCCGCTTGCGGCTCAGCGTCCGCCACATTTAGCCGCCCAGTTTACTGGGCGCGCGTTGTTTAATGTTGGGTGCCACGCTTTCGCTCGCGAAAGCGTGCCTCCGGTTGCCTGCCGCGCGCCGTTGAATCCGCAATCCGGAGCCCGAAATCCGAAATCGAAACGTTCCGGTTTCCGGGTTTTACTTCGTCCCTCCGTCCCTCGCCTTTTCCGCAACTTGTCCTCCGTCCTGTCCGCCATCGTGTCCGCCGTAGCCTTGGCGAAGGCGGATCCCTTCGTCCCCTTGTCCCTCGCCTTTTCCCTTTCCGCTTTCCGGGGCCTGCCCGCCATAGCCCGAAGGGCGACGGCGGGTCCGGCTTCCGGGTTCTCCGTTCCTCTGTCCCTTCGCCGTCTTCCGTCTCTTGGGCGTTGGATATAGATTATTGTTGTTTGGCCGTTCCCGCCGAGGTATGCTATCGCCATCCTAAGTCGGAAGCGGGGGGGCGGTCATGAGCCGACGGGCGAATCGCGCGGACTCTTTTCCTTCGTCGCAGAATCGCCTCGGCCGACGGCTGCGCAAGAAATCCCCCGGCCCGAAACCCGACAACAGACGAAGGAATTGAGTATTGCGTCCCCGAACTCGGCGGCGGCTGGGCCTGGAATTCACGCTCCACCCCCGTGGCCGACCTCGCAAAGAGGCGAAAAAGTAGCATGTCCCCTTTTCCTCCCTGTCCCCTTTTCCTCCCATCGAGTTTGGGTTGCAGTTCCGCGTAGGTCGGCAGCCAGATTCGCTCGTCCGTTTCGATCTTGTGGCTGAGTCGGGGGTTCAGCGCCAGGAGCATCTCCCGCCCCATCCGGCGAACAGCCTCACGGCTGTCGGCAAAGTAACTGTACCAGCCGTCGGTCCACACGCACTGGCGCTGGATGATGCGATCGAGCGTGTCCCCCTCTTCGGCGCGGAGGTACCATCACTCGCTCAACGGGCCACCTTCGATATCCGCCGGGAAAGGTGCTTGAGGCCCTGTCATGCCGGTGGTATCATCTCCTCCCGACGGTTGAGCTCCCGGCTGTTGGAGATTTTGTATAGAATAACAAGTTCGCCAGGAGGAGCCAGATGCCAGAACGGAAATCGGTTGTACGCTTGCTAGCGCGTGCACCCGCGGTGCTCGCCTTGGGAGTTGCCTTGCTGAACGGATGTTCCGGCAGGCACGACGCAGACCCGACGAAGTCGAAGGCCGAACCCGAAACCAGGGAACTGATGTTGTATCTGGGCGACGGCCTCACAATGGAACTCACCTTTCTTCGCCCAGGGACATTCGTGATGGGCTCCCCGGAGAACGAGAAGGCGGCTGGCTCCGAGGAGAAACCGGCGCACAAGGTCACCCTGAGCAAGGGCTTCTACATCGGCGTACACGAAGTCACTCAAGAGCAGTATGCGAAGATCATGGGAGAGAACCCGTCCGGCTTCAGCGGTGAGAAGATGCCTGTGGCTAATGTGACATGGGACGACGCGAACGAGTTCTGTGGCCGTCTCACCAAGAAGACTGGCCGGACATGCCGGCTACCGACCGAGGCCGAATGGGAATACGCTTGCCGGGCCGGAACGACGACCACATGGTGGTTCGGGGATCAATGGCCCAAGGGAAACATTAGCGATATTTGGTGGTTCTACCGCGACTCGCCGTGCGCGGTGGGCACCGCGAAGCCCAATCCGAACCCTTGGGGGCTCTATGACATGCACGGCAACGTCGCGGAATGGTGCTCCGACTGGTATGACAAGGACTACTACGCAATAAGCGCGGGCAGAGATCCCAAAGGTCCGAAGAGAGCCGACCCACCAAGCCCCGAAAAGGGCGATGGACGTGTCATCAGGGGTTCTTCGTACGCAGGGGGACCGGTAAGCTGGCGGTCAGGAAGTCGGGGCAGCAGGGGGGCGCCCGACAAGAAGAACCGCGGTCTCGGTTTCCGGGTGGTGGTTCAGCCGTAGACACAGTCTCGCCCGTGCGCCCACCATGGGCGAACAAGCCCTTCGAGCGGACGCGGAGGACCACACCGCTCAAGAGCAGCCTTGGGCCACCCTCTCAGTTCTGAAGAATCTCACCAGTCATTCTTCCGAACGCACGGTTAACAATCCTCTTGAGGCTGGTGCGTAATAACTCCTATGCCACCAGGGCTTTAACATGGCGAATGTGAGTTTGGCGGTCCAAGACGTTCTTCAGCAGGGCGGTGTTGTAGAGGATCAGCCGGGCGGCGACGAGCCGTTCGACGGCCGCCTCGCCCCGAACGTAGTAGGGGATGTCGCCGATGCGCAAGACGTCCTTGAGTTGGCCGTTGACCTGTTCGATCATCGTCCGCTGGCGGTAGAGCGCCCGACCGCGCGGCGTCGCGAGGAGGGCCAAGGCCCGTCCGCGCTCCGTCGTCCGGTCGGGAGGTGGGGGCGGTCCCTTGCGGCTCCGCGGGTTCTCGGGCGCGAGCAGTCGGGCCTCCAGGTCGCGATGGACCTGCTCATGGAACGGTCCGCTGTCGTAACTGGAGTCGCCCAAGAGGGAGGCGATCCGCCGGCGCAGGGGCCGCAGGTCCGGCACCATCTCCTCGGCCAAGCGGACGGCGTGATGGTTGGCCGTGGCCAGGCGGAAGGCCAAGAGGGCCCCTCGGCGGGTGATGACCAGGTGGAGGCTGTAGCCGTAGAAGCGGCCCTTGGACGAATAGCCGTAAGCCGCGTCGGGGTCATGCTTTACGTTCACCGGCAGGTCCGTAAAGTCCAAGATCAGGATCTTCAGGT
>DATKUU010000314.1:0-12429 GCA_035530455.1 Phycisphaerae bacterium | reverse complement strand
GGGCTGGGGTGTGGGGGCTCACTCCTTTGGCACACTCTCTGAAAACGCTTGCCTGGTCGCGCGCTGCCCGCGAGGGGAAGGACGCGGCTATTATCGAACTTGGCGTTTCCGGGGCTTGGACTCAGGCCGCCGCTCGGCCCGGAGCCCCGCGCCCGCCTGTCCGGCGGGCTACCCCGTGGGAAACGCATCGTTTGCGTGTCGGGCGGCAGTGTAGCCGCCGGGCCGGACGCTGTCAAGCCGATTTCATCCGCCCAGCGCTCATCGGCGCGCTCTGTTCGAGCCGCCCGCTTTGCGGGCGCGTGCCGTTCCGGCGCGGGTGGCAGGGTGGCACTGGCGGCTTGCCCGCCAGTGCACAAAAATCAGAAAAATTTTTTTGGGGGGCGGGCGGATTTTGGGGGCGGTTTTTGGGGGGTCGCAACCGCATTTGGCGAGCGGCAGGGGCGTTTTGGGGTGTGGAAAGGTCCGTTTGGGGTGCAAAACGCCCCGTTTTGACCTCGATTTTGCCCCGATTCGCCCCGTACATGCCCCATACTGCCCCGGTTTTACCTCGCAAACACCTCGTTTTGCCTCCTATGTTATGGAGCGACGTGGATGGGATTGGAGGTTTTCCGCGAAGTTTGGCACGGGATTTGCACGCCGGGGGAGGGAATGGTCCAAAGTCCAAAGTCCAAGGTCCAAGGCTTGCCCGCCGGAGCCCTGAGCCTATCGAAGGGGCGAAGGCGGGTCTAAAGCCTCCAGCCTGCCGTCTCCGACTTTGGACTCTGGACTTTGGACCTTGACTGCCTTTGATGCCGCGAAGCGGCGCGGCGACGGTCTAGCGGAGGCGGTCGTGGAAGGCTCGCGGCGAGAGAATGGCCATCCCGCGGAACTCCCGGAGGTCCAGCAGGTCGCGGTCGCCTGTGACGAGACAGTCGGCCTCGGCGGCCAGCGCGGTGCCGAGGACGGGCAGGTCCGTGCGGTCGCGGCAGGCGTCGGCCGGGACCCTGGCCGGGACAATAACCGTCGCGTGCTCGCGAAGGAAGGCGACGATGGCCTGGGTCTGCGGCCGGGGGACTTTGAGTTTCCCGCGCAGGTGGCGGCGCAATTCCTTCAGGATGGGCTCCGAGAGGACGAGGTCGTGGCCCGCGAGGCAGACCTCCAGGACGGCGTCGCACAGGCCGCGCGTGGCGAAGGCGGCCACCAGGACGTTGGTGTCGAGGACGACTTTCACGAGAGGGCCTCGAAGACATCCTCATCGGTGAGGAAGCCCTGGGCCTCGGCGAAGGGGGCGGTCTTTCGGCGGAGGGCGCGGAACTTTTCGGCGGCGAGGTAGCGGCGGAGCGAGTCTCGCACGAGTTCGCTGACCGGTTGCTGCCGCCGCTCTGCGGCCTCCTCGAGGGCCTTGCGCAGGGCTTTCGGGATGCGGACCGTGACGTTGCTCATAGTGCACTACATTGTAGTACATCGGCGGGAGAAGTCAAGGGGAGAAAGAAAAGTTTCAAGTTCCAGGTTCAAAGTTCCAAGTGACGGCATGGCCGGCCGGAGGGGCGTTTAGAGGGGCTCGGCCGCAAAACCGGAATTGCCGTTGTGAGAAACAGGTATGGCGTCCCCCGAATTCATTCTTGTTTGGCCGTGCCCACCGGGGTAGGCTATCGGTATCCCGAGTCGGGAGCGGGGGCCGTCATGAGCCGACAGGCGAATCTGGGGGACTCATGTTCTCCGGTCCGAGAAACGCCCCGGCCGTCGGCCGCGCAAGAAGAAACCAGGCCCGAAACCGAACAAGAGACGAAGGAATTAAGTATGCTGTCCCCGGAACTCCACGGAGTATGAGTGGCTTCGACATCATGCGCGCTACCGATGTCAGGAAGGTGCGACTGGTCCGCTTGACAAGACGTATTGGAACCCTGAGGATGCGAGGAAGAACGCTGAACGATGTGCAGCGGCGGCCAAAGACGCATTGCGTGCGGGTGAACCGGCTGTACATCAGATCGACTGAGGGAGGGCCAAACTATGACAGGCGCGATTCGGGCATCATGGATGATTTTGACCGTCATGATTGGGATTCTCGTTGGGTGCGAGAACACCGATCCGACGAAGACGAAGGCGGTTGAGTCTACAAAAGAATTTCTCGAATCGCATTTTCTCGAGGAACACCTAAGCCTTGACGGTTGGGCCCGGGAGCCGAATCGCTCCTACCTGATGCAAAGGTATGAGGCCACCAAGGAGTTCCTTGCGTCGCAGCTGATCCTCGAGAAGCCCTATGTGATATGTGCGACGCTTGGCCCCTTGTCATGTGATCCCGAGTTGGTCAGGAAGATGATTGCTGCACAAGAATACATCCTTTTGATCGATGCGTTGGAGTACGAGAGCCATGCGGTCGGGATTGTTTTGAGAGATGGAGATGGTGATGGCAAACGGGAGTGGCGGTTTGAGGTTTTTGGTCTACAGACGACGAGCCCGGGTTGGCGGCTTACCTTGTATCGGGACTGGTGGGTACGATGCGTGCTGAGTGAAGATCCCGAACCCACATTCGGTCAGGTTCCACCCAAGGCCGACCTGCCTCCTTTTTCGGCTCCAGCGTTATCCCTGCCCAGGCACATGCTTCCCAGCTTGACGGTGTTCCTGTATGATGAGCACGGCAATCTTAGCAACGGGGTGCGTATTGTGACTTGCGCATTGGATTCGGCAAGTCCAAGCAATCCGTAAGACCCGCGATGTTAACCAGGACTTCGGCCTGGAGGCATTGGGGAACTGGAAAACCTTCCAGGAGGACGACGACGCGACGCTCGATTGGGACGTCCTCGACCAGGATCGCCTCCACAACAAAGTGAATGAGATTGACAACGACGATAATCACGCCAACGCGCCCGGCGCTGCCATTACCGGCGGTTCGTGGATCGTCCCCGGCTATGATGCGGCAGGGAACATGCTCTCCGGTCCAAAACCGACTGATCCTACGGTTCGGCAACACTACGTCTGGGATGCGTGGAACCGGATGGTGGCGGTGTACGCGGACGATGATCAGAATCCCGGAAACCCCGGCGACTTGATTGAGGAATATCGGTACGATGCGCTCAATAGAAGGATTGCAAAAGTCCTCCCCGATCCGGAGAATGAGGACAAGTACGTCCGGACGGACTACTACCATAGTCCTCGGGGGCAAGTGGTGGAAGAACGGTACGCAGCGAATCTGGCCGACAAGGAAACGCTGGCGACCGCGCGAAAGTATCAGTACGTTTGGGGCATCCGATACATCCACGCGGCGGTGCTGCGCGACGCGGACACGAACTCCGACGGCGACGTTCTAGACCAAGGCGGCAGCGAGCGGCTCTACTACACCCAGGATGCCAACTTCAACGTCACAGCCTTGATTGGGCGATTCCGGGGACACCTTACTAAACTCTTGACCCGTGGGTCATGGGGAGGTAAGGTTGGGTCATGGCTCGACTGGCTCGCGTCATCGCCGAAGGCTATCCGCATCACATCACGCAGCGCGGCAACCGCCGCGAGAACGTGTTCTGGACGGAGACCGGTCGGCGGCGCTACCTTGAACTGGTCCTGGCCTACGGGCGCGAGCCCGTAGTCGGCTCTAGTCCCCTTCCTCCGTGGTGAAATTCTGGTCGTCCAGGCGGAAGATGAGCATTCCGCCCGAGAGGCTGTTGCCGACGCTGTGCATGTCCGGCGTGGCCCAGAGCGGGTCCCCCGTTTCGGGGTCGGCAGCGGTGGGGTCCCTTGTCCACTGATATTCCTCGACGTGGCCGTCGTAGAAGGCGATATTGGTGCGGCATCGGGGCCCGTAGTCGCCGCGATGGCGCGCCGCGATTCGGCCGCGCTTTTCCTGCTCCTGCGCGTCCGTGAACGTCCCGTCCATCACCATGACGAAACTCGTCCGCCGCCGAATTTCCGACAGGTTGTGCAGGTACATCTTGCGGTTGGTGGTGCCCGACGGAATGATCATGGAGGGAAACTGGTGGAAGTCCTCAAAGTCTTCATCCTCCGAGCCGTTCCAGTAGTAGGAGCATGCGACCTCGTGCGTGTCGCTCGCCATGGTGTACCACCCCACGGCCGCGTCGTCGCTCGGGGCCGGATTGTCCTCCGCATCCGCCTGCTCGTTCATCGTCGAGGGGCACAGCAGGATCGTGTCCTGGTCCAGGACGTCGTCGTGCGGCTTATTCTTGATGTTCGGCGCCTCGATGTATTCCTGCATCACCAGGATATTCGCCCACCGCGGGCCTTTCCCAGGCGCTACTTCTTCCATCGCCGGGACGATGTAGCCCTGGTGGTCGGTGGCGTACTTGAGGGCCGCCTGCGCGATCTGGCCCAGGTTGTTCCGGCAGCCGAGGCTGGCGGCAGCGTCGAGGGCGGCCGACATGACCGGGAAGAGCAGGCCCATCAGAATCCCGATGATCGAAATGACAATGAGCAACTCGACCAGCGTAAAACCCACCCGGGCCGTCTGCCGCCTCTCGTTGGCTTTCATGTTCGGTCGCCTCGCATAGGGTTGCATGGAAGAGGCCGGCTGCGGTGCCGCGCCTCCACAGGCATCGTACTCGGCGGACGGCACGCGTTCAAGACGTTCCCCGCCCGGCTCAGAGGCCGCTGCGCGCTGTGGTGGAGCGGGCGCCGCTCAGGAATGCGCCCCGTGCCTTGGCCGGACACCTGGAGAACGGGGTTTCAGCCGGCCGGCGAGCGAGCGTTCCGCCCTTCGACTTCTGCTCAGGGCGGCCCGAGCCGTTCGACCATGCTCACGGCCCTGAGCCTGTCGAAGGGCATGGTCGAGGGGCCGCGTTCAGACTTCGACCTCCAGACCGTCGTACGCGAGGCGTATGCCTCCCGGCACTTGCTCCAGGTGCGGCAGGGCCGCCTCCGTCGCGGCGTGGTCCAGATCGTGTGTCATGTGCACCAGATACGCCCGCTTCGGCGCGAGGTTCCGGATGGCCTCGATCGCCTCGGCCACGGTGAAGTGTGTCGGATGCGGCTTGTGGCGCAGGCCGTCGAGGAACAGCACGTCCAGCCCGCGCAGCAGGGGCTTCGACTCTTCCGGGATGCCGCAGCAGTCCGGGCACCACGCCAGCGCCTTTCCGTCGGGTGAGTCCACGCGGACGCCCGTTGCCAGGTGCACGCCGTGTTCCAGGCTCACAGGCGTGAGGCGATGGTTCCAGAGGTCCACCGGCCCGGTCCAGGCGTGCCATTCCACCACCGGGATGCTGTAGAGGCCGAACCCCGCGTCCGTCAGGGCGTAGGCGAAGGTCGGCTGGAGCCGCGCCAGCGTCGCCGGCGAGGCATAGACGGGGATGGCCTGCCCGCCGAGTTCCGCAAAGCGCCTCAGGTCGTCGAACCCCATGATGTGGTCGGCGTGGCTGTGGGTGAAGCAGACGGCGCTAGCGCGCTCGATGCCGAACGTCGTTGCCTGGAGCCTCAGTTCCGGCGTCGTGTCGACCAGCAGCGTTTGCCCGCCCAGGTCCATGGCGGCGCTGGTGCGCATGCGGCGGTTGCGCGGGTCGCGGCTGGTGCAGACGGGGCATCGGCACCCGATCATCGGAATGCCGTGACTCGTCCCCGAACCCAGGACCGTGATGCGCATCGGCGGTCACCTCGCCGGTTTCCCCGCCGCGTGGCTTCCGGTGGGCGGCTTCTACTTCAAATTGTCCGGCAGGTTCTCAGTGTGCCGGCACTTGGGGTACCCCGAGCAGCCGAGGAACCGGCCGCGGCGTCCGGAGCGGATGAGCATCGGTTGGCCGCAGTCCGGGCAGGTCTGGTCGGTCGGCTCGGCCTTGGCCTTGGGCGCGCGAGGCGCACTGGCGGGCGAGCCGCCCGCGCCGCCCCGCGACTTGCCGCCCGTTTTCTTGCCGCCCTTGCTTTCCTGGCCGGGCAGGGGCTTGGCGTTTCGGCACTTCGGGTAGGCCGAGCACCCGAGGAACGGTCCGCGTCGGCTGCGGCGGACGACCATCTCGGCCCCGCACTTCTCGCAGGTTTCGCCCGTGGGCTCCGGCTTCTGGGGATTGCCCTCGGCGTCGCAGGGGAGTGTGCTTCGGCACTTGGGGAATTTCTCGCACCCCAGGAACGGTTCGCCGCGCTTGTTCGCGCGCAGCATCATCCGCCCGCCGCACTTCTCGCACTTGTGTTCGGTGGCCTTCGCCTCCGGCTTCGGCTGGCCGTTCTCATCGAGCGGCCGAGTGAACTTGCAGTCCGGGTACCCGCTGCACCCCAGGAACGGACCGCGCTTCGACCATCGCTTCAGGAGCGGCTTGCTGCACTCCGGGCACGGCCCGGCGTCTTCGTGGACTTCGTTCTTGGCGCTCGTCATTGCTTCCCCCGCTTTTTCCAGAGCCTCGGAGAACGGATCCCAAAACTCCCGGATGACCTGGAGCGATTCTACCTTCGCCTCCTCCACCTCGTCCAGTTCTTCTTCCATGTGGCTGGTGAACTTGGTGTCCATGATCTTGGGGAAGTGGGCGACGAGTTTGTCGGTGACGACCTCGCCGAGCTGGGTCGCGTAGAATCGCCGCTCGCGCTGCTGGACGTAGCCGCGGTCCTGGATCGTCGAGATGATGGGTGCGTAGGTCGAGGGCCGCCCGATGCCCAGCGTCTCCAGCCGACGCACGAGCGTCGCCTCCGAGTAGCGCGGCGGCGGCTGGGTCGCGTGCTGGGTCTCCTCCAGCGCCTGAAGGTCCAGCGCGTCGCCTTGGGCGATCGGGGGCAACTGCTGCTCGTCCTTCGCCAGTCGCACGCCCGTGACGCGCGTGTAGCCGTCGTAGACGAGCGCCCGGCCGTGCGCCTTGAAGAGCCCGCGCATGCCGCCGCCCTCGGCCTCGATTTCGGCCTCGGTCACGTCCCAGAGGGCGGGCTTCATCTGGCTCGCCACAAAACGGTTCCAGATAAGTTCATACAGCCGCGCCTCGTCGCGCTCCAGGTGCGGCTGGACCGACTCCGGCGTCCGCTCAAGGTCGGTCGCGCGGATCGCCTCGTGCGCCTCCTGCGCCCGGTCGCGCGACTTATAGACAGGCGGCTGCTCCGGCACGTACTCCTGGCCGAACATCTTCGCAATGAGGTCGCGCGCGGCCGCTTGGGCGCTCGGCGCAATGTGACGCGAGTCCGTCCGCATGTATGTAATCAGCGCGACCGACCCCTCCGGCCCGAGGTCCACGCCCTGATACAGGCGCTGGGCGAGCATCATCGTCTTCTTGGCGCTGAACCGCAGGCTGGTGCTGGCCGCCCGCTGAAGGTCGCTGGTGATGAAAGGCGGAGGCGGGCGATCCGTGACGCGCCGCTTCTCGGCCTTCGAGACGCGGTACGCCGCCTCGCGCAGGGCCGCGCCGACGCGCCTGGCGTCGGCCTCGGCGTGGGGACGGAACTTCGCACCGTCCACTTCCGCCAGGAGCGCCTTGAACGAGTCCGCCCGGCCGTGTGGCGCGAGCGTCGCCGTAATCCGCCAGAACTCTTCCGGCTTGAACGCCCGGATCTCGCGTTCGCGCTCGACGATCAGGCGCACCGCCACGCTCTGGACCCGGCCGGCCGACAGACCCTTCGCCACCTTCTTCCAGAGGAGCGGGCTGAGTTTGTATCCCACGAGCCGGTCCAGGATCCGCCGCGCCTCCTGGGCCGACACCTTGTTCATATTGATGCGTCCGGGGTCGGCGAACGCCTCCTGGATGGCGCTGCGCGTGATCTCGTTAAAGACGACGCGCTTGACTTCTTTGGCGTCCAGGCCGAGCGCCTCGCAGAGGTGCCAGGCGATGGCCTCGCCCTCGCGGTCGAGGTCCGTGGCCATATAGACCTCGGCCACGCCTTTGGCCGCCTTCCGCAGCGCCGCCACCGTCTTGGTCTTGCCGGCCAGAAGGGTGTATGTCGGCCGGAAATCGTTCTCGATGTCCACGCCGAGTTTCTTCGGAGGCAGGTCGCGCACGTGGCCCATCGAGGCCTGGACGCGGAAATCCTTGCCCAGATAGCGCTCGATGGTCTTCGCCTTCGCGGGACTCTCGACGATGACCAGGTTCTTCGCCACGCGTTTCTCCGTCGGTGTCGCCGCGGCTTCTGCGTCGCAGTGGCCGGCCCTAATACAGTCGGCTCCGATGGTTGTCAAGATGTAGTTTTTTCCGCCGGCGCGCCTTGAACGAAGCCGCCCGCTCCGCTGTGCTTTTCGGCAACCCGAGGAAAGGAGGCGCCGTGGACTTCGAAACTTCGGCATCCCGGAGCGCTACGAAATCCCGCTCGTGGTGGCGCTCGGCGTTCCGGCGGAGACGTGTGTTCTTGAGGAGGCGAAGAGGGGCGCGAGCACCGACTATTACCGCACGCCGGACGGCGTGCATCATGTCCCCAAGCGCCCGCTCGACGAGGTCATCGTGGAGTTGTAGGCGCGGCTACTTGAACTGGGCGACGGTCACGCCGCGACCGCCTTCGCCGCGCTCCCCGAACCGGAAACTCTCGACCAGCGGGAACTCCTTCAGAAACTCGTGGACCATTTGCTGCAGCGCGCCCGTCCCGTGGCCGTGGATGATCCGCACGCTCCCCAGGCCCGCCAGGTACGCCTCGTGCAGGTAGGTTTCGAGGTGCTGGCGGGCTGCGTCGTAGCGTTCGCCTCGGAGGCTCACTTCCGGCGCGACCGCCGAAGGGCGGGGCAGGATCGTTTGCCCGGCGGGCTCCGGCGGCGCTTCGGCCGCAGACTCCTGGGGTTCCTCGAGCGCCGATGCCTCGACTTCCATCGCCATTCCGCGCGCCTCGACCGTCACCTTGTCTCGCTTTCGGTTGACGCGCGTGATGGTTCCGTGGCACTGCATGGGCCCGACCCAGACGCGCCGGCCTTCCTCCAACCGGTCCGGCGCGATGGGCCGACGCGGCCGGGGCGCAAGTTCCTCGGATTTTTGCTTGAGCGTTTTGCGTTTCGTTTCGACGCGCTGCCTGAGGTCGCGCGCTTCCTCGACCTTCGCCCCGGCCTGCCGCGCCTCCTGGAGCGCCTGGTCCATCTGGCGGCGGGTGTTCTCGACCAGTCGGCGGGCCTCCTCGGCCGCCCGGCGGAGCGCCTCTTTGCGGCCGTGCTTCAGGTCCGCGAGTTGTTTCTGGAGTTCTTCGCGCGCCGCTTCGGCCGTTTGGCGGTCGCGCTGGGCGGTGGCCGCCTCGGCCTCGGCCTTCTTGAGCGCCGCCGTCAGGCGCGCGAGCAAGCCCTCCATCTCGATCGCGCCGGAATCGAGGAGCCCCTCGGCGGCCTCGAGCACCTCGGCCGGCAGCCCCAGCCGCCGCGCGATGCGAATCGCGTGGCTCGCGCCCGGCTGACCCAGGATGAGGCGGTACGTCGGCGCGAGCGTCTCGGGGTCGAACTCGACGGCCGCGTTCTCCATGCCCGGCTGCTCGTGGACGAAGCCCTTGACCTGCCCGAGGTGGGTCGTGACGACGGTCATCGCGCCCTTGGAGTGGAGCGATTGAAGCACCGCACAGGCGAGCGCCCCGCCCTCGGTCGGGTCGGTCCCCGCGCCGATCTCATCCAGGAGGACGAGCGTCGCCTCGCCGGCGCTCGCGAGAATTTCGCGCACGTGCTGCATGTGCCCCGTGAACGTCGAGAGATTCGCCTCGATGGACTGTTCGTCGCCGATGTCCACAAGCACCTGTCGCAGGAGCGGCACGCGCGTTCCCTCGTCGGCCGGGACGGGGAGGCCTGTCTGAGTCATGAGTGCCACCAGGCCGATGGTCTTGAGGGCCACCGTCTTGCCGCCGGCGTTCGCGCCGGTGATGGCGACGGAGCGGACCGCGCCGCCGAGTTCGAAATCGAGCGGGACGACCGCCCCGCCGCGCTCGGCCAGCGCCTCTTCGAGGATGGGGTGGCGGGCCTTGACGAGGACGAGCGGCCCCGAGTCGGCGACCTCGGGCCGCGTCATTCGCCGCTCGCGCCCGTAAACGCCGCACGCACGCACGAGGTCGAACGTGACCAGCGCCTCGACCGTCGCGCGGAGAAGTTCCAGGTGGCCCCGCACGCGGGCCGTCAGGGCGCGGAGGATTTTCAGGACTTCGCGTTGCTCGTCGGCGGCAAGCGAGCGCAGTTCGTTGCCGAGCGTGACGATCATCTGCGGCTCGACGAAGACGGTGGCCCCCGAGTCGGAGCGGTCGTGGATGATGCCGGGAATCTGCCCCGCCTGCGGCGCCTGGACGGGGATGACGTAGCGACCGTTGCGAAGCGTGACGTAGTCGCCGGTCAGGAACGGCTTCAGGTCGGTCCCCTGGACCATTTTTTCGAGGCGCTGGCGGATGCGTTCCTGGACGGAGCGCATCGCGCGGCGGATGCGGGCAAGGTCTGCGCTGGCGCCGTCGGCCACCGTGCCGTCCGGCTCGATCGCCTCTTCGATGGACGCAAGAAGCGCCGGCTCGGGCGCGAGGTCGGCGGCCAGTTTGCGAAGGGCCGGCATCTCGTCGCGCGCGCCGTGGAACGTTTTCTGGAGGTCGCGGGCGTTCCGCAGGATCGTCGCGACGGTCTGAAGGTCGGCCGGCGGGAGGGCGGCGTCTTCGATGGCCGCGCGGGCGAGCAGGTCCGCCGGGTCCTCGAACGGTTCGACGGCGAAGGCGAGGTCCTGGTCGAGTGCAGCCATGCCCTCGCTGATGCGCGTCGCGCGCGTCTCGATGGTCCCGCGGTCGGTCGTCGGCCGAAGAGCCTGCGCCGCGGCCGCCCCCAGGGCGAGGCGTGTCCGTGCGGCAAGGCGCTCCAGCACCTTTCCGAACTCCAGCCGTTCCAACGTGTGCGCGTCCATGGCGGGTATCTTAGGGCTACTTTGTCGCTTTCGCCAGCCCTTGAATCGGGGATGGCGCGGTGGGCATTCCTGCCCACCGCGCGGCGGCCAAGAATGGCCGCCTCGCTACCATTCACCCGATGCAACGGCCGCTTTTTCGCTGGCGGGGGCGCTTGGGCACGGTGCACAATGGCGGCGTCCTCGCTGAAAGGACTCTCGTGAGTGCGTCCAGGGACCAGTGTCTGGCGATGCCGGATGATCGCCTCCTCGATGCTTGCCGCGTCGAGACCTACCGCGCGAGTGGGCCCGGCGGCCAGCACCGCAACAAGCGCGACTCGGCCGTGCGCCTGACGCACGAGCCGACGGGCGTCCGTGTGACGGCGACGGAGCGGCGGAGCCAGCACGAGAATCGCCGCGTCGCCGTCCACCGGCTGCGCAAGGCGATTGCGCTTCAGGTCCGCGCGCCGGCCGACCCGACTGCGCCACCCACAGGGTCGCTTGCCACAGCGCTGGCTGAAGCGCGCTGGCCGCGCCTCAAGATCGAGAGTGAGCCGTGGCTGCTAGCGGCGGCGCACGTGTTGGACCGTCTGGAGTCGGCCGAGGGGAAAGTGAGCGACGCGGCGGCCGGCCTTGGCGTCTCGACGGCGTCGCTGGGAAAATTCCTCTCGCTGGATAGCGATCTCTGGCAGGAGGCGAACCGCCTCCGCCGGCGATTCGGTCACGCGCCGCTTCGCCGCGGATGAGAGCGTTTCAAGTCGACGGCAACCCCCTCACCCCAGCCCCTCTCCCGCGAGGGGAGAGGGGGTTTACTGGGCGAAAAAGACTCCAGGTGTCTTTTCCCTAAAGGGCCCGAAGGGTGCTCCGCAGAAAAGACACCTGGAGTCTTTTTCGCCCCTGGGTTCTTAGAGTGCCTAACAAAATGATCATGGCCGGGTGGCACTGGTGGCTTGTCCACCAGTGCGTGCCAACATAAGGTATGCACTGGCGGGCAAGCCGCCAGTGCCACCCATTTTGTTAGAGGTTCTTAGCCGATGGCCGCGCGGATGGCGAGGCAGGTCTTGAGCAGACCTTCGAGGTCCTCCAGGTGCAGCGAGTTGGGTCCGTCGGACTTGGCCTTGTCCGGGTCGGGGTGGACCTCGAGGAACAGGCCGTCCGCCCCCGCGGCGACGGCGGCTTTGGCCAGCAGCGTGGCGTCGTCGCGGCTGCCGCCCGTCGCCGTCCCCAGGCCGCCCGGCGCCTGGGCGCTGTGGGTCGCGTCGAAGACGACCGGATGCCCCAGCCCCTGAAGCGTTGGCAGACCCGTCAAGTCCGCCACGAGGCGGTTATAGCCGAACGACGTGCCGCGCTCCGTCACGAGAATATTTTTCGCGCCGGCCTCGCGGGCCTTTTCGACGAGAGGTTTCATGTCCCACGGGGCGAGGAACTGGCCCTTCTTCAGATTCACCGCCCGCCCGTGCCGCGCCGCCGCCTCCACGAGGTCCGTCTGGCGGCAAAGGAAGGCGGGGACCTGGAGACAGTCGAGGACCTTGCCTGCGGCCTCGGCCTCGGCGGGGGAGTGAACGTCGGCGAGGACCGGCAGGCGGAACTCGTCGCGCACGCGCGCGAGGATCGCCAGACCCTTTTCGATGCCGGGCCCGCGGAAGGACGAGCGGCTCGTGCGGTTCGCCTTGTCATAGGAAGCCTTGAAGACGAGCGGCACTTGGAGGCGCTCGGCCACGGCCTTGGCGTGCTCGGCGAT
>DATKUU010000313.1:0-10967 GCA_035530455.1 Phycisphaerae bacterium | reverse complement strand
GCGGGTCGTTATTCCGGAGGTTCCGCACCACATTACGCAGCGGGGCAACCGTCGCGAGAACGTGTTCTGGACGGAGGCCGATCGGCGGCGCTACCTTGAACTGGTCCTGGCCTACGGCCGCGAGCGGGGTCTGCACGTCTGGGCCTATTGCCTCATGACCAATCACGGAAAACCGGGGACGCTACCCACATTTCCTGGTTGACGGGGTTTGGCGGCTAGAATTCGGGGGACACAATACTGATTTTTCTGTTGACCGGTTGCGGCAGGGGGAGTAGGGTGCCGGCATGGCACGGCTCGCACGGGTGGTTGTCCCCGGTTATCCGCATCACATCACGCAGCGCGGCAACCGGCGGCTGCCGACCTTCTTTTCGGACGCCGACTACGAGGCGTACCTGGCGCTGATGGCCGAGCAGTGCGTCGCGCACGGCGTCCGCATCTGGGCCTGGTGCCTGATGCCGAACCACGTCCACCTCGTTGCGGTGCCGAAGACGGCCGAGGGTCTGGCACGGGCGATCGGCGAGGCGCACCGGCGGTACACGCGTCACATCAACTTCCGCGAGGGTTGGCGGGGGTACCTGTGGCAAGGGCGGTTCGGCTCGTTCGTCATGGAAGGATCGCACGTCCTGGCGGCCGTGCGGTACGTCGAGCGGAATCCGGTGCGGGCGCGGTTGGTCGCGCGCGCGTGGCAGTGGCCGTGGTCGAGCGCCGCCGGACACGTGAGCGGGCGGGGGGATGTGCTGGCGCCCTCGAACTCGCTCTCGGAGGAGGTGTCGAACTGGCGGCGTTTTTTGACGACCGCGGAGGAGGAAGCGGCGCTGGAGGCGATCCGTCATCACGGGCGGACGGGTCGGCCGTGGGGCGGCCTGCGGTTCCTGCGTCGGCTGGAGAAACGCTTGGCCCGCCCGCTCCGCCGCCAAAAACCCGGCCCGAAACTGAACAAGAGACGAGGGAATTAGGTACTGTGTCCCCCGAACTCGTACCACCACCCAATCAGGACTCGTGGTCATTGCTACATCCGCAAGAGGCACTTCGGGTGAGAGAACTCGCACACGAAGCCGTGGAATTTGCGAAGGATCTACAATCGCGCATTGGAGGTGGACACAACGGCTAGGTTGACGCCGCCTTGCATTCGTATTGGAATGGCTTGATGACACTGGAGTTGGGAACCACTATTGCCAAGGAGGCTGCGACAGCCCACGAACGGACGAATATTGAAGATGAAGGCCCTCATAACGAATCGGTCATGGACGAAATGAACAATGCCGAGGGTCGCCGTATCGCTGGCGGATTGCCGGCCGACGCAACAAGAGCCCAAGTGCAAGAAGCAGTTATTGGTGTGCTCAATGCAGGCGACTTGCGTTACCTGGACGATCTCGAGAATGCGCAGGAGCGAGGGTTGATCCAACCGAGCAACAAGTAGGAGAATGATCATGAGAAATATCACAGTGAAGTGGATGCTTATGTTGTCGCTTGCGTTGGCTTTCTCACAACTGGTTGGAGGCGAAGAATCTCGCATCGAAAGCCAGGGTTTGCCCGGGGTCCCTGAAGGGGTCAGGCTTGGCATGAGCGTCAGCGATCTCCTGAAGACGCGCCCGAAGGCCGAACCTTTAGATCTGGGCTCGGCTCTGGGGGAGAAGCCTGCCCTTCAGCCCGCCGATCTGGCCAAAGGAACCCACATGCTACTGGAGCAAATCGAAGGTGCGGGCCTCATCACAGTGGCAGGATACAACGTTAAGGACGGTCGCTGTGTTCGTTTCGGAATGGAAGACGTGTACGCGCGGCAAGAGTTTGTCCAGAAGCGCGCCGAGATGATGCGCCGGTTCGTAACTTTGCTGGGTCCGAATTATGAGAAGCATCTGATGCGCAAACATATGAGTGACGCAACTTATCTTGCCCCCGTGTTCCTGTGGAAGGGCGAGGAGCGAAGTGTTGCGTTGACCGTGACCTCCGAGTATCCAGGGGTCACCTTCGAAAAGGGAGCCTTGCAAGTGTACGTCTGGAGCAAAGACGCCGAGGGAGTTGAACCTGTTTTTGAGAAAGATGTGGACCCCGTCCTCCTGGGAATACTATTTGCACCGCTGGAAAAGGAGATACGAAATGCTCCGTTGAAAAAAGCCCCCGGATCATGACACACAAAAGGATCATGAGATTGGATTTCCGTGCACCCGTTTATGAGCAAGTTCCCGTCAACTCGCAGGTGTGCCGCAAGGAGTCGCGTGGTCGGCCTCAGGCGGTCTTTTTCGGCAGGGATTGGATGATCCGGCCTGCCGTGGCATCCTGCTTGCCACGCCGACTTGTCTCGGCGTAGTCCCGGCGCGCCTCCGACTCTGGACGCTGCGCGGGGATCGAAGGGTCACCTAGTTACCCAGTCACTTAGTCACCCAGTCACCCGCCCCATATGCAAATCCCGTGCCAAACCGGTCAAGCAAATTCCGTTTTGGTGTGACAGTTATTAGCGTCGCTCCATAGCATAGGAGGCAAAACGAGGGTTCTGCGAGGTAAAAACGGGGCAGTGGAGGGCATCTACGGGGCAAATCGGGGTAAAAACGAGGTCAAAACGGGGCTTTTTGCGCATTTTCCCGCCTCCGCCATCGCCTCCGCGGCGGCAAACTTGCCCCAAAACGCCCCTGGCGCTCTCCAAACGCGGCCGCGACCCCCCTAAAAAACGCTAAAAAATCCGCCCAGCCATCAAAAATATTTTTTGGAATTTTCGGATTTTTCCCCCTTTTGTCTCCGAGAACATGACCGCCCGCAAAGCGGGCGGCTCGAAAGGCACGGTCGCGGCTCGAACGGCACGCGCTTCCCCGGCTCGCCGGGGCGACGGCGGACGCCCGCGCCGAGGGCTCGCAAGGCGCAACGGATTGCGCTTGATTCAACCGACGGGAACCGCTAAAGTTCCCCCTTCTTTGGGTCGGCAAGGTCTCTGGCGGAGAGAGCCATGTACGCGATCGTGGAAGACGGCGGGCAGCAATACCGGGTGGAAGAGGGCCAGACGCTCCAGGTGGCCAAGCGCGACGCCAAGGCGGGCGACACCCTGACGTTTGATCGGGTGCTGCTCGTGGGCGACGAGAAAGGGGTCCGCATCGGCAAACCGGTTGTGAAGGGGGCGAAGGTGACGGCCGAGGTGGTGGGGCCGTCCAAGGGCCCGAAACTGGAGGTGGTGCAGGTCCGCCGGCGGAAGGCGAGCCGACGGCACATCGGGCACCGGCAGGGGTATCTGACGGTGCGCGTGACGGCCATCAAGGAATGAATTGTCTGAGGTAGTCTGCGTCGTATATAATAGGGGGGGATGGGAAGCGGGGGCTCGCAACAGGCGGGAGCGTGGCATGAAACGGTTCCTGCTGGGGTGGATGGTGGCGGCGGCGGCAATGGGTTCGGCGCCGCGGTGGAGCGCTGCGGCGGCAGGAGAAGGCGAGACGCCGAAACCGGCAGCGGAGGCGCCGGCGGCGGAGACCCCGGCCCCAGAGCCGGCCGAGGCCGACCGTGTAAAACCAATGCACGAGGCCGAACGCGCCCGCATCGAGAAGCAACTGACTGATACCAAAGAGAAATTGCCGCAACTCCAACAGGACGAACTGGAACTCAGCATCAAGATTCTCACGGCCGAGAATGCCGCCCTCAAGGCCGTCGAAGATCCCAACCAACTGAACCCCGCCGTGATAAAGGAGTCCAAGGCGAAAGGCGTTCCGGAGTACCGGAACATGTGCATGGCGTGCGCGGAGCAGTGGCAGCTGATGGAGAGCAAGTACGCGGCGCTGCACCGCAACCTGCAGCACGCGGAGCGAAAGCGCGACTCCATGCCGAACGACCTGAAGGCAAGCCTCGACGAGGTGCTGGGCACGATCCTCAAACACCGGCGCGACCTCATGGAAAAGACAGCCGCCCTCTACACGAAGATCGCGGATGACAAGCGGACGCTCGGGGTGTACGTGGCCATTTACCAGATGTTGCCTGAGGAGCAACGCGAGGCCGACACGACCCTCAAACAGAAAATAGTGGACCTGAAAAAGAAAATTGAAGACGCTGAAAAGACCAAGAACGTCAAAAGCGGCGGATCCGGAAAATACTACCACGGGGGCAGATAAGGCGCCGGCCCAAGCCGTCAGCCCATTGGATGTGTAGATTTTCCGGAGCCGCTCGTTCGGCTCCGCTTTTTATCGGCATGGGGTCGGCAGCGGCGCCGTCCCTGTCACGCCTGGGCGCGGTCGGGGGCCGGATCGAGCGCCGCCGGCCGGCCGGGGCATCCTTCCAGCGCCTCGAGCACCTCGTCCAGAGGGGTGATGCCCGCCCGGACCTTGTTGATGCCATCCACCCAGAGAGAGGGCAAGCCGGCGTCGCGCGCGGCGGCGCGCAGGCGGTCGGCGTCGGCCCCCTGGCGGACGAGGTCGGCCAGTGGAGGTTCCAGCAGCAGGAGTTCAAACAGGCCGATGCGTCCGCGGAAGCCGGTGTGTCGGCAGGCGGCGCAGCCTCGTCCCTTGCTCAGCCCGTCGGCGGAACCGAGGGTCTCCTGAATCCGCCGGCGAACCGGGGCGGGCGCTTCGTAGGGCGCCTTGCAGGCCGGGCAGATCGTGCGCACCAGCCTCTGGGCCAACACGCCGCGCAGCACCGGCGCCAGCGCGTCCCGCCCGACCCATGCGCCGAAGCGGGCGACGGCGTCGGCGGCATCGAGGGCCCGAACCTGGGCGAAGACGAGCCGATCGTCCATAGCCGCCTCGACGGCAAGCCGACCGACGCGCTCGTCCAGGATGCCATCGAGCGCCAGGACGTCCGGCTCGTGAAGGAGGAGTCGGCCGATGGCCGCCGCACGGTCCGTCACACCGCACGTCGCCGGCGAGAACTGGTTGACCCCCGGCAAATGGAACCCGATGCAGGCCTCGAAGGTGCAGAGGTTGAGGCGCACGGGGTCCAGGTCCTTCAGAACACTGTACAGGGTGGTTGTCACACCGCTGGCGCGCGGGCCGGCGACGAGCACCAGACCCCTCAGGCCCCCCGCCATAAGGCGGAAACGGTCGAGGAGGTTGAACTCGCAGCCCAGTTTCTCCAGGGGAGGCGCCGCCTGATCCTCACGAACGATCCGGGCGACCGTCCGCGGGCCGTACGCGCCTTCCAGCGAGGCGAGGTGCATCTGAACCGCCTGGCCCTGGACGACGACGCGGGCGCTTGACCGAACGTCGGGGGCGCCGGCCTGGCCGGACGCGCCGACCATGTCGGCCAGAGCGGCCGTCAGCCCCGACGCCAGCCGGGCCGGCGGACGCATCACGACATGCAGCACGCCGTCAATCCGAAACCGGACCCGCAAGACCTTCTCGTCGGGCTCCAGGTGGATGGCCTCGGCGCCGGATCGGACCGCCTCGTGAAGCAAAAGGTCGGCGACCTTCTCGGGCGGCCAGTTGCCGTAGAGCGCCTCGTATTCCTCGGTGCGCCGAAGGGCTTCGGGCGCCTGGAGGTCCAGCCCGAGGTCGTCGGCGGCGCCGGCCCCCTGCCCTCCCGGTTGGGTCTGCTCGAGCATCTGGTAGATGTTGTCGGCGGTGGCGGCAACGATCTGAACGTTGATGCCGGCCGACTGCGCAATCTCGTCCACCAGGAAGACGTTGGCGGGTTCGGGGACGGCCACGGTGAGCACGTCGCGGATGCGAAACAGAGGCAGCACGCCGTGCTTCTGGCAGAACGTTTCGGAGAGCGCTCCGCGGGCCTCGGGGTCCACCAGTTCCGGTGTGAGTCGGACGAACGGCACGCCGCACGCCTCCGCGACGGCGGAGAGGACTTGTTCCTGGCTGGCATAGCCGAGATCCACGAGAATCTCGCCGAGGAGTTTCTCCTGGTTGCCGCGCTGCTGGACCTCGAGGGCCCGGGCGCGCTGTTCCTCGGTGATCGTGCCGCTAGCCACCAGCAGGTCGCCCAGGCGTGCGCGTTGTTTCGTGGCAGGGAGCATCGCTCGGGTCCTAGTAGAAGTTCCTGACGGCATCGTGAACGCTGTCGAAGACCTCGAATTTTTTGTCGAAGCGCGTGATCTGGAAGATGGTCCGCGTGTGGCCCTTCAGTCCGGCCACCTTGACCGCGCCGCCGAGGCCTTCGACCTTCTCCTGAAAGGCCAGCAGTTCCTCCAGTCCGCCGCTGTCCAGGGCGCTGGCCCGAGAGAGGTCAAGGACGAACCACCGGCCGCCGGCGCGGAGTTGCTCCTCGGCGATTCGGCGGAAGGTCTCGCACTCCGGCCGCGTGACGGCGGGGTCCACCGTCATCACCGTCATGCTGCCGTACGTGTCGGCTGTCGTGGTCACAGGTTCCTCCGATTCGGCGGTCAGGCGGGCGCCGTGCAGGCGGTCGTCCGTTCGGCAAACTGGGACATCAGGCGGCTCATGTCCAGCGCGAAGAGGGCGTCCACGGCGCGGACGTCGAACTGCGTGCCGACGTTGCGCTCGATTTCCAGCCGCACGTGCTCCAGCGGCATCATGGGTCGGTACGGCCGGTTGCTGGTCATGGCATCGAAGGCATCGGCCAGGCCGATGATCCGCGCCAGGATCGGAACCGCGTCGCCCTTCAGGCCGTCCGGATACCCCGAGCCGTCCAGGCGCTCGTGGTGATGGACAACGGCATCGCGGATGGGTTCGAGGCGCCGGATGCCTTCGAGGATGTGCCCGCCGACGCCCGGGTGACGCTGGACGATCTGGCGTTCCTCGGGATCCAGGCGTCCTTCCTTGCGGAGGATGTGCTCGGGCGTCCCGATCTTGCCGATGTCGTGCACCAGGCCGGCCAGGTAGACCCACTCGATCTGCTGCTCCGACAGGCCGAGGTGTCGGGCGATCTCGCGGCTGGTAATGGCCACGCGCTCGCTGTGGCCGCACGTGTACGGGTCCTTCGCGTCAATGCTGGAAGCGAGGGCCCGCACCAGGTCGAGCATCAACTGGTGCAGGTCACGGTAGAGCCGACGGTTCTCGACGAAGACAGCGGCACTGGCGGTGAGGGACCGGACGAGTTTGGCGTCGGGGCTCCCGAACTCGCCGGGGGAGCGGTTGACGGCGACCAAAGCGCCGCTGACCCCCTCGCGCAGCGGCAGCGGAACAAGCACCAGACGCTCCAACGCAATCGAAAGCCCCGCCAGGAACGGGTCCTCCTGGCAATGGTTGATGATGACGACGGTCTGCTCCGGGCCGAGCGAGTCCAGAACATGGTCCACGAGTCGCGGCAAGAGGTCCGCGTCGAAGGGGAGGCGGCCGGCGATGACCCGTTCCGGGCCGAGACCCTCGACCTGGGGCAGGTAGGCGGCGGCGGCCTCGGCGCCGATTGTCTCGCGCAGTTCTATGCAAATGCGGTCCAGCAGTTCGCTCACCGGCTGGGTGACGCGCAGCACCTTGCCGAGGTTGTGCAGGAGGCTGATTTCCTCGAAACTCTGGGCGAGGGCTTCCGCCGAGGCCTCGCTCTCGGCTCGCGCGATCTGGCGCTCGAACTCAGCGCAAACGGCACGGGCGACGGCAGCCAGGAGGGCCTGCGGACGACCACCCGCGACCGCCTCCACCGTGCCGGTCGCCACCAGGACGACCCGTCCGCGCCGGCCGATAGGCCAAGCGGCAACGAAGCGCCTCCCGTGCCGCTCCACCCGAAAGGCCCCCGTCGCTTCCGCCTCGGTCACGAGGCGGGAGGTGGCAGCATCGCAGGGGCTCCCGGGCGCCGCGCCCAGAGCCGACCCGTCCGCCCGGAAAAACTCCACCGTCACGCCGGTCGCCTGGAGCGTCTCTGCGGCAACGCGGGCCAGCATCGCGCCGTCCACGGGCGCCCTAGCCGTTATTTCCGAAACCGCCATCGCATGTACCCCTAGCCGACGTCTAACTCGACACGGAGAGACCCAGCGCCTCCTGGACCGCGGCCAAGAGTTCGCGCGGGCTGAAAGGCTTGGTCATAATGCGGCGGATGGGGAGTTCGCGGAGAGATTCTCCGGTCAGTTCAAACCCCTTGGCCGTCAGAAGGATCGTGGGAATGCCGTCGCCGAGTTCCGCCGCCAGCCGTGCCACCAGTTCCAGGCCGCTCATGCCGGGCATCTGCAGGTCCGTGATGAGAAAGTCGGGGCGGTCGGCCTTGGCCGATTCATAGGCCTCCACACCGTCCAACGCGACGGTGACCTGGAAGCCCGCGTTGCGGAGCTTCATCGCAACGACGTTGGCGATGGGGGCTTCGTCATCCACCACAAGAATTTTCGGCGCCACGAGACTCTCCTTTCAAACGGTCATCGGACCGCAGGCAGGCAGAGGCGGAACGTCGTCCCCTTGCCGACCTCGCTTTTGACCGCGACGCGCCCGCCGTGGACCGTCTCGACCACGTGCTTGACGAGCGGCAGGCCAAGGCCGGTGCCCGTGCTTGTGTCCCCCGATCCGCGCGCCCGGTAGAACTTCTCAAAAATCTTCTCCACCTCCTCCGGCGCGATGCCGTGCCCCGTATCCGTCACGTCCACCACCACCGACCCGTCCTCCAGGTACGTGGAGATTTGAACGCGCCCCTGCTGCGGGGTGTACTTGACGGCGTTGGAGACGACGTTCAGGACGGCCTGGTAAATCATGTCGCGGTCGGCGTGGACGCGGAAGAAGACGGGCGCAAGGTCGGCCTCGACGCGCACGCCCTTTTGGGCGGCCTGGGGCGCGATGACATCCACGACCTCGCGCAGGATTTCGGTAATGGCCAAGTCGCTCTTGTTGACGGGCACGAGGCCCGATTCCAGCCGGCTGAGGTTCAGGATGTTCTGGATGAGGCGGTTGAGGCGTTCCGTCTCGTGGGCGATGGTCTGGAGGAACTCGCGCGAGGCCGCCTCGCTGGTCGCCTCGCCGTCCAACAGCATCTCGACGTAGGCCTTGATGCTCGCCAGGGGCGCTTTGAGTTCGTGCGAGACGTTGGAGACGAAGTCGCTCTTCATCCGGGCGATTTCCTTCTCCTTGGTGACGTCGTGGAGGACGGCCACGATGCCGCTGATCCGGTCCCGCCGCTTGTTCTGAATCACCGTGTTGAACGTGACGCGGAAAGTTCTCGCCGCGTCGCCCTCGCCGAGCACCCATTCCGTCGTCCGGTGGGGCGAGTGGAGACCCGTCTCGCGCATCTCCGCCAGCAGGGCGAGGAACTTGCGGTCATTGAGGACCTCCTCGACCGGCCGACGCACCGCCCCGTCGAACCGGAACTCGAAAATCGTCTCCGCCGCCCCGTTCGCCAGCACCATGTCGCCGAACGCGTCCGTCACAATCACACCGTCGCTGATCGCGCCAAGCACCGCCTCCACGTGCCGCTTCTCCGCCCCCAGCACCTTCATCTGAATCTGCTGTTCCTTCGCAACCATGCGCGACTGCTCGACCTCGTCCTTGATGAACGTCAGGTAGCGGTTGACGGCGTGTCCGAGTCGGCCCAGGGCGTCGGTCTCACCTTCGCTGACCACCAGGCCGATCGTGCTCCGCCGCACAAGGTCTTCCAGGCGCCCCGCGACCACGTCGAGGCGCTCCTTGGGCAACCGGGCGATCAGGTAGCCCCCAATCACCCCCAGCACCGCCAGGAACAGGCCCGTCCCCAGCACCACCGTCTTGACCGCCGGCGACTGCCCCGCCTCGCCCATCGGGTCCAACAGCAGGTGCAGACACATCCCGACGCCGAGGAACAGCAGCACCACCGCTGCGGCGCGACGAAGTTCAATCACGGACTGGCGCCTCCCAAACCCCCATCCGTCTCGTCCGACCTCTCGGCCCCGCTCCGCGCGCGGGCGAGCAGACGCTCCAGCGCCTCACGCTCGCCGCAGTCCGGAGCGGCCAGGGCCAGTCTCAGGTGCGGCACGGCCTCGCCGGCCCGACCGGAGTGCATCAGCAGGAGCCCCATCAGGGCGTTTGCTTCCGCGTGGTCCGGCGCGGAAGAGAGAACCTTATCCAGACGCCGCCGAGCCGAAGCCGGTTGGTTCTCAAGGATGTCGCACTTCGCCAGCGCCACGTGGACGCCCAGCGCGCCTGCATCCTTCTCCAGCACGCGCTCGAGCACCGGACGCGCTTCGCGCACCCGGCCTGTGGCCAGCAGCGATTCGCCCCACATCCGGAGCACCCAGGCGGGGGTTTCCTTCCCGTCGCGCTCCGCCGCGTTCTCCAGGAGCGGTTCCGCTTCGTCGTAGGCCCCCGACAAAAAGAGCGCCGTCGCCAACCGCTCCGCCACGTCCTGGCGCTTCGGGGCAAGACGCATCGCGATGCGGTACGACCCCGCCGACTCCTCGTGCCGACCGAGCAGGCCCAACAGGTCGCCGAGCGCGACCTGAAGTTCAGCCCGGCCGGGGGTCCGCCCGACGGCCTCTCCGAGCCGCTGCTCCGCCTCGTGGACACGCCCCTGGCGGATCAAAAACTCCACCTGCGCCAGCGCATAGGCCGGGTTGTCCGGATCGAGACGCGCCGCTTCCGTGAACGCCGCCAGCGCCTCCTCCGGCTGGTCGAACGTCTGGTGGACCGTCCCGAGGACATACCAGATTTCGGCGGATTCGGGTTCGAGGGCACGTGCGGCCTCGGCGTATCGCCGGGCGTCGTCAAACTCGCCCTTCTCCACCGCCAGGCGCGCCGCCAGCAGATAGACCGGCGCGTACGGCGGGTCGCCTTTCAGGGCCTCCTGCAGATGGTCGCGGGCGCGCCCCAGTTCGCCGCGCTCGAAACACCCCTGGGCCAGTTTCGTGGCGATCTCGGCCCGCGAGGTGGCCCAGCGCTCCCGGGCCCGAGCGCGCGTCTTCTCGAGCTGCGTCGCGCCGCAACCCGCCGCCAGAACCACGGCGGCAACGACCCCAAACACGGCCGCTCGTCGCATGCGTTTCATCGCTGCCCTCCTTGCGCCTCGTCCGCCTTCGGAGGCGCGGGTGCGTCTCGAGCGGGCGCCTCCGGTTCGGGCAAAGGAGCGTCACGTTTCGCCGGCGGCGTCCCGCCTGTCAGGCCCCTCGTCCGGTCGAGCGGCCACAGGTGTTGCTCGACGCTGTCCCA
>DATKUU010000312.1:0-3143 GCA_035530455.1 Phycisphaerae bacterium | reverse complement strand
CGCCGCCGCCGTAGTGAACGAATGGGAGTCGCAAAGCCAAGCAGACCCGACTGGATTCCATGTCAATGTGATGGAGTGGCTCGGCACGGCTCCCGCCCCTCCCGTCACGCCTGGCGTCCCCAGGACCGACCCTGGAGCACTCGGCGGGAGCGTCCAATCCCTGGCCGACCTGAAGGACTTTGCCGACGTAGGTTACGACCCGGTAACGAACAAAGTACAAGGCGTAGTGTTGGTGGACTCGCTCGCTGCCGATCAGTCCGGGGTGACTATTGGAACCGTCACGCTGGTGACGACTACCAGTACGGTGACGAACGCCGTTGTTACAGACGCGGCCAGCCGCACGGCAAGTAAGGCCGACGTATCTGGGCTCGCACAAACGGGGGCAGATGCCGACACGCTGGAAACGCTCAGTGACCAGATTGACGTGATTGTGGCCGCTGGAGCGACGAACCTTCATTCCGAAACAACCATTATCGAGTTGGACTAATGGGCACGCGAATACTTAGCAAGGCGTGGGAAGTCGAGGACGTTCTGACGAACGTGACATCGGCCAAGCTGTCGGACCCCACCGGGGCCTATGGCATCAAGCGGAATGACCTCTCCGCGTCAACGATCAGCGGTGGCACGGTGGCCAACCCCGTTGTAATCACCACGTCCGCAGCCCACGGGCTCTCTGACGGGCAGATGGTCAACTTCTTGAGTGTGGTCGGCATGACGGACCTGGAGGGGCTGAACTACTACGCCAAGGTCACAGGCCAGAGCACCACGTCGTATGCCTTGTATCAGGAAACAGGACTGACGAACACAGTGGATGGGACTGGGTTTGCCGGTGCAGCAACCGGTGGAACTGCTACGCCAGCAGAAGTGGCCGATGGGACGGCCATGACAAACAGTGCCACGGGCATCTATCAGTATTCCTTCACCGACACGGCTGGGATCGCCTACACGGCCTACATAGAGATAGTATACGCCGGCGCGACGTACCATATCGAGGAGGATCTTGTCGCACGGCCAAGTGGCGCCAGCGTAGACTGGATTTATTCCGAACTCCGCACGGAGATTGCGGACTTCCTGGGCTGGACCCGGGACAGCGCCAACTGGTCGAGCGACCAAGGCAATCGGCTAGACTCGATACTGAACGCGGGCTACCTGCAATTCATCTACCCGCCGGTAATTGAGGAGAGTGGCTGGTCGACGGCCCGGAAGCGAGGCCAGGGACCCGGGGTAGCTCACCGCTGGTCATTCCTATCGCCCACGGCGACTTTTGACACAGTGGCAAGCACGTACCTTTACGACCTGCCTACGGCATTCGGGGCGATGGTTGGGGACTTGGTGTACGACGAGGACGAGGACGAAAGCCGGATTATCGAGCAGGTAACGCCTGGAATGATCGACAAGCACCGGGCCGCCAACGATTCCGAGGGGCGGCCGTACCAGTTCGCACTGCGGCCGAAGACTGCCGACATGACCTCGGCGCAGGTGACTGAACTGATGCTGTACCCCACGCCTGACGCGGCGTATGGCATCATTTACCACTACGACGCAAAGGTGGACCCGCTGACAGAAGCGAATTCCTACCCACTTGGCGGGCAGGCGCACAGCGAAACGATTCTACAGTCCTGCCGGGACATAGCAGCGACACGGTACAAGGACGATCCGGCCGGGCGGGAGCATGCGCTATTCCTCGAACGGCTCCGTGCCTCGATCGAATACGACCGGCGGCACAGCCCAAAGACGCTTGGTTTCAACACAGACGGTGGTAGAATAACACACACCCGGCACGGGTCGCAGTTTTCCGTTACGATGACCAATAACCTGGGATAGGAGTAGATGATGTTACGTTCCATAGCAGTAGAAATCACCACGGCGGCAGACGGCTCGGCCACAGACTACGGCGGGCTGAAAGTCACCGGGAAGGTGGTCGGCATCGGCTACGCATTCGGCGACCTGGCAGCCACGGTCGATTTCACGATCACTGGCGAAACGTCGGGGTCGCCGATCCTGACGATTGCCGACGTGGCACAAGCCACCACGTTTTTGAATCCGCGGTTGCTTCCGAACAAGCACACGGACGGTGCTGCGTTTACCGACGCTGCGGGAGAAGCGCCCCGGGTATTCGCAGAGCGAATCAAGATCGTCACCGCGCAGGGCGGTGATACGAAAACGGGTACGTTGACGTTCTACATCGAAGACGACACGTTTGTTTCGTAGTGTTCCTCTTGGCCCACGGGCCATGTTCCTCCTTTTTAGAAAGGTTCCTCACTATGTCCGGACACAACACCCCTTACCACATGTACCAGTCCCCGCTCTCGCAAGAGGACCCGGGCGATGCCATGACCATCGACATCAACCGCTACGGCGCACTGATGGAGCTTGTCTCGACCGCTGCCGGTGGCGAAACGCGGACGCTGAAGGCTCCGAGTAAGGCCGGGATTCTTGCGACGCTTCGCATGAAGACGGACGGTGGCGACATCGAAATCACCGCTGCTGCCGGCTGGAACGTGACCGGCAACACCACATGCACGTTCGCCGATGTGGGCGACCAAGTGGTATTGCTTTCCGTGTCGGCCGCAACTGGGTATCGCTGGGAGATCCTGGTGAACACCGGCTCGGCGGCCCTCGTGTAACGTGTGAATCATTTACAAAAGGATCTTTCGATATGTCAGGACACAACACCTCCCAACACATGTACGAGGGCCCGTTCCTGGTGCCGGACCCCGGCGATGCCGGGACCATCGACATCAACCGTTACGGCGAACTCGTGGAGCTTGTCTCGGTCGGTGCGGACGAAACGCGGACGCTGCGGGCTCCGAGTAAGGCCGGCATTCTGGCCATCATTCGCATGAAGACTGACGGCGGCGACGTGATTGTCACGGCCTCCAACGGTTTCAATGTGGCCCTAAACGATACGGCCATTTTCGCGGATGTTGGAGATCAGCTTGTGCTGCTCTCCGTGGTGGCTACAACTGGCTACCGCTGGGAAATCTTGGTGAACACCGGAAGCGTGGCGGTTGACGAAGCCGGAACGACTGCGGCCCCGACGACTGCGGCCCCGACGACTGCGGCCCCGACGACTGCGGCCCCGACGACTGCGGCCCCGACGACTGCGGCCCCGACGACTGCGGCCCCGACGACTGCGGCCC
>DATKUU010000311.1:0-14933 GCA_035530455.1 Phycisphaerae bacterium | reverse complement strand
CCGGCACGCCGAGGAACGAGGCTGAGGCGCGGAACTCCGGCAGAAGGAGGAGCAAGGCGGCGGCGACGACGAGGACGGCCCCGCGAAGGAAGGCCGCCAACCGTTCGTCGGCGCGCGAGACGGTCGTCATGGGGCGTTTTTCCCGGCCGGGCGCTTTCCGTGCGGCCGGTTCTCCAGGAGGCGGCCGCGGACTCGCGTGAAAAACGCGTGGTAGTCGCCCGTGCGGTAGTCCGGATAGGTCCACTCCAGGGGGACCCACTTGTCGCGCCGCCACAGGAGCGTCACTTCGCCGTAGATGCCGCCCTCCAGGTAGATGCGGTGGGCGTTGTCCTTCGTGGTCGCCAGCACCAGGCGCGACGGCGCGATGTAGCCGGGGTCGAGGTTCGCGGGCCGGAGGACCGGCCATTCGCGCGTCGCAGCGACGTCCTGCTCCACCTGGTTGGCGAGGCGCTTGATGCAGGCGAGACGGTCCGGCGGGATGAGTTCGGCGAAAGAAAGGAAACCGCGCAGCAACGGCTGGCCCATCTCGTCGCGGTAGTATTCGGTGAACTCGTGGGCGAAAAGGTCGCTCCGCAGGTCCACCGGCCCAAGGACCTGGGTGAGGCGCGACTCGGCCTCGGCCAGCGCGCCGGGATAGGCCGACAGCATGCCGACGAAGAGTTTCACGGGTTCGGCGTGGCGGATCTCGCCCATGGCAGAGATAATGATACGCTGCGTGCGGCCAGGCCGCCAAAAAAAACCGCCCGTCGCAGCGCGTCCCTTTACGGCCGTCGCTCAAGCGCCGGGGTAGGCGCCGCAGGAGCCGGCGGCGCGGCGGCTTGAGCCACGCCGTTGTCGATGGCCGCCTGGAGATCCTGGCGGGCGGATCCGTCTGCCTTGACGCTCATCAGGCGGACGGCCGTGACGGCCTCGCCATAGGTTTTGGCGGAAACGAAATAGAGGATCGTGTCGTTGTCCGCCCAGCAGGGATACATCGCGGGGCCGCCCATGCCGCCGCTGTGGGTCAGGACGTTCGGCGCCGCAAGAACGGCGTTCTTGCCCTCCGCGTCTGTGACGACGATCTGCGGCCCTTCGGTGGGAATCGGTGCGCCCACCATCGAACCCATGGCCTGGGCTGCGGCACCCCCGCTTCCTTTCAGGATAAGGATGCGCCGGCCATCCGGGCTCCAGAAGGCCGCCAGGGCGTCGGTCGCCGGGAGGACCTGTTTCGCACCGTCGGCAAGGGCAACCTGGACCAGTTGGGTCGTCGCCTGCTGCTCGTCGCCTTCGCCCGCGACTTCCGTTTCGACGACGAGGGCCTGTTTCCCATCGGGACTGACGGAAAGGATGGCGGACTGGTCGCACGTGGCCGTCGTCACGACGCGCGGCTCGCCGCCTGCCGGATCCACGACGACCAGGTCACCTCGCACGACTTGCGAATCTTGCTTCTTCTCCGTGACGCGGAAGGCGACGATCTTGCCGTCCGGCAACCACGCGTGCATCACGAGGGCTTGGTCGAGGAGCACCTTGATCTGGCCGTCTTCGCGGCGGATGAGTTTTAGTTGCGTCCCATTCATGCCCACGACGGCCGCGCTCACGCTTTTGGAGTCCGGCGCCCAGAGGACGCAAGCCGCAGCCTCAAGTTGGGCCAGGGGGGCGGCCTCATGCGTTTTGACATCCACGATGCGGAGCGCGGTCTTGCTGTTCTCGCCCACGTCGGCCACAAGCGCCTTCGTGCCGTCCGGCGACCAGCAGGCCCATGCCGGGTCGCCTTGCCCGCGTTCGGCCACGCGAACGGTCTCGCCTGACTTCAGGTCAAAACTGAAAACACCCTCCTGCCGCGGAATCAGAACCTGCCCGTCTCTGACGTCCAAGAGAACCGGGAAACATCCCGCCATCAGCCCCATGGCCGCCACAAGGACCGTTGCCGTCCGTTTCATGGTTCCTCCTCCTCCTCGTAATTTCTCGGGCGATGCCTAGGTTGTGTAGGAAGCGTTGATTTTTACATAATCATATGACAAATCGCACGTCAGGACCCGCGCCTCGCCCCGGCCGGCCCCCAGGTCGAGGCGGACGATGATGTCGCGGGCCTTCATGGCGCGCTTCACTTTTGCGGCCTTGGCCTCGACGGGCGTCCCCTTCTCGAAAATCAGCACGCCGCCGATCGCCAGGCGCATGGAGTCGGCCCCGCTCGAGATGCCAGCGCCGCCGGCGGCGCTGGTGATGCGGCCCCAGTTGGGATCCTCGCCGAAGAAAGCGCACTTGACGAGCGGGCTGTTGGCGATCGCGCGGGCGGCCCGCGCGGCCTCCTCGTCCGACGCGGCCCCCGTCACGCGGACCTCGATAACCTTCGTTCCGCCCTCGGCGTCGGCCACGATCTGCCGCGCCAGGTTCTCGCACACCGCCACGAGCGCCGACTCGAACTTCGCCGCCTCCGCCGACCCTTCCGCTATCGGATCACACCCCGCCATCGCCTCGCCGCTCGCCAGCAGCACCAACGTGTCGCTCGTGGACTGGTGGCCGTCCACCGTCAGGCAGTTGTAGGTCGCGTCCGCCGCCCGCCGCAGCATCGCCTGGAGAGCCGAGTGCTCAACGGCCGCGTCCGTCGTCAGGAACCCCAGCGTCGTGGCCATCCGCGGCTCAATCATGCCGACGCCTTTGGTGGCGCCGCCGATCGTCACCGTCCGGGCGCCGATTCGCAGCCGCACGCCCGCCTGCTTCGGACGCATGTCCGTCGTCATAATCGCCCGCGCCAGCGCCGCGTCGGCCGCGCGCCCGCGCCCAAGCGAGGCCAGGGCCTTCGGCAGCCCCGCCCGGACCTTCTCCATCGGCAGCAGCCGGCCGATGACGCCCGTCGAGGCCACCAGCACCGCCTCCACCGGGCACCCCAGACCCTCCGCCGCCAGGCGTGTCATCTCCTCGGCGTCCGCCAGGCCCTGCGCGCCCGTGCAGACGTTCGAGTTGCCGCTCGACGCCACCACCGCCCTCATCGCGGACCGCGCGGCCAGATGGCGGCGGCTCACCTGGACCGGGGCGCCCGTCACGCGGTTGGTCGTAAACACCGCCGCCGCGCTCGCCTCCGTGTCACAGACGAGGACCGCCACGTCGAGCGCGCCCCGCTTTTTTTTGATGCCTGCGGCGGCGGCCCCGGCGCGGAACCCCTTGGCGCCCGTGACGCCGATTGTCCCGCTCGCTCGAACCTTGCTCGCGTCCGTCATGCCAGGCCCGCCTTCTCATCGTGGCCGAACAAGAGGTTCATGTTCTCGAGCGCCTGTCCCGCCGCCCCTTTGGTCAGGTTGTCGAGGACGGCGCTGACGACCACCCGCCCACCGACGGCCGTCGGATAAATATGCACATAGTTCGTACCTGTCACGTGCTTGGTGGCGGGCGGCTCGGAGCGGACGACGACGAACGGCTCGCCGTCGTACGCCGTACGGTACATCTTGAGCATCTCCTCCGCCGACACCTTCGACAGAAGCCGCGCATAGATCGTCGTCTCGATCCCGCGGTCCATCGGCGCCAGGTGCGGCACGAAGAGCACCTCGACGCTCGTCTTGCCCACCAGGCCGAGTTGCTCCGCCATCTCCGGCTGGTGCCGGTGCGTCCCGACGGCGTACGCCTGCAGCGACTCGTTGCATTCCGGGTAATGCGTCAGGAGTTTCGGCGTCCGGCCGGCGCCCGACACGCCGCTCTTGGAGTCCACGATGATCGAGTCCGGCGCCACCAGACCCTCGCGCACCAGCGGCGCCAGGCCCAGGATGGCGCTCGTCGGATAGCACCCGGGGTTCGCTATCAGTCGCGCCCCGCGAATCTCCTCCCGATACAGTTCCGGCAACCCGTACACCGCGTGCTTCAGGTTGGCCTCGTCCGCCGCGAGGCCGTACACCTTCTCATACAGGCCCGGCGTTTTGAGGCGGTAGTCGGCCGAAAAGTCAATCACCCGCAGCCCCGCCGCAAGCAGCCCCGGAACGTACTGAAGGCTGACCGTGTGCGGCAGGGCAAGGAAGACGACATCGCACGCCTTGGCCAGGGCCTTGGCGTCGGCCTCGCGCACCTCCAGGTCAATCCGGCCTGCGAACTGCGGCCAGAGTTTTGCCAGGGGCCCGCACTTCTCCGGCAGGTCCGCCAGGGCTGTTATCCGCGCCGCCGGATGCGCCAGGAGCAGGCGCACGAGGTCCCCGGCGGCATAGCCGCTCGCTCCGATGATGCCCACGCGCGTCATGGCTTTCTCCCGCTCGCTCTGCGTTTGCGGCCGGCGACCTTTCGCCGCCGGGCCTCCGCGAGGCTATTGTAGGAAGTGCAAAGGCGCCTGTCACGCGGAACGTGGATGAAAAACCGCGAGCGGCCCGACCGGAGCCGCTCGCGCTTCCGCTGCGATTTAAACGCCTGTCAACGTTTCGAGAACTGGAACCGCTTGCGGGCCCCCGCCTGACCGTACTTTTTCCGCTCGACCATCCTGGGGTCGCGCGTCAGAAATTGCCCGTCGCGCAGCGCCGCCTCCAGGCTCGCATCCGCCCGCCGAAGCGCCCGCGCGATGCCCAACTTCACCGCGTCGGCCTGGCCCGTCCGCCCGCCACCCTTCGCGTTGACCGTGATGTTCCACGCCTTCTCCTGCTTTGTCGCTCGCAGGGGGCTGAGGGCGCTCGCCCGATCCTTTTCCTCGCTGAAATACTCCGCCACCTCCCGACCGTTGATCGTGAGTTTCCCCTCGCCGGGCGCAAGGCGCACGCGGGCCACCGCCGTCTTGCGGCGCCCGATCCCCCAGATCACCCTGGCTTTCGAAACTTCCGCTGGCGCTTGCGTCACGGCTCACGCTCCTTACTTTTATTTAGCCCGGCGTGAACACACGCCGGGCGCCGTCTTCTACAGTTCGAGTTCCTTCGGGCCCTGGGCCTGATGCGGATGCTCCGGCCCGGCATACACCTTCAGTTTCGCAAACATCTTCCGACCCAGTCGGCCCTTCGGCATCATCCGCCGAACCGCCAACTCCACCGGACGCGTCGGATGCTTCTTCAGCATCTCCGCAAACGACAGATACTTGTGACCCCCCGGATAGTACGTGTACCAGTCGTACTCCTTCTGGCGGGCCTTCGACCCCGTCAGGCGGATTTTCCCGGCATTGATCACCACCACGTAATCGCCCGTGTCCTGGTTCGGCGTATAGGACGGACGATGCTTGCCCATCAGGATGGGCGCAACCTTCGCCGCCAGACGCCCCAGCACCCGGTCCGTGGCGTCCACCACCCACCACGTCCGGTCCACCTCGTCCGCCTTGATGAACGCTGTTTGGGTATTCATCCGCTCACGTTTCCGTGCGGCCCACCCGCAAGACCGGGGAGTATAGACCCGCCCTGCGGGCCTGTCAAGCCCGATTTCGGCTGCCTTAAACGCCAAGAATCCGTCCCGCTCCGCGGTGAGCGCGCCTCTGCGGTCAAGCGCGACCGGTCACGCCCGCTTCTCCAGACGGAACTTCAGGTTCGAGACGAACGGCGACGGGACGCGCGCCTGGAGGCCTTCGAGCAGCGCCTGGCGGCGGAAGTTGCTCAGTTCCGAGAGCAGCGCGCTGGAGTCCACGACGAACGTCGCCGTCCCCTTGCGGAGGCCCTCCAGGTGCGTGTGGGCGGCATCGGGTCCGAGGAGGTCTTGCCAGGCGGCCCAGACCCTCTGGCGGTCGTTGGCATGCGCCAGTCCGGTCCGGCGCAGGATACGGCGAAGGACCGGGCCGAGAGGCTCGGCAGGGCAAAGGTCGGGGTCGGCGGGTTGGGATGAGTCGCTCATGCGACCGCTCGAACGGCACGCGCCCGCGGCAGCGCAACTTGTCGGCCGGACACATTGCCCCGCGCTCCCGCCTTCGCCGTGCGGGCTACAGCGGACAAGCCCGCACGGGGCTCACTACACCACGCTGATGGGCATGACGACGTAAGTGAATATCTTCCCTTCCATCATCACGCCGGGCTTCGACGGGCCTTTGAAGGCGAAGGTGAATTCCTCGCAGTCCATGGCCTTCAGCGCGTCGGCGAGGAAGTTCGGGTCGAAGGCGACTTCCAGGGCCTCGCCGCCGTACTGGGCGGGGATATGAACCTCGGCCTCGCCCATTTCGGGTGTCCGGCTGGTCAGAATGACCTCGTCGCTGGCGAACTTCAGGTGGATCCCCCGCGACTCCTCGTTCGTCAGAAGGGCCGCCTTGCGCACGCCGCCCAGGAGCGCCGCCGTCTTCAGCACAACCTTCTTGTCGGGGTCCTTCGGGATGACGTCGTCGTACTTCGGGAAATGCCCCTCGACGAGCCGCGAGTAGGCAACCCACTGTCCGCCGTCGGCCGAGGCGGAGGCCACCAGAATATCTTTCTCGCTAATGGCCATGCGGACATCGGTTTTGTGGTCGGAGACGTCGGCGAGGCAGCGTTCGATGAGGGCAACGGCCTTGGAGGGAACAATGGCCGGGATCGCCTTCTTGGGTCCGCCCTTGCACTTGCCGCGAGCGAGGCTCAGGCGCCGTCCGTCCGTCGCCACGAGGACCAGCGTCAACCCTTCCATCTCCCAAAGGACGCCGTTGAGGGCGTATCGGGTGTTCTCGCGTGCCGTGGCGAAGGAGACGCGGCGGATAAGGCTCAGGAGGTCGTCGGGCTTGGCGGTGGCGGCATCGCCCTCGGGAAAATCGGGGACGTTGGGAAAATCCGCCGGGTTCTCCCCGAGGATTTTGAAGCGCGCCCCGGGGGCCTCGATAGTGGTTTCCTGCTCGGTGCTTGTGAGGGTGATGGTTTCGGCATCGAGTTCCCGCAGGATGGGGTGGAGGCGTTCGGCAGGAAGAAGGACCTCGCCGGCCTCCTGGACCTCCATCTTCGGCAGCGAGCAGCGGATGCCGACCTCCAGGTCGGTGGCCAGAACGGTGACGCGGTCACCTTGGGCCTCAAGTTTGACGCAGCCGAGGACGGGTTTTGGACTGCGATGCGGAACGACGCCGGCGGCAACCTGGACGCCCTGGGTTAACGTGGCACGATCACAAACGACTTTCATGGGCTGGGTCTCCTTGTCTTTTGGGTCCCTTTTTGGGAATGGCTGTATTACTTAGTTGTTCTCTATAAGGAACTATTCTCCGTCATATGTCCGGTGAAAACCTGAATTTGTTTTCGTGGGCATCTGTAAGCCTTGTTTTGGCAGGGGTTTAGAATCGCCCCTCCTCCGCCGCAATTGTGGATAAGTTGTGAAATAGCCCTTGGCGCTCGGCGCCCGAGGTGGTGGCGCTCAGCCCGGACGGCGAGGGGCCTGTGAAATCCACTTGCGTGCGCCACCAGTGCGCCACCAGTGCGCCACCGGTTCTCGACCGGATTATGCCCGCAAAATATCCCGCTCGACGGCCTCGATGAGGCCGCGGAAGGCGGGGTCGTGTTCGACCAGGCGCCGGATTTTCCGTTCCGCATGGAGGACGGTCGAGTGGTCACGCCCGCCGAAAAACGATCCGATCTCTTCCAGGCTGCGGTTGGTCAGGCGTCGCGCCAGGAACATACAGACCTGGCGCGGGAGCGCGACGGATTGGGATCGGCGTTTGCCCTGGAGTTCGCTGAGGCGGGCGCTGTAGCGGGCGAGGACGGCGTCGGTTACTTCCTGAATGGTGATGGCCCGGTTGGGCGCCGCCGCGAGGTCGCGCAGGGCCTCCTTGGCCATGGCCAGGTCCATCTCGCGATTGCACAGGGCCGCGTAGCCCAGGACACGGACCACCGCGCCTTCGAGTTCGCGGTTGTTGGTGTCCACGACGGTGGCGATGTATTGGACGACGTTCTCCGGAAGGTCGCGCCCGCGGAGGCGTGCCTTCTTCTGGACGATGGCGACGCGCGTCTCGAAACTGGGCCGATCAATCCGGACGACCAGGCCCCACTTGAAGCGCGAGACAAGGCGCTCCTCGAGGCTCGGGATTTCGTGGGGCGGCGAGTCGCTGGAGAGAACGACCTGTTTCTGCGCCTGATAGAGCGTGTTGAAGGTGTGGAAGAACTCTTCCTGGGTGCGGTCCTTGTCGGCGAGGAAATGGATGTCGTCAATGACCAGCGCGCCGATGTGGCGGAAGCGCCGGCGAAACTGCTCCGCCTGGTTGCGCTCGATGGACGCGATAAAGCGATTGACGAAATCCTCGCACGACATGTAGGCCAGCGTGGTGTCGGGCCGACCGGCCAGGACGCGGTGGCAGATGGCCTGGAGGAGGTGGCTCTTGCCCAGGCCGACGTTCGCGTGGATGAACAGGGGGTTATACGCCCGGCCGGGAAGATCGCCGACGGCCAGAGCGGCCGCGTGGGCCAGGCGGTTGCACGGGCCCGTCACGAAGTTCTCGAAGGTGTAAAGGGGGTTCAAGGCGGGCGTATCGCGCTCGGGCGCCTCGAGGGCGTGCGGCGAAGGGGCCGGCGAAGGAGCGGCGCGGGGCGCGGCGTCCGGCGCGGAGGCGAGGCTGAACTGGAGCTGTACGCGGTGACCGACGGTTCCCGCCAAAGCGCGCTCGAGGGCGCGGCGAAGCGGATCGGAGATGGCGGGCGGATCGGCCGAGGCCGGCAGCCGGACCTCGCAGCGCGCGCCGTCGAGCGACGCCAGATGGGCGTCGGCCAGCCAGGCGGGCAGGTCGCGCCCGCCCGAGCGGCTCCGCAGATGCGTGAGCGCCTCGCGCCACGGGTCGGAAGCGGCGCCGTCGTGGGGCGACCCAGAGACGGAGGAACTCATGCCAGCCACCTCCACGCAGCATTCGCGGAGCGGGGATTCGCGGCGCCGGCGCCGGATGGGCCGCCCGTCGCGCCACCTCATACCTACCACAAAGCGCGGGGTCCGTCAAACGAAAGTCGGAACGGTTTTTCGGCCGTTCGAGCGGGCGGCCGCCAACGGAAAGGTTCAGGGGGCGGCCGGGTTCCTGCCGATAGGGCACAGGAGACTCCGTCCGCATGGAGGAAACAGGGTTGGGCCGAACAGGCCGGGCGTTTACGCTGGTCGAGATCCTGATTGTCGTCATCATCCTGGCCATTCTGGCGGCCATCGTGGCGGCAAACTTTTCCGACATCCCCTCCACCGTGAGGGAAACCAATCTTAAGGAAAACCTCTCCAAGGTCCGGGTCCACATCGAGGTGTACCGCAACCAGCACGCCGACGTGCCGGACGGGGAACAGTTCGCCGACCAGTTGACCAAGCCGACCAACTTCGAGGGCGAGTGCGCCGACGCCCGCGGCGGGAAGTACATCTATGGGCCCTACATTGAGCAGATGCCCGCCAACCCGATGACGGGCGACGGGACGGTCCGCTGGACGGACGACCTTGCGGCGCTGTTTCCGCCCGGAGACCAGAATGCCGGCTGGTGGTACAACGAAACGAGCGGGCGCTTCTACGCCGACCTGATGGACGACGTGGCGGGCAAGGACGGCAGGCCGTATAACCGGTACTAGTGCTCTGTCTGAGAAATCCAGAACGTTCTCGGGTGGCGGCCTTCCTAGGCCGCCACCTCTTTCCGTGCCATGCGCGGTGGCCCAGAAAGGCCGCCACGCGATTTCTCAGACAGCTAGTACCCGCCCGCGCCACCCAGAAGTGCCCCCTTGTGCCGAGGCACGCACCGCCCGCGCATGTGGAGATGTGCCAATCAACTAACAATGCCGCCGCCGGCATGGGCGCCGCAAGTCCTGCAAGAACAGGGAGTTATGGCCGGGGGCTGCGATTCTCCACAGGTTGTCCACATCGCCGGCGGAGGCGCAAGTCTCGACTCCTAAAGCGGTTGCGCGCGAACAGCACGGCGGACTTACTCCAGACCGATCTCGCGCAGGCGGCGGTACAGGTGGCAGCGGTCCAAGAGTTCGGCGTGGGTGCCGACGTCCACGATTCGGCCGGCATCTAAGACGGCGATGCGGTCGGCGATGGCGAGGGTCGAGAGCCGGTGGGCGATGAGGATCGTGGTCCGCCCGCGGACGAACTCCTGGAGGGCGTCCTGGACCTGCTGCTGGGTTTCCTCGTCCAGGGCGCTGGTGGCTTCATCGAGGATGAGAATGGCAGGGTCGCGGAGGATGGCGCGGGCCAGGGCAAGGCGCTGGCGCTCGCCGCCCGACAGCGTCGTGCCGTGTTCACCCAGGACCGTGTCGTAGCCCTTGGGGAGGTGTTCGATGAAGGCATGGGCCCGTGCGGCGCGTGCGGCGGCGACGATGCGCCCCTGGTCGGGCGCGCCGCCGGTCGGGCGCCCGGCGCCGGGAGCGCCGAGGGCGATGTTCATCGCAACCGTGTCGGCGAAGAGCATCGTCTCCTGCGGGACGATGGCGATCTGGTCGCGCAGGGACCGCAGGGTCACACGCCGGGTGTCGGTGCCGTCAATCAGGATCTGCCCCTCGGCGGGCTCGAAGAATCGCGGGATGAGACTCACCAGAGTCGTCTTGCCGCAACCCGTGCGGCCGATGACGGCGAGGACTTCGCCGTGGCGGATGGAGAGGCTGACGTCGTGGAGGACGGATTTGCCGGCCCCGTAGGCGAAGGAGACGTTGCGGAATTGGATGGACTCGTGGTGCGGCGCGAGGACCGTGCCGTGGCTGCCGTAGCGGGGTTCCGGTTCGGTTTGCATGAGGGCGAAGATGCGGTCGGCGGCGGCGGAGGCCTGCTGGACGCGGTTCGAGACGTTCGAGAGTTTCCGCACGGGGTCGAGGGCGCCGACGAGGAGGAGGAAGAACGCGCCCAGTTCGCCGACGCTTTCCTGGTCGAAGCCGCGCGCGAGAATGATCCGGGCGCCGACGACGATGGCCAAGGCGGCCGCGACCGTAAAGATGGTTTCCACCAGCGGCCCGGTGGCGGCCTGGATGCGGATGGCCCGCAGCGAGTTCTTGAAGAAGCCGCGGGTGGCGGCGAAAAAGCGCCGGCGCTGATGGCCCTCGAGGCGGTAGCCCTTGATCACCCGGATGCCGAAGAGGCCCTCCTCGATGTTCCCCAGGAGGTTGGCGTAACTTTCGAGCCCCTTGCGCGTGGCGCGCCGCATGAGGATGGCGAACCGCCGCACCAACACCCCCACGATCGGCGCCGCCACCAGAACGATCACCGGAAGCCAGGGGTTGATCGTCACGCCGATGGCGACGGCCATCACCAGGCAGATGGCGGCGCGGGGCGGCATGACGACGGCGTTGCCCAGCACCGTGCTCATCCCGTCCATCAGGTACAGCATGTCCTGTTGGAAGCGGCTCATAATGTCGCTCGGCCCGATGCGCACAAAGAGCGAGAGCGGCGAACGCAGAACGCGGTCGTACGCCTTCAGACGCAGCGCCAGCACCGCCCGGTTGACCGTGTGGCCGACCAGGTACTCGTACAAAAAGTCCATTAGGCCGCGAAGCACCATCATGACGACGATGATGCCCATGAGCCAGGCGAACGACCGGAACGGGTCCGCGGGGAACCGTTCGGCCAGCCAGCGCATCAGCGGCGCGTAGAACGCGCCCTTCTGTTCGGCATTCTGGGCCAGTCCAAGCAGGCCCGGTTCCTGGCGGCGGATCTCCACGTCGGCCGGGACGTACACCGTGTGCCCCTCGGCCCGGATTTCGAGCACCTCCGGCCCCTCAACCACGGTCCAGGAAGGGCCGACGATCACGACGCGTTTGGCGGCGCTGGGGCCGGGTGCCGAGGGAACTTCTTCGAGCACCTGGAACCCTTCGGGAGGCCGCTGAAAGAAAAGGTTGAACAGGGGAAGAACCGAGCCGATCGAGCCCGCCCACAGGACCGAGCCCAGCAGCCCCGCCAGCCACGCCAGCACGATCCGCCCCCGGTACGGCCACGCGTAACGCAGCGCCTGGTAGAATGCCTTCATGGGCGTCCTGCCTGCCACGGGTTCGACACGAGCCGGGCGGCCACGTTCCCCCGTCGCCCATGCGCCCCGCGCGCTACGTGTTCGGCTCGTTCGCCTCGGCTTGAGGTGCGGCGGCTTTTCCGGGCCGGTCCTCCCGGTGCTCTTCCGACAGGCGGGTCGCCTTGCCGACACGCTGACGCAGATAATGCAGCTTGGCCCGGCGGACCTTGTGGGAACTGGTCACGCGGACGAAGGCGAGGTGCGGCGAGTGGAGGGGGAACGTCCGCTCGGCGCCGACCGTGTCGCGCCGTACGGTGAATGTCTCGGTCGCCCCCTTGCCGCGGCGCGCAATCACCCGCCCCGTGAAGACCTGGACGCGCTCCTTCCCGCCCTCTTCAATTTTCACGCCGACGTCCACCAGGTCGCCGATGCGGAACTCAGGCAGCGCCTTGGCCAGGTGCTCGGCCTCGACGCGTTCGATCGCTCGCTTTCTCATCGTTCAACCTTTCTCAAATCCGCAATCTCAATTTTCCGCCGCTTGCCACGGCGTAGCCCATCGGGCGAAGCCGGGTCCGCCCGTGCCGCCACGCTCACCCGTCGGCCAACAGGTCCCCGCGCCGCTCGCGCGTCCGCCGAACCGACTCCTCCGCTCGCCACCGCGCGATCGCCCCGTGGTCTCCCGACAGAAGGACCTCCGGCACGGCCATGCCGCGAAAGACGCGCGGCCGCGTGTACTGCGGATACTCCAGGCCGCCCAGCGCCGGGCTGAAACTTTCTTCCTCGGCTCCGTTCTCGGCCCCCAGGACGCCCGGCACGAGCCGCGCGAGCGCGTCCACCAACACCATCGCGGGCAGTTCGCCGCCCGTCAACACGTAGTCGCCGATTGAAATCTCCAGGTCCGCCAGGCCCCGGACCCGCTCGTCGAATCCTTCGTAATGCCCGCAGACCAGGATCAGCCGCTCCACCGCCGCCAGGCTCGCCACGCGCGATTGCCGGAGCCGTTCGCCCTGCGGCGTCAGCAACACCACCGCCGCCGGACGTTCGTCCAGGCCGCGAACCTGCTCCACGGCGTCGAAGATCGGCTCCGGCCGGAGCACCATCCCCGCCCCGCCGCCGAACGGCTTGTCGTCCACCGTCCCGCGCGCATCCAACGCAAAGTCGCGCAGGTTCGTCAGCACGACCTCGACACGCCCCTCGCGTCGGGCGCGGCCGAGAATGCTTGCATCGAGCACGCCCGCGAAGGCGTCCGGAAAGAGCGTGATGACGTCTATCCGCAGACCCATGCCCCCACGCCCCGCCCGCCCGCGCGCCCCGTTTAGCCGCCGCGCTTGCGCGGCGCGTGTTATGCCGTTCCCCCCGCGCTACTACTCGGGGACCTTTTCCTCCGCCGCCTTCTCTTCGTCCGCCTTTGGTTTTTCTTCAGCGGTCTCGGCCAGCGCCTCCGGTTTGCTTTCGGGGGCGGTTTCCGCCGGCGCAGCGGCCTGTTCTTGTACGGCCTTCTCCGCCGCCTTCTCTTCGCCCGCCTTCGGTTTTTCTTCAGCGGTCTCGGCCGGCGCCTCCGGTTTGCTTTCGGCGGCGGGTTCCGCCGGCGCCTCAGCCTTTGCCTCTGCGGCCTTCTTGGCCGCCTTCTCTTCGCCCGCCTTCGGTTTTTCCTCGGCGGCGGCCTCGGCCGGTGCCTCCGCCTTTACCTCGGCGACTTTCTTGGTGGCCGGCGGCGGCGGGGTCTTTCGCTTCTTCCACGGCCGCGGCGCGACCTCGTTCCCTTTGCGGTCCAGGCCCGAGTGCGCCAGCAGTTGCTCGACCGTCTCCGAAGGCTGGGCGCCGAGCCGGAGCCAATGCACCACGCGCTCCCGGTGGATCGCCACCTTCCGGTCGTTCGACGCGCAGGGGTCGTACGACCCCAGTTCCTCGATCACCCGCCCGTCGCGCGCCGTTCGTCGGTCCGTCGCGCAGATTCGCCAATGGCTCAGGTGCCGCCGACCCAGCCGTTTCAATCGTATGCACACCGTCACGCGTTCGACTCCTTTCACCTGCCGGTCACGTCCCCGCCCGCGCGCCCCATGCCGCTTGCGGCTTAGCGTCCGTCACGTTTAGCCGTCGGCGGCACGCCGACGGCTGTAATCCTTTCCCCCCCGCCGAGCACACGCCGCTTCGCGCGGCGGCCTTCCCAGGCCGCCGCGTCACTTTGAACCCCTGCCCGCGCGCCGTTCAAGCCCCCCGCACCGCGGGGGGATGCGCGGGTGCCATGCTTTCGCTTGCGAAAGCATGGCCGGGCCGCGAAACGCCACATTCTACCGTCGCCCCGGCCCCATGCAACCAAAAAACCATGCCCCGAGCGCCGCCGAACGGGCCCCGCCCTGCGGCCGCCCTGAGCGACCCCGGCGCGCCGGGGTCGCGCCTGCCGCTTGCTTGCCACGCCATAGCCCGAAGGGCGACGGCGGGCGGCTTAGCGTCCGCCATGTTTAGCCGCCGGCCTTGGCCGGCGCGTGTTATGCCGTTTCCCCGCCGCGCCCCGCGCCGTTGCCGCTTGGCCGCCACGCCCATCAAGCCCCCTTTCCCCTGAAGGACCGCCGAGCCGGCCGTGGAGCGGGGGCGTCCGGGGCGGCCGCGGTTCTTCTGGCGTTGCGGACAGAAATGACTAGAATATAGAATAGCCCGGAATAAGGAGCCTAGCCATGGGAGCCAAAAAGAAACTGACAACCGCCTCAGGCACGCCGATCGACAACGACCTGAACACCCTGACCGCCGGCCCCCGGGGGCCGGCCCTGATGCAGGACGTGCACCTGATGGAGAAACTCGCCCACTTCAACCGCGAACGCATCCCCGAGCGCGTCGTCCATGCCAAGGGGGCCGGGGCCCACGGCGTGTTCGAGTGCACGGCCGACATGAGCAAGCACACTCGGGCCGGGTTCCTCTCCAAGGTGGGCAAAAAGACCGAGGTGTTTGCCCGGTTCTCGACGGTCGGCGGTGAGCGAGGTTCGGCCGACTCGGCCCGCGATCCACGTGGATTCGCCATCAAGTTCTACACCGAGGAAGGCAACTACGACATGACCGGCAACAACACGCCGGTCTTCTTCATCCGCGACCCCCTGAAGTTCCCCGACTTCATCCACACCCAGAAGCGCAACCCCGCCACCAACGCCCCCGACCCCGACATGTTCTGGGACTTTCTGTCCCTGACGCC
>DATKUU010000310.1:0-14877 GCA_035530455.1 Phycisphaerae bacterium | reverse complement strand
CCGCGCTCGACCTTGGCGATGTCCGCCAGTTGCTCGACGAACGCCTTCATGTTCTGTTCGGCGTATTCCATGTGGGCGAGTTCCCGGCCGCGGAACAGCATGTTGACCGTCACCTTGTCGCCCTTGTCGAGGAACTCGCGTGCGCGGCGGATTTTGAACTCCCGGTCGTGCATCTCGGTTTTCGGGCGGATCCGCACTTCCTTCATGCGCACTTCGTGGTGCTTGCCCCCGTGCGTCCGCTTGGACTGGCGGTACTTGAACTTGCCGAAGTCCATAATCCGGCACACGGGCGGCCGGGCCTCCGGCGCCACCTCCACCAGGTCCAGGCCCGCCTCTTCGGCGCGACGCATGGCCTCGTCGCGCTCCAGGATTCCCAATTGCTCGCCATCTCCTCCAATCACACGCAGCGGCGAAACCCGAATCTGCTCGTTGATCCGCTGCTTCGGCTCTTTCAAGCGCGCCTCCTTTTTTCAGGACCCGGTTCGGTGCTGCTCTCTACTCGACGGACGCGCCCGCCGCGTCCGGCGTCTCCTGTCTCGGCCGGAGCCGACGCTCACGCTCTTCCGCCTGCGCGCGACCGACGAACGCCTCGACCGATTCCGGTCCCAGGTCCCCCAGGGCCTTGTCGCGGACGCTGACGGTTCCGGCGCCGGCCTCTTTCTCGCCGACGATGAGCATATAAGGAACCTTGCGGGCGAGGGCCCGGCGGATTTTGGCGCCGACCTTGTCGCTGCCCTCGTCGAGGTCCGCCCGCAGGCCGGCCGCACGCAGTTTCCCCGTCACATCGCGCCCGTACGCCGCTGTGCGCTCGCTCACCGGCAGCACGGTCGCCTGCACCGGCGCCATCCACAGCGGAAAATCCCCGCCGTAATGCTCAATCAGAATCCCCAGGAATCGCTCGATGCTTCCGAGGACGGCCCGGTGGATCATGGCGGGGCGGTGCGGCCGATTGTCGGCCCCGGTGTACGCGAGGTCGAACCGCTCCGGCATCGCCAGGTCCACCTGGATCGTCCCGCACTGCCAGGAGCGGCCCAGGCAGTCGCGGATGTGGTAATCTATCTTCGGGGCGTAGAAAGCCCCTTCCCCCTCGTTGACTTTGTACGCGAGGCCCTTGGCCTCCAGCGCTTGCCGCAGCGCCCCCGTCGCGTGCTCCCACATCGCGTCCGTGCCGATGGAGTGCTCCGGACGCGTCGAAAGTTCCACCCGCACATCCTCGAACCCGAACGTGCGGTAGATGCGGTCCACGAGGTTGATGATGCCGACGACCTCGTCCTTCAACTGATCGGGCAGACAGAAGATGTGGGCGTCGTCCTGGGTGAACTGGCGGACGCGGAGGAGGCCGTGCAGCACGCCGCTCTTCTCGTGCCGGTGCACCAGGCCCAACTCCGCCACGCGCATCGGGAACTCGCGGTACGAGTGCGGCTGGGAACGGTAGATAAGCAGGCCGCCGGGACAGTTCATCGGCTTGACGGCGAAGGGGCGTTCGTCAATCTCCGTAAAGTACATCGCCTCGCGGTAGTTGTCCCAGTGGCCGGAGCGGTGCCAGAGGTCCTCGCTCAGGAGGATGGGCGTGCGGACCTCGACGTAGCCGGCCTCGCGGTGCACCTCGCGCCAGAAGTCCAGGATCGCGTTCATCACCACCATGCCGTTCGCATGCAGGAACGCGAAGCCCGGCCCCTCGTCATGGAAACTGAAGAGGTCCAGGTCCTTGCCGATCCGGCGATGGTCGCGCTTCTTCGCCTCCTCCAGATGCGCCAGGTGCTGCTCCAGATTTTTCTTCGCGAAATACGCGGTCCCATAGATGCGTTGGAGCATCGGCCGGGTCGAATCGCCGCGCCAATAACTGCCGGCCACGCTCAGCAACTTAAAGGCCGGGATCCGGCCGGCGTCGGGGAGGTGAGGCCCGCGGCAAAGGTCCACGAAGTCGCCGGTCCGGTAGAAGGTGACGCGGCCGGTCGCCTCCGGCACGGGCTTGGCGTCGGCGTCCTGGAGTTCCTCGCCCGCCGCCAGATGGCTGGCGGCAATGTCGTCCAGAAGTTCGCACTTACACCACTGGCCGGCCGCCTCCATGCGTCGGCGTGCGTCCTGGATAGTCACCTCTTCACGTTCGAACGTGACACCCTCGGCGATGAGACGGCCCATCTCGGCCTCAATCCGCCCGAGGTCCTCGTCGCTGATTCGCTCCGGGAGGTCGAAATCGTAGTAGAACCCGTCCTCGATGGCCGGGCCGATGCCGAAGCGCACAGCATCCCCCCAGAGGCGGCGCACTGCCGCTGCCATCACGTGGGCTGTCGAGTGGCGCAAAATCGAAAGGGCATCGTCGCTTTTGCCGGTCAGGATCTCGATCTCCTGCTCGCCTTGCGGCGCCAGCACGGTTCCCAGATCCACCAACTTGCCGTCCAGCCTGGCAGCGACTGCGTCACGAGCCAGGCGTGGACCGATTTTGTGGGCTGCATCGGCGACGGTTGACCCTTCGGCCACTTCCAGCGTGCTTCCGTCGGGAAGTTTGACCGTCGGCATCGCGTTTGTTGTGGCCGGCCGTCGTGGCCGACCTCGCTCCTCCACTGGTTGCTGAAGGCGGCTCCGGATTCTGCCGGGGCGCGCCCTGCGTTGGGGGAACGATACCGGCCGCCCGGCCCCCTGTCAAGTGTCTTTGCGGGATTCAAGCCAATGGGGTGTGACCGCGGATTCTTGCACTTGGGGGAAGATGCCATACAGAGATCGTGCGCACGGCGGGACAAGGCCCGCCGTGCCACACAAGTCGCCTGTTAGCCTTTGCCCGATGCCAGAAAATCCGGTCACACCCAGCCAATGCCTGACGAAACGCCTCTGGTCTTTTGGATTAAACGGGTGTAGAATGGCATTTGAACGGCCGATAAGAGCGGCGGGAGAACCCCGGCCGTCGGGGGCGAGGATCCGCTGTGGTCAAGCACGAGCTCAAACGCCGCGCCCATGCGGAGTTCTGCAACTGGGCGGCCACCTACGACGGCCACTGGCTTAACCGTTTCCTCTTCGAGCCGTCGCACAACCTCCTGCTGGCGGAACTGGCGGTCCACGAGCCCGGACGCCTGCTCGACATCGGCTGCGGGACCGCCGAACTGGCCTCGCGTCTGGCGGCCAAGGGGTGGGAGACCGTCGGACTGGACCTCTGCGAGCCGATGCTCCACCAGGCCAAATGCAAACGGAACGGCGGCGCCTACGCCGTCCGCCTTGCCGTCGCCGACAGCGAGCACCTTCCCTTTGCCGACCGTTCCTTCGCCGTCGTCACCTGCGCCAATTCCTTCCACCACTATCCCCACCAGGCGGCGGTCGTCCGCGAGATGTTCCGGGTGCTGGCGCCCGGCGGCCGGCTCCTGGTCGTGGACGGCTGGCCGGACCACTGGGTCGGACGCATCATCTACGACCTCATCATCACCCGCGCGGAAGGCGGCATGGTCCACCATCGCGAGTCGCACGAAATGATCCGTCTCCTGGGCGGCGCGGGTTTTGCGCGCGTCACGCAGAAGCGGGTGTACTCGCCGTTCCCCATCCTGCTGACGCGCGGCAGGGCGCCCGAGCCGCAGCCGGCCGGCCATCAGAAAGGCTGACCCTTATGACCGAGCGTCCCCGAGCCGCCCGTCCGACGGCCCGTCCGACTCTCCATGCCGTGCTGGCAGTCTGGGCGGTGTTGGCCCTGGCGGGTGCGGCCATGCGAGCCGCCGCCCCTGAGGCGAAGGCCCCTTCCTCCGGCCCGAAGGCGGCGAGTCCCAAGCCCGCCGCGGAGATCGAAGCCCTCGCCCGCCGCGAACCCCTCGAAGTCCTGCGCGAGAGCCTCCGATGGTATTCCCAGAGCGTCACCGATTACACCTGCACCTTCTACAAGCAGGAACGCATTAACGACGACCTCCAGAAGGCCGAAACCATGGCCATGAAGTTTCGCGAACAGCCGTTCAGCGTCTATCTGAAATGGACCGGCAGCATCTCGAAGGGCCAGGAAGCCATCTTCGTCAAGGGCAAGTATGGCGACAAAGTCGTCGCCCATCCGAGCGGCCTGCTGGGCGTGCTCTTCCGCAAAATCAGTCTCGACCCCGAAGGCAAGACGGCCATGCGCCACAGCCGGCGCCCGATCTCCTATGCTGGCATGGCGAACATGATCCGCCTCGCCATCGGCCAGTGCGAAATCGCAAAGGCCGCCGGAGACCTCCACATCGAGTACCTCGGAATCCGCCAGGAGGCACGACGCGACACCTACGTCTTCAACCGCATCCTGCCCAACGGCAAAGGATATCCCTGCCATCAACTCTTCATCTTCATTGATCGCGAGTATCTGCTGCCTGTCCGAACGGAAGCATACCTGTGGGACGGCCGGCTCCTGAGCGACTACCGCTACACGGATATTGTCCTGAACCCCGGCTTGACAGACACCGATTTCGACCCCGATAACGCGGCTTACGGCTATCGCGCCTTCTGATCCGCTTGTGAGCCACGGGCGGAAGCACGCGACAACGTGACCAGGCAAAAGCTCGCACACGCATCAACACGATGACCTTCACCGACATCCAAGCCGTGCTGTTCGACCTCGGCGGCACGCTCGCCGATTATGACCTTCCCTCCTGGCCGCGCGCGGTCGCTCGCTGCGCCGAAGGCGTGTACGGCTTTCTGGTGCGCCCGGCTGCGGAACTGCACCCGCCCGCCGCCGCCATCCCTCCCCCCGAGTTGGCCCATGCCGCCCGCGGCGTCGCCAGCCCGGAACACCCCCTGCCCCATCGCGTCGCCCTCGGCCTTCGCCGCATCGTCCGGGCCGTCAGCGGGCGAACCCTTCCCGCCATTGCCGAGGCCTGTGCCCGCCCCATCATGGCCACCGGACGTCTCTATGACGACGCCCTGCCGACGCTCAATGCCCTTCAGGCCCGCGGTTACCGGCTGGGCCTCGTTTCCAACACGCCCTGGGGCACACCCCCTTACCTCTGGGAGAATCAGGTTGAACGTTTCGGCTTGGCGTCCCTGCTGCCGGTCCGGGTCTTCAGTTCGGCCGTCGGCCGGCGCAAACCCGACCCGGAGGTCTTTCGGGACGTGCTCGCCCGGCTGGACGTTCCGCCCCACCGGGCCGTCTTCGTCGGTGACACGCCGGATGAGGACATCGCCGGGGCCCGGTCGGCCGGGATGCGGACGGTCCTCATCGTTCGCGGCCGCGAACCCCCGGCCGGGACGGCGCCCCCGCCGGACGCCAAAATCCACTCGCTGGCCGACCTCCTCCGCCTCCTCCCCTGATTCCAACCATACATTGTGTTATCCAAAACATCCCTAATCCTCTGCTGACACGCGACTTAAAGAATAATTACCCCAGGGGTAATTTCTGGCCAAATCGCCGACCCTGACAAGCCGCCTTGGGACACTTCAGTCCCTCACCCTTGACAGGCCCCCCAGCGGCCTCTAGGCTCTGTCCGGTGAATCGCGCGGTGGCCTTCCTAGGCCACCGCGCATGACACGGAAGGCGGTGGTGGCCTAGGAAGTTTACCCGCCGGGGCGGGGCCGCCACCCGAGAGCATTCTGGATTCATCAGACAGAGCCTGGCATCGCTTCTCGCGCCCGAGGATGGGGGACGAGCCGTACCAACCATGCACTGCAGGGGAGGGTCTTTTGCGATGCCGCATGACGTGACCCTGGTGACCGGCGACGGGGTTGGCCCGGAATTGGCCGCCGCCGCCCGCGCCTGTCTCGACGCCACGGGCGTCGCCATCCGCTGGGACGTCCAGGAGGCGGGGGTGGATTGCCTCGAAAAGTACGGGACTCCCCTGCCGGAAGCGCTGCTGGAGAGCATCCGGCGGACGCACGTCGCCCTGAAGGCCCCCATCACGACGCCCGTCGGGAAGGGCTTCCGCAGCGTGAACGTCCACCTGCGGCAGATGTTCGGCCTGTATGCGTGCCTGCGGCCGTGCAAGTCCTACCGCGGCGTCCGCAGCCGCTACGAGAACATTGACCTGGTGGTCGTCCGCGAGAACACCGAGGACCTCTACGCGGGGGTCGAGTTTCCGAAGGGCGCGGCGGCGACGCGGGAACTCCTGGCTGCCATCAACCGCCTGTCGGACGACAAGCGCATCGCTACGGGCGCCGAGACGACGGGCCTGAGCATCAAGCCCATCAGCGTCGAGGCCACCGAGCGGATCCACCACTTCGCCTTCCGCTACGCCCGCGAGAACCATCGGCGCAAGGTCACCACCGTCCACAAGGCCAACATCATGAAACACACGGACGGCCTGTGGCTGGAGGTCGCGCGCGAGGTCGCCAAGGCATACCCCGACATCGAGTTTGAGGATCGCATCGTGGATAATATGTGCATGCAACTTGTGCAGAAGCCGGAACTGTACGACGTGCTCGTCCTGCCGAACCTTTACGGCGACATTCTAAGCGACCTTTGCGCGGGCCTCGTCGGCGGACTGGGCGTCGCGCCGGGCGCCAACATCGGCGAATCGTGCGCCGTCTTCGAAGCGACACACGGGTCGGCCCCGAAGTACAAGGATCTGAACAAGGTCAACCCGACGGCGATGATTCTCTCGGGCGTGCTGATGCTGCGGCACCTGGGCGAGACCGATGCCGCCGACCGTCTCGAGCGCGCCGCCGCCGCAACCATCGCCGAAGGCAAGAGCGTCACGTATGACTTGAAGCCGCGGCGCGACGATCCGACGGCGGTCGGCACGCGCGAGATGGCCGACGCAATTATCGCTTGCCTGTAATGCGCCGTGTTCTTAACGCAGAGGACGCTGAGAACGCAGAGAACGGCTGTTAAAGTACAAATTGTTGTGGAAAAATCTGTCTCTGCGGTCTCCGCGATCTCTGCGTTGAGATCATGTTGTAGAACTCATCCTGGGGCTCAACAAGGGACCGCTTGTGGCGACCGACCGAGAGCGCCGAGCCTTGCGTCCCCTGCCCGCCCGGCGCCGCGAGCAGGCCTGGATGGGCCTCGTCTCCGGCCGCGAGCGCGGCCTGTCGGCGGCGCTGGCGCGCGCGGGGCTTTCCATCCTTTCGGTTATCTATCGCATCGGTCTGGCGGTGGTGAATCTTCGGCTCCGGCTGCCGGGCGGGGTTCGTCGCATCGCCCGCCCGGTCCTCAGCATCGGGAACCTGACGGTCGGCGGAACGGGCAAGACGCCGATGACGGCCCTGGCGGCGCGACTCGTGACGGAGGCGGGCGGCCGGCCGGTCATCGTCAGCCGCGGATACGCCGCACCGCCCGGCGGGAAAAACGAGGAGGCCCGGGAACTGGAGCGCCTCGCCCCCGGCGTGCCGGTGGTCCACGGCCGGGACCGCTGGCAGGCCATCCACGATTGGATGTGGCGACGGCCCTGTGATGTGGCCATTCTAGACGACGGATTCCAGCACCGTCGGCTCGCGCGCGACCTGGACGTGGTGCTGGTGGACGCGACCCGGCCGTTCGGCTACGGCCACCTTTTGCCCCGCGGCCTCTTGCGCGAGCTGCCGGCCGCCCTGGTCCGGGCCGACTTTGTGGTCATCACCCGGGCCGACCTTGTCGAGCCGGCGGCCTTGGCCGACCTGAAGGAGCGCGTGCGGCGGAGCCTGGCGCGGGGGGCGCAGATTCTGACGGCCGAGCACCGGCCGACGGCGGTCCTGGACGCCGGCGGGAAGATCGGACCGCCCGATGTCCTTCGCGGCGAGACGATTGCGGCGGCGTGCGGCATCGGCAACCCGGAGGCGTTCCGCGCCACGCTCGAACGCCTCGGTGCCCGCATCGCCCTCTGGGAAGTTTTCCCCGACCATTGGGCGTACTCGCGGGAGGACGTGGGGCGGCTGGCGGAAGCGGCCCGGTCGGCCGGCCTCAAATGGCTTGTGACCACGCGCAAGGATTTTGTAAAATGGGAACCCATCCTGCCGGACCAGGGGGACCGCTCGGCGGTCCGCCTGGCTGCGCTGGAGGTCGAAATGGCCGTCGTCGAGGGCGAGGACGTGCTGCGCCGGGCGGTCCAGGCCCTGCTGCCTGGCCAGCCGAAGGATGCCGCAGCCCCCTTGAGTGGGACGGGGCCGATGGGCTCCGCGTGACGATTCGCGCGGCGGCCTTCCCAGGCCGCCGCGTACAAGACAGGAGCACTGGATGACGGTGGCGGCCTAGGAAGGCCGCCACCCGAGAGGTGTTGTGGGAAAGATAGGGCTGTGGAGGCAAAACGCGAATGCGCCGGCCCAAGACGTATGAGCCCATCAATCTGGCGGACCTGAAGGCGTTCCCTATCGCCGAACGCCACCACAAGGTCCACCTGGAAGACCTAGCGGCGCCGGTCGGGGCGGACGCGGGGATGGGCGAGTTTTTCGAGTCGCTGCCGGCGACGCCTGAGACCAAGGCCCTGGGGGAACTAGCGCGGGCCGTCGCCCAGGCTGTCCGCCAGGATGCCCCCGTCGCGGTGGCGTTCGGCGGGCACGTCATCAAGTGCGGCCTGGGGCCGGTGCTGGTGGACCTGATGGAGCGCGGCGTCGTGACGGTCGTGGCGACGCACGGGGCGGGAGCGATCCACGACCTGGAACTGGCGTTCCACGGCGAGACAAGCGAGGACCCCGGCCTTTCGATGTGCGACGGGCGGTTCGGCATGGTGGAAGAGACGCCGACTTATCTGAACGCCGCCGCGCACCTGGGCCGGCACCGCGGACTCGGACAGGCCGTCGGAGACCTCATCAACGAGGCCGGCGACGAGTTTCCTCATGCCACCAAGAGCGTCCTGGCGACGGCGAGCCGGCTCGACTGCCTGGCCACGGTCCACGTGGCGATCGGGACGGACACCTGGCACATGCACCCGGAGGCCGACGGCGCTGCCATCGGCGAGGCCTCGATGCTCGATTTCCGGAAACTCTGCGCCGCGGTGGCCGACATGGCCCAGGGCGTCTGGATCAATGCCGGAAGCGCCGTCATTTTGCCCGAGGTCTTCATGAAGGCCTACACCGTCGCCACGAACCTTGGGGCGAAACTCGGCCACATGGTCACCGGGAACCTGGACCAGATTCAACATTACCGGCCGCGCCAGAACGTGCTCGCCCGGCCGACGGACCGCGGCTTCGGCCTGACCGGACGCCACGAGTTTCTGCTGCCGCTGCTGAGGCACCGGATCCTGCTGGAACTGGAGCGCGGCTGAATCGCCTAACGGGAGGGACGCGTGTATCGCCACCTGATGGACATCGTGGACCGCCTCGGACACCCGCGCATCGCCGTCGTCGGCGACCTGATGCTCGACCGGTACGTCTACGGCGACGCGGAGCGCATCAGCCCGGAGGCCCCGATTCAGATCCTCCGCGTGGCCGGCGAGGAAAGCCGCCTCGGCGGCGCGGGGTCCGTCGTCAACAACCTTCTGGCGCTGGAGGCGCAGGTATCGGTGTTCGGCGTCCTGGGGCGCGACGCGGTCGGGGACCAGGCGCTGGGGTTTCTGAAGGCGACGGGGGCGAAGACGGCCGGCGTGGTGCGCCTGGCCGACCGCCCCACCACCGTCAAGACCCGCTTCGTCGGCCGGGCCCAGCATCGCATCCCGCAGCAGGTCCTTCGCGTGGACCAGGAGGAGGCGAGTCCCATCGCCCGGGAAACCGAAGACCGGCTGCTGGCGCGCCTCGGCAAGAACCTGGCGCGCTTCCAGGCCGTCGTCCTCAGCGACTATAACAAGGGCGTTCTCACGCCGCGCCTCACCCAGGCCGTCATCCGCGCCGCCCGACGCCGAAAGGTCCCCGTCTTCGTTGACCCCATCAAGGGCCGTGACTACGCGAAGTACCGCGGCGCGACGCTCCTGACGCCCAACCGCCTGGAAACCGAAATGGCGTCCGGCGAGACCTTGAGCGGCGAGCCTGCCGTCCGCCGCGCCGCTGGCGCCCTCCTCCGCCGCCTGCGCCTCGAGGCCCTCGTCGTCACGCTCGACAAGGACGGCGCGTACCTGGCCCTGGCGGGCCGAAAGGGCCAGATGGTCCCCACGCGCCCGCGCCGCGTGTATGACAACGCGGGCGCCGGCGATATGGTCATCGCCGCTGTCGCGATCGTGGCCGCCGCGGGCGGGTCGTTGCTCGACGCCGTACGCCTGGGCAACGTGGCGGGGGGCCTGGAGGTCGAGAAGTTCGGCGTCCAGACCGTCTCGCGCGAGGAGATCGTCGCCGACCTCCTGGGCGAGGCCCGGAGCGCCGGCGACAAACTCCGCAGCCTCGACAACCTTCTGGTGGACCTGGCGCGCCACCGGGCGCGCGGCGAGAGCGTCGTCTTTACGAACGGATGCTTCGACTTGCTGCACGCCGGACATGCCGAGTTTTTTGATTTTGCCGGCGGCCACGGCGACGTGCTCGTTGTCGGCCTGAACTCCGACTCCAGCGTCCGCCGGCTGAAGGGTCCCGGCCGGCCCGTCTGCACGGAAAGGGAGCGGGCGAGGATGCTGGCGGCCCTCGAGGCCGTGGACTACATCGTCTTCTTCGGTGAGCCGACGCCCCAACGCCTCATCCGGGCCGTCCGCCCCGACGTCCTCGTCAAGGGCGAGGATTGGCGCACCAAGGGCGTCGTCGGCCGCGAGTTTGTCGAGTCCTACGGCGGGCGCGTGCTTCTTGCGCCCGTGGTGAAGGGGCTGAGCACCAGCGCGCTGGTGCAGCGCATCCGCGGCATGCGGACACCCTCTTCCGCGCGCCGGCGGAGGAAAGGAGACTCACGATGATCGAAGCCATTCAGGCCCGGATGCGGGAATCGGCCGCAATGTGCGAGCGTTTGGCGGCCGAGTCGGCCGACGCCGTCGCCGGCGCCGCCGACCTCCTCGTCGCCGCCCTTCGCGCGGGGCGGACGATCTACGTCTGCGGCGACGGGGGCAGCGCCGCCCAGGCCCAGCACGTGGCGGGCGAACTCGTCGGCCGGTTCCTCCTGGACCGCCCCGCCCTGCCCTGCGTCGCCCTCACAACCGACACGAGCGTTCTGACGGCGGTGGGCAACGATTATAGTTTCGAGCAAGTGTTCGAACGCCAGGTCGAAGCGCTCGTCCGCGAAGGCGATGTCCTGCTGGCCCTCTCCACCAGCGGCGCGAGCACCAACGTTCTGAAGGCCGCCAGTCTCGCCCGAAAACGGGCGGCGCGCGTCGTCGGCCTCACCGGCGCCGGCGGGGGAAAACTGAAGGAACTCTGCGACGCGTGCGTCGCCGTCCCTGCCGACTCCAGCCCCCTCGTGCAGGAGGCCCACCTGGTGGTCCTCCACATCCTCTGCGGCCTGGTCGAACAGGCCCTTTTCGCGCGGGGCGATGATAGCCAGGCACCCGAAAAGAAGGAGTGACCCGTGGGCGAACCGGCGGTGTTCCTGGACCGCGACGGCACGCTGATTGAAGAGGTCGGCTACCCGACGCGCCCCGAGCAGATCCGCATCCTCGCGGGAGTCGCCCGGGGTCTGGCGCGCCTCGCCGACGCCGGTTTCAAGCGCATCGTCGTCACCAACCAGTCGGCCATCGCGCGCGGCTTGATAACGGAAGCGGATCTCGACCGATTCCACGATGCGCTGGACGAGCAACTCGACCTGCTCGGCGCCGGCGTGGACGCCTACTACGCCTGCCCACATCATCCGGACCCGGCCGGGGCCGCACGCAAGGACCTGGCCCTCGACTGCGCGTGCCGCAAGCCCAAGCCCGGGCTTCTGCTCCAGGCCGCCGGCGACATGGACCTGGACCTGGAGGCCTCCTGGCTCGTGGGCGACACGTGGCGCGACATCCAGGCGGGCCAGGCGGCGGGCGTCCGGACGATCAAGTTGCCCGCCTCGGCGTCGCATCCCGGCGCGCCGGGACCGCGGCCGCCCGAGGTCGCCCCGCCCACCGCCGAGGCCGAGTCCTTCGAGGAGGCCGTCGCTATCATCCTTGGCGAAAAGCCCTTCTCCCCCGAAGAGGAGGAGAAACCGGAACCGGAGCCGCAAGAGGCCGCCCACCCTGAGCCGCCCCCGCTCGCTGAAGAGGACGAACCGGCGAGCGAAGAACCCCTTGCCGCGCCGGCGCCCGCCGCCGTCGCGCCGCCCGAAAAAACGACCCCTGGGGTCGTTGTGGGCGAGGTCGCACCGGCGCGGCCGGCGCCTGCGGCCGTCTGCGCGCGCTGCGGCCAGGAGATTTCCCCCGCCGCCATCGCATCGGGCGCGGCCGGGCGGCGCGAAGGCCGGCTCCTCTGTCACGACTGCCTCGCCCTTCAGCCCCCCGAGCCGGAAGAGGCCGCTTGGCGAGCCTCCGGCGACACGGGCACGCTGCTCTATGCGATGCTGAAGGAACTTCGCCGTCTCGGCCGGAACCACGATCGCCCCGACAGCCTGTCGCGCCTCCGCCTCTTCGCCTATATCCTCCAGGCCTTGGCTGTCTTCGTCGTCCTTTGGAGCATCCTGTACGGGGAGAAAGAGACGTTCATCCTGGCCGCCGTCTTTCTCCAGTTGCTGGTCCTGACGCTGCTCCTTTTTGAGAGAAAACCATGACGGTAGCCGTGGCATTGCCGAACTGGGTCGGCGATGCCGTCATGGCCACGCCGACCCTCCGCGCCCTGCGCGCCCGGTTCCCCGACGAGCGCATCGTGGCCGTGGTGCGGCCCTACGTCCGCCCCGTTCTCGAGCCGAACCCCTGGACCGATGCTTACCTGGAGGTGAACCGGACGGCGGCGGGCCTGTGGGATGCGGCTCGGCGTCTGCGGACCGAAAAGGTTGAGACCGGCGTGCTCCTCCCGAACAGTTTTCGAAGCGCGCTGCTGTTTTTCCTCGCGGGCGTGAAACGCCGAGTGGGATATCTGCGCGGCGGGCGGAACCTGATGCTCACCGACGGCGTGCCGGCCCTGCGCCGCGGCCGACGATTCACCCCCACGCCGCAGATCACCTACTACCTCGGCCTGGCGGAACTGGTCGGCGCGCCCACCGAGGATCGGCGGATGGAACTGTTTGCGACGGAGGCGGACGAAGCCGCCGCCGCAGCCGCCTACGCCGCCGCCGGTCTGGACCCGGCGCGGACGGTTCTCGTGTGCCCCGGGGCGGCGTTCGGACGCTCGAAGTGCTGGCCGGTCGCCCACTGGGCCGAATGCATCCACCTCCTGCATGACCGGCTCCATCTGGGGGCCGCCGTCCTCTGCGCGCCGGACGAGGCGGACCTGGCGAACGAAATCGTCGGGGCGTCCGCCGGCCGCTGCGCCACGCTTCACGACAAGGGCGTCACCCTGGCTTCCGCCCGGGCCGTCGTCCGCCAGGCCCGCGCCATGGTCGCCGTGGACAGCGGCCTCAGGCACTACGCGGCGGCGATGGACCGGCCTGTCGTCGCCCTCTTCGGACCGACCGACACCCGCTGGACCGAGACGTGGCACCCGAAGGAGGTCCGCCTCCAGGACGTCCCCGACTGCGGTCCGTGCCAGAAGGGCATCTGCCCCACGCGGACCGGCGAGTGCATGGACCGCATCCGGCCGGACGAGGTCGTCGCCGCCCTGGCCGAAGCGCTCGCACGCGATTAGGACTATTATGCCGTGTTTTTAACGCAGAGAACGCAGAGGACGCTGAGAACGGCCGTCAAAGAGTCAAGAGAAGGTTTTCGGTTGAGCAAAAGAAGATATTTTCTCTGCGATCTCTGCGGCCTCTGCGTTTAGACCGCATTGTGGAATTGGGAACGGGTGCGATGCTTGACCGCGAGGAACTCGGCGCCATCCGCGACGGCCGAAGCCGGCCCGACGACCTCGCTTCCATAGTCATCCCCCACTTCGAGACACCGGACCTCGCGCGCCTCTGCTTGCGGGCCATCCGCCGGCTCACCGACCACCCCTACGAGGTGATTGTCGTGGACAACCACTCGCAGGACGGGTCGCTCCAGTACCTGCGGGAGGTGGGCTGGATCCGCCTCATCGAGCGCGGGCCCGAGACCGAGCCCGAGGCCGCCAGAGCCCACGCCTCGGCGATGGATGCAGGCCTGGCCGCCGCACGCGGACGCTGGCTTGTCAGTTTCCACACCGACACTTTCGTCCGCCGCCAGGGCTGGCTCGGGGCGCTGCTCGCGCACCTCAAGGCCGAGCCCCGCGCCGCGGCGCTCGGCTCGGAGAAACTCGAATCCGGGCCGCGCTGGTACCAGGCGATGAAGCGCGTCTGGGACGAGCGACGCTTGAAGAACGCCTTCCGCCGACTCGTCGGCCTGGCCGCCAAACCCGGGCGCACCGCCGCCGACTGGTACCCGCGCTCCTACTGCGCCCTGTATCGCCTGGACGAGGTCCGCCGCCTCGGCCTCAACTTTCAGGCCGCGCCCGGCCACCCCGCGGGGGAACTCTTGTACCGCGGCCTCGTGGCCGCCGGCTTTACGGGCATCCGCCTGCCGCCCGACCAGATGCGCGACTATGTGGACCACGTCGCCCACGCGACGGCGCTTCTGGCGCGCGGCGGCCTCGGCCACTGGCGCGGCAACCGGAAGGTCCGGGCCGCCCTGAGGCGCCTCATGGGCTCGGACCTGGCGCGCGAACTTGCGGACGATGATTCCCTGGACCGGTGACGATGCCCATGCTCCATGTCCAACCCGACTGGCAGGCGCTCCTGGAGGCGAACGCTCTGGAGTCCTTCGACGCCCTCTTCGCCGCCGCAGAGAGCGGCGTGGTGGACGGCCATCAGGAGCGCAGCGTCTCGCGAGTGGAACTCCGCGGCACCGACGGCCGGCCGGTGGTCCTGTACCTGAAGCGCCGCTGGGGCCGCGCCGCCAAGCGACACTGGGCCGACCTGGTGCGCCTCCAGTGGCCCCGATGCCCCGTTGCCGCTGAGTGGGACAACCTTATGAAGTTGCGGGCGGCCGGCGTCGCCGTCGCCGAGCCGGTGGCCGTCGGCCGGGATGATTCCCCTCGCCTGCCCCGGGCGCTGCTCGCCGTGCGCGAAGTCCGGGGCGTGTCGCTTGCGCGATGGCTCGCGGACTTTGGCGCGAC
>DATKUU010000309.1:0-7889 GCA_035530455.1 Phycisphaerae bacterium | reverse complement strand
GCCGAGCGGCGCACGCTAGAGGACTGCACTTGGTTCTCGGCCAATCTCAAAATCGTCAACAAGTTCGGCCAGCTTGTCCCGCTTACGCCCAATGACGAGCAGCAGCGGATGCTCCTGCTCGCTCACGCCCAGCTTGTCGCCGGGTATCCCGTTCGGCAGTTGATCCTCAAGGACCGCAAGGTAGGCGTTTCCACGATTGCCGAGGCGTGGGGCTTCAAGAATTGCCATAGCCTGCCGAACCGCTGCGGGATCGTGGCGGCCCACAGGTCGGACTCGACTGAGGCCCTGTTCCGCATGACGCGGCTGTACTACGACGGATGCCCGGAGAAGAAGCCGCTGGACACCCCGAAGCCGGGGCTGCGGGAACTTCGCTGGAAGAGCCCGCACAGGTCCATCTTCTACGTCCAGACGGCGGGGAGCGTGTCAATCGCTCGCGGCGAGACGCCGCTGTTCGTCCACGGCTCGGAAGTGGCGTGGTGGCGGAACGCGAAGGAGACGCTGCTGTCCCTGCTCAACTCTTTGCCGGAGGAGGGCGAGAACGCGGCGTTCCTGGAGACTACCGCGAATGGGGTTGAGGAGTTCTGCCTGCGGTGGAATCAGGCTGTGGCGTACCGCAAGGCGCATCCCGACGACTGGAGCGGGTGGATACCGGTGTTCTTCTCGTGGCTGGAGCATAGCGAATACTCGACGCCGTTCAGGGAGGCCGGCTGATGGCGCATGCTTCGCCCAATCTTCGCTGCTGCCTGTTCTGCGGCCGGGACACCACGGCCCGCTGTCAGATTTGCGCTCGGTGTTTTGGTGAGAACAGGCGCGTTGGGCGGCGCAGGCAGTGGGACGACAGCGCGGTGCAGCCGGTGGGAACGAGGAGCAAGATGCGAGTGGTAGCGATATGGTGAACCTGGACTACCGGGAGATAAGGGCTGATGAGCGAGAATGAGACGGAAAAGATGGCCGTTAGCACCGCAAGCGAGGCGGCGCGGGCGATGGTTGCCAATCTCCGATGTCGTGACCTTCGCTCTTCTCCCTGCCCGTGCGGTTCCGGCAAGACCCTGGGCGAGTGCTGCTCGACTGGCCTGTGGGCTTGCGACCGGTGCGGCAAGCGATTCACGCTGGCCGACAGCGAGCCGCAGGCTTGCCCGCATTGTGCCTGGCGGGGCGTGCATCTGCTCCGGTACTCGGGCGGCAAGCCCACGCGGGAATCGGTGACGAAGGTGAAGGCGGCGTTGCAGCGCATCGCGTGAAGGATTATGACTCTTGACGGCACTTGACTACAGCCCGCTTGGAGCCCTCGACGAGAACGAGCAGCGTTACGTCGAGATGGGGGCTACGCCGGAGCAGTTGAACTGGCGCCGGTACACCATCGAGGTCAAGTGCGGCGGGGACGTGGACAAGTTCATGCAGGAGTATCCGGCGACCCCAGAGGAGGCTTTCCGGGCCTCGGGCTCCACGGTGATCGAGCCCAACATCCTCTCCTGGCACGAAAAGCACTGCGGCCGGGGCGAGCGGCTGATTCTGTCCCGCGACCCGTGGGGCAAGATTCAGGTCCATCCCTGGCCTGGCCAGGGTCCGTATCTGGAAGTCTGGAAGCGGCCCGACGAGTTCCGGGACTATGCCTTCGGCGGCGACGTTGCCGAGGGGATGCTGTCGGACGCGATGGACGAGCACAGCGACCGGGACTATTCGACGGCCGAGGTGATCGACCGGGACAACAAGGAACAGGTTGCCGAATGGCATGGCCGGATGGACGAGGACCTGTTCGGGGATTTCCTGTGCATGTTGGGCGAGTGGTACGGCTGGGCATGGGGCGGCCCGGAGATCAACACCTGCGGCAGAGCCGTTCTGCTGGCGATGCAGAGGCGCAGGTATCCGAACCTGTACCGGACCCAGGTAGTCACTGAGCGGGTGACGACGGGCGGGCCGAGCTACGTCTACGGCTGGCGGACGCAGGTGAACAACCGGGCGATGCTCATCAACCAGTACGTTTCGATGTGCAGGCCGGACCCCAGGAGCGGGTGGGCCAATCGCCTGCTCGTTCATTCGGCGGGGCTGGTCGAAGAGGAGCGGACCTTCTACCTGAACAAGAAGGGCCGGGCGGAACACAAGCCGGGTTTCCACGACGACCGGATATTCGCTATGGCTATCGCCATTGAGGTCGATGCGCATTCTCCGCGTCAGTTCAGGCATCCCGGCCCGCCGGAAATCGCAAGGCCACAGACGCGGCGCGACCTGAACCGCATGTTGGCGTCCGTTGGGGCTATCGATCCCGGATTCGACATGGAAGACGAGTTGGTGTTGCAGGAGACCGGATGATGATCGCCGATAAGCCGCAACCCGAGTCCGAAGAGTTGGGCGGCGACCCGGACAGGATATTCCGGGCCGAGGAGTACCGTGACGGCCGCGGGAAGATGGTCACGGTGCAGCACTGGCTCGACGGGGCCGACCCTACGTACGTCGGCCAGGCGACGGGCACGCGCAAGGTTCGGACGCCTCAAGGGAACGTGACCCAGCCTGTGCCCTTCATGTTCGAGATCAAAGCTGGGACTTTGGAAGAGGCGTTCGCGGTCTACGAGGCGCAGGCGAAGGCCAGGTGGCCGGAGATCGTGGCTGAAATCCAGAAGATGGAGCAGATGGCGGCGAACAGGATTCAGTTGCCGGGCGGGATTCCGCCCTCTCGCTTGAACTTCGTCGCTCCGGGCGGCAACGGCAGGAGAAAGCGGTAGATGGCCCCTAAGACACAAGACGGGCAGTTGAAAGACCTGAACGCCATGTTGGACGAGATGGTCAAGGCTGGCGAGGAGCCGAAGGCCGCGCTGTCGCCCATCTGGCAGGACGGGTACGACTACCTGTACCACAACCAGACGGGCAGCAAGCGGCGCAAGGGCGGCTGGGAAGGTATTGAGGGGAACCAGATATACCCCGGCGTCATGCAATCCCTGGCGGAGATTGCTCAGCAGAAGGTGAAGGTCGTGGCCCGGCCGTGGGAGCCCAACGACTACGACAAGGCGCAGACGTGGAGTTCGCTCATGGCGTGGGTCTACGAGAAGACCCTGAACATGAACGACATGCGGCTGCGGGCTCGCCTCGACGGCGCAATCTACGGCTACTACATCGGCAAGTACTACTGGGAGCCCCGCGCCCGATGGCTGCGGGACAAGCGGCAGTGGCAGGGCGAGGTCCGGGCCACCCTGATTCCGCCTCCGTTCTTTGGGTTTGATCCGGAGGCGGAGAAACTGGAGGGCGCGGCGTACATCTACACGCAGCGTCGGGTCCGCCTGGACGAGCTTGTCAGGCAGTGGCCGAAGTTCGATGAGCAGATTCGCAAGGCGGCGAGCCAGAAGCCCGACGAGTTGTCGCAGATCGGGTCTTACCTCACCCAGCAGATCGCCAGTTTGCAGGACGAGTCCGACAGTGGACCCGACCGTAGTTCGTCCATCCGGGGCCGGGTGGCGAAGTTCCTGCAAAGCCTGTGGTTCATGAAGAAGGACAAGTTGGGCGAGGTTCAGGAGCAAGTCAGGGAGCAGGCCCCGGCGTATGTGACGCTTCAGGAGTTCTTCGTCCACGATGGCCGGACAGTCGAGGAAGTCACGCGGACCAAGCGCAAGGTTGCGGACATGGTGGCCTCGGGCGAGTACGTCGAGGACGGGGCTGCCGTGCGGGACAAGGCCGGGAAGCTGTTGAATCCCGAGGACTGGCCGGCCGACGAGAAGAGGCGCAGCGACATTCCGAAGTTCCCATTCGGCCGGCGGATCGTCCGCGTGGGCGACACCATCCTCAACCCCGACGAGAAGGGCCAGGTGTGGGACTACGAGCGATGGCCCTACGCCGTTGGGGTCAACGCTCCGCTGCCGCACACGATGATCGGGGAGAACTCCGTCGAGCCCGCGCGGGACATTCAGGACTACATCAACACCCTGATGGCCCATTTTCAGAACTACGTCGCCAACTTCTCCGACCCGCGAATGGTCGTCGAGATGGGCGCGTTGGCGAAAGACCCGGAGTGCAAGAACGTCGCCCAGCATGTCGTAAGCAAGGCGGGTTCGGTGATCCTGGCGGCGGAAGGTAGGGCGGGGGGCATTACATCGCTCCAGCCCGCTCAGATGCCGGGCGCGGTGTTCAACATCTACGATCTGTACGTCCGGCAGATACAGAACCAGACGGGGGCTTCTCAAGTATCTCTCGGCCAGGAGACGGAGCGCAAGGAGACGGCGACGGCCATCTCGCAGTACGCCCAGCAGTCCCAGCTTAGGAGCGGGCTGGTGAGCGTTCTGCTGGACACCTGGACGCTGGAGAGCATGGAGATCGTCAACGAGATTCTGCACCGGCGGATGACGGCGGGCGAGAAGGCCCGGATCGTCGGGGACCGCCGGGAGAAGTCGGTAGCGGAGATCGACAACGGCCTGCTCTCGCTCGAACACGACCTGGCCCTGGAGGTGGTGACGGCCCTGCCGCTGGCGAAGCAGCAGAAGAAGATGGAGATGGCCGAGCTTTTCGGGATGGTCGGCATCGGTATCCTGCCGGAGCTTCTGGACGCCTTCGAGGTGCCGGACAAGGAGGCCGTTTTGGGCCGGGTCGAGGAATGGCAGCAGTTCCAGCAGTTCATTCAGCAGATGCAGCAGCAGCAAGGCCAGAATCAGCCACGAGAGGAGCCGTCGAATGCCTGATATTGAACAGACGAACTTTGTGCCCCTGGTCGTTCGCATTCTGGACCGGGGCGAGTTGTTCCGCGTCGGCACGGCCGTCAGTTGCCCATGCCGCAGACAGGACGAGACTGTGGATTCGATCTCGGTGGCGTCCGATGGCACGGTGCGGGTGAACTACGAGTGCGGCGACCATCTGCTTCTCACCAACGGCATCGCCGTTCGGTACGAGCAGCCGCCGGTGATCGAGGAGCCCGAGCCCCTTAAGAACTCGGAGCCGGTCGAGGCCGATGCGCCGACCGCGCATGACGAGCCGGGCGGGGCGTTGGGCCTGGGCAAGGAATGGGATGTAGCCCCGGATGCGTCTGAACTGCCTGCGGGCAGCATGGACGATCCGGTGTAGCGATAGGGTCTTGGCGGCGGTCGCCAGGGCCATGACGGACGCGGAAGCGCGCAGCCAATAGTGACCGGGGCCTGCGCAGCCTCGGTTGACAGGATCAGCCGCTTCCGCGGAGAACCTGAGCGGCCCCCTCGGGACAATGAGCCCGAGGGGGACCACGAAGGAGGATTTGAGATGCCGGAACAGGAACAGATAGCCGAAGGCGCGACGATCACCGAGGCCCTTAGCACGGCGGCGGAGTCCCTTGCGGTCAACGACCGCACGGCGACGCCCTCCAACAAGCCGAGTGAATGGGACAAGCGCAAACAGGCCGACGACCAGCGGCACGCCAACGAGCGCAAGGCGCTGGAGACCGACAAGGCCAAGGCGGAAGAGAAGGCCAGGGAGACCGAGAGCCGATACGGCGAGGTTTCCGGCCAGGTTTCTTCTCTGGCCGAGCAACTCAAGGCCCTCACGGAGAGCTTGAAGGCGGCGCCGCAGCCGAAGGGCGAGAAGCCCGCTGCGGATGTCCCGAAGCTCGATGTCAAGGCACTGGAAGACGAGTTCGGCGAGGACAACGCCTTGGTGAAGGTCATCAAGGGCCTTCACGACCAGATCGTGACTCTGGGCAAGAAGGCGGGACCGAGCGAGGAGTTGACCGAGATCAAGGCGACGCTCGCGGAAGTCTTGCAGAGGACCGGCCAGATCACCGACAACGCGGCCCTCTCGGCTACCCTCAAGGCCCTGGACGATCAGTACGGGGCCGAGTTCCGCAATAAGGCCCTGGCGGCGGCCAAGCAGTACTTCGGCGGTAAGGGGTTTTCGACGGCGAAACCACCCCCGGCCGACCGTATGGCCGAACGCCTGGAGACCGAGTACGCCAAGCTCGCGCTTGCCGGTAAGGGCAAGAAGGCCGAGGGCGACGAACCGGACCCCGACGCGTTCACGGACTCCGGCTCCGGCGGGCGCACCGCTGACGGGCTTCCGGTGACGGGCAACAACGAGACGGTGCTTGCCGACATGAAGAGTTCCGGCAAGTACAGGGGCCTCACCTACGACTGACCGACGAGGAACCTAGCGTAAGCAGCTTGTGAGAAAAACCAAATACAGCCCAAGGAAGAGGGCCGGCCAGCCCTAAGCCTCGGAGAACGAGCTAAAGCCCCACCTTCACCTGATCAGGTGTGGAGGTGGGGCTTTTTCTTTGGGCTCACAGGACAGAAGGAGCCAGAAATGGCGGCAGAGACAACCAATATCAATTCCGCATGTCGAGACATGTGGGAGAAGACCGTAGTTTCGCAGGTCTTCATGAAGAACCCGCTTGTGGTGCGCATGATGGCGCAGAAGCGTGTCTGGGTGGGCGGCAAGCAGTTGGCCTTCCCCATCGACGTGGCGACGTTCGAGGACGTGGCGCAGAGCTACGGCTACAACGACGTTCTGACCAATCAGGATGTCGAGTACCTCAAGGCCCCGAAGTTCGACTGGAAGCTCTTCCAGGTTCCCGTGCAGTACTCCATCGAGGAGGAACTGAAGAACGACGGGCCGGACGCGATCCTCGACTTGGTGGGCAGCAAGGTCGAGAAGGCACAGGAAGGCGCTCGGCTCAAGATGCGGGCGATGATGTACGACCCGGACAACACCGAGGCCGGGACCGCATTCGAGAGCATCTGCCTGGCCCTGGACCACAGCCGGACCTACGGCGGCCTCACCACGGCCACGACCACGACTTATCCGTTGTGGAACGGCGCTTCACTGGCCGGCACTTACGCCGACCGGGCGACGGCCATCACGCCGAGCCTGTCCAACTTCCGCAAGTTGCTGGCCTGCTGCCAGCGGCGGATGCAGGCCCCTCCGGGCGAGTGGCTGGCGATCACGTCGGACACCATCTTCCAGTCGCTCCAGGAAGATGCGGCCCGGTTCCGGGTCTACACCACGGACGGAAGCCTGCTGTACAAGCACGGCTTCAACGCGATGGTGCTGGACGGCTGCGAGGTCGTTTCGGATTCGTATCTGGAGATCACGCCTTCGACCGGCGCGATCAACAGCACGCGGCAGAAGTACTTCTTCCTGCTGCACATTCCCTCTTGGGAACTCAAGTTTCACCCGCGCCGGGCGTTCCGGTTCACCGGGTTCAAGTGGCAGGGCGATCAGGTCAACGGCAAAGACTTCAAGTTGGGCCGCATCCTGAACGCCGGAAACTTGGTCACGCGCAAGCCGAACGCCAGCATTTGGCGCTCGAACATGAGCTAAGGAGAGGAGGGTTCGCTGATGCCTGACTCGACTCTAGATAGTGACCTTTTCTACTTGCTCGACACCACGCCGGGCGTGCCCAACCCGACGTTGACGACGCCGGTAGGTGGCTTCACGGCTGCGGCCTGCCACAACGTAGCGGCTGCGATCTATCCAGTCGGGACGAAGATACAGGTCTACAACGAGACCGCCGGGGTGGCGGGTTACTCGACGTTTGTCTACGCCCAGGCCGAGACGCAGGACGGGACCAACATCATCGCCGCGCGTCACTTCCTGACGACTTACGGGACCACTCCCGTCTGGTGGAAGTTCACGAATGACGCGGGTGGCGACATTGGTGACGGCATCAATTCGCTGGTAGTCGCCCTGTCGGCCATGACCACGGCCTATTACGGGTGGTTCTGGTGCGGTGGTGTATGCCCGGAGGACTACGTGGCCGCCTTGGGTGGCAACTACTACACCGAAGGCGACGTGGAGATTGGCCCGGTCACTGGCGGCACGTTGGCCACTCCGGGGACCACGGCGGGCGAAATCGGGCTTACCGCCGTGGCCGCAGACACGTCGCTCGTGGTCGGCGTCGCTCTCGCGGCGGATGCCGCATAGGAAAGGAGATAACAGATGGCTGA
>DATKUU010000308.1:0-2732 GCA_035530455.1 Phycisphaerae bacterium | reverse complement strand
CGCATCGCTCGTTCTCTTCGTCGGCTTCTTCCCGGTCGCGCCGCATCGCCGCCCGCCGGGAGTGCGCCCGATAACGGCGTTCGGCGTCGCCGGGCTCGTCGTCGCGGTCTGGCACGTGTTCGGGGGGCATGGGTCAGTCCTAGACTGCTACGGGTTCCGGTGTCGCTTCGACAGACTCATCGGCCGCGCTCGTGCCGCCGCGCCGCAGCCAAGCACAGACGGTATCGACGAGGTTCTCCAGGGAACTGTCGTTCCACGCTTCCTGCACATCAGCCCCGCCGTTGGCGCCGAACAGCGTGACGCGAAACGTCGTCTGCCTTCGGCGCGGGTTGTCCACCGGGTAATATTCGTAGTGAACCGCGTCGGCGGAAACGCAGACGGTTCGCGTCGGGTCCAGAGCCACGATGATGTCGCGGGCTTCGTTTAATGTCATTGCCGTTCTCCTTGAAAGGGTTTCCGATCTACTTGCGGCGGGCGGAGTCGAACCGCTCTTGCCGATACTGCCGGCTGCTTCTAGTCCGGCCCTTCGGGCGTGCTGCCGTTACACTACCGCCGCCGCCACCCAGTCCTTGAGGCGTTCCTGGGTTGCCTATTCGGTTGTAATTCCGCCTCTCAGGCGAGCATCTTGTCGATCTTCTTGCCGGTCTCGGGGGTAAGCGTCACGGACTTCCCGCCCGACTCAAGCGTGATCGAGGAAACTCCGTCGCCCTCCTTGGGGCACAGGCTCCGCAAACCCTTGGCAACCGTGCGGAACAGGGGCGTGTTGGCGTCCTTGGCCGTGGCCACGAACTGCTCAAGGTCGCTTTTCCATACGCCGTGTCGGGCGACGACCTCGCGGAACTCTTCCACGTCATGCTTGCGGATGCGGTAGACGATTCGGCCCTTCTCATCCTGTTTCGTTTCGCCGTCGTCGTCCTTGGCGACCTCGCAGTGACATAGTTCGTGGTCCATGAGCGCCCGCTGCTGCTCGGGCTGAAACTGATTCCACCACGACCTGTTGAGCAAGATAACCAGATCGTGCCCGTGTAATTCGCGGTCCAGATCGGAAGCCTTCTTGGCTTGGCCCAGTTGCACCTTGCCGTCCGCGTCTTCGGCCCACGCATCGTTCCACGCGAGCGCTATCTTGGCCTCCGCAAGATGGGGATGGTGCGTGCGGACAAACTCGTCGAGAATCCGGTAGGGCAGGGCGCGTTCGCCCGACGAATCGTTCTCCTCGATGAGTTCAACGGTAACAGGTTTCGGCTTTCCCATGTCTCATATCTCCTTGCTCGTTAGTGTCAATTCGCCGCCCTGCCTGCCGCCGGGTCGTATCCCCCAACGGCAGGCCCGTGGGCGGCGGGGTGCTAGAACTCGTTGATGAACCCCGCTTCATTTGTCATCTTCGGCCCCCCAGACTTGAGCCGCACAAGGTCGCCAGTCCTAATCGCCGGCCCGCCGTCGTCGTGTTTCGTGTCAGTCATCGTTGTTCTCCCTATTTCCATCCCATCCACTTCCGCAAAAGGTCGCCAAAGTGCCGCTTCGGGCCGGTGTCGCCTGTAATGTTCCACGCCTTGCGGACCGCCCGCCTGCCCTTGAGGAACGCCTTGTACTCACGCCGTTGTCTGGGGGTCATTGGCATTGCTTCTCTCCCTTCGCGGCCTGTACCTTGCGCCAGTAGGGCAACGTCGCCGCCTTGTTCATGCCGTTCGGTCCGCCGTTCCACGTTCGCGCCCTGGCCTCATCTGTCACCGCGCCGTACCGCGCCCAGTAGTTGATTGCGATTCGCTCCGACGCCTCCACCGAGTAGGCGAGGCGCGGGTAATCCACTGCCTTGCCACCGCCATCGAGCCAAGCGCCCAGATGGATTTGCAGAGGGCCATGAGCCGTGCCGCAATCCCCGATCGCGCGATCGTTGCCGCCGCTTTCGACCTGGCGGACGGCGTCGAGGAGTCTACGGTCAGCGGACCCCACTCGTACAGTTCCGCCTCTGACCAGAGCAGATGTCTGGGCTGGAAGTCGTGATACATCGCCGGGCAACCGCGAAGCGCCAGTTTGACCATGCGAATCCGTCGCCGGTAATGCAGGCGCGTTCGGCTCTGAATCAGTCTGACCCGTGTTCCCGTCTTGTCCCTGGCCGTCCAACACCACACCATCCCGTCGCGAAGACTCATCGTTCGTCCTTCCGTGTTGGTAATATGCCCGTCTCCGACATTCGCCGTAGTAGACCGCGGCCATCAGCGCCAGTGATGCGAGAACGGCCGCGATTGTTTGGATGTGCTTCACTTGCCTGCCTCCCGCTCCGGCAACTTTATCCCGCACTTGCGGGCAAGCTGGGCGATCTGGTTCGCCCGCTGAGGGGACACGCCAACCTCCCGCGCGGCCTGGAGCTGAGTCTCGCCGGCCAATAGGCGAGCCAGGACACAGAACGTCCTCTTCGGCAACATAGACGCAAACGAGCACTGTACCTCGTGTTCCGAGCAGGACTGCCGCACGTGCTCCTTGCTCACGTGAAACTGACGCGTCGCCTGCGGGCCAGACATACCGCCGCGCACAGCTTCTGCAATCTGTTTCCGGCGCCGCATTGCGTCAACGTGGGTCATTGTGGTTGCTCCTGTGCTGCCTTGGCGGCTTCGAGCAGGGCGGCGCGGTAGAGGGCTATGGCGTCTATTTCGGGATACCCGTTCGGTCGGTTGCTTGCTTGGCCCGCAACCTTCATCGCAAATTCATCATCCCCCACCGCCTTCTCCAGTCGC
>DATKUU010000307.1:0-8718 GCA_035530455.1 Phycisphaerae bacterium | reverse complement strand
GATTGAGGCGGAAGCCGAAGCGCTGCTGCGCCACTGGGGCACGCCCGACGGGGGGTTCATCCTGGGGGACTACGGCGACCACGCCGCCCTCGGCGCCCGGCCGGAAACCAAACAGTTCATGCTCGAAACCTTTCGCCGGCTCGACCCGTACGCCGTTGACAGAACCCCTCCCGACGATAAAATGGGCCTTGCGTCCCCATAGCTCAATTGGATAGAGCGTTGGCCTCCGGAGCCAAAGGTTGCAGGTTCGACTCCTGCTGGGGACGCCACTGTAAGCCACGATCCGGCAGAGGGTTACGACTCTCTGCCGGATCTTTCTTTTGTGGAAAACCCCGGTTTGGGCCCCGTTGTGTCAGTTTTGTGTCAGTCGGATGGGCTTCCGGCAACTCCCCGATGAGCTCGCTCTGGACCTCTCGCGCCCTGGCCAGTGCCGCTCGTCGCCAGGTTGTCGAGACGATTGAGCACGTCGCTCGTGCCTCCCGTGGCGCCGTAGTTATAGTATATGTTCCTCGCGTCGGGGGTTCCATCCAATTCTATGTAGGAGAGGTAGTCGAGGCGGACGTACTTGGCCTCGTTGTCGGAGACCCCGTCCTCATAGACGGACCGGATGTCCATGGCGTCGGCAAAATTGCACATCCCCGTGGCGCACGTGGAGGCGGGCCTGAGGAGTTACAACCGCCGCATGCCCGAGGAAATCAACCGGGTCCTCGCCGACTCAGTCTCGACGCTGCTTCTCTGTCCGCCCGCGGCGGACGCTTGACCGTCCCTGGTGGTCGCGTATAATACGCCCTTTCGCGGGAAGCGTCGAGCGCTTTTCCGCCTGGAGCGTAGGCTCAGGCGGCGGTGCAGCAACACGGGGATAGGATCGCTCATGCCCGTTCCGCTTCTGGACCTGGTGGCACAGTACGGCACGATCCGCGAGGAGGTGCGCGCGGCAATCGACGAGGTGCTCGAGACGCAGCGGTGCATTGGCGGCCCCAAGGTCGCCGAGTGCGAGAAGGCGATTGCGGCATACTCGAACACGAAGCGCGGCATCGGGGCATCGAGCGGCACCGACGCCATCCTGAACGCCCTCATGAGCCTCGGGATCGGTCCCGGCGACGAGGTCATCACGACCCCGTTCACGTTCTTCGCCACGGTCGGGTGCATCGTGCGGATCGGGGCGCGGCCTATCTTCGTGGACATCGCCCCGAAGACCTACAACATCGACGCCTCGAAGATCGGGGCGGCGGTCACCGAAAAGACCCGCGCGATCATGCCGGTCCACCTGTTCGGCCAGATGGCCGACATGGACCCGATCATGGCCGTCGCGAAGAAGCACGACCTCTTTGTGGTCGAGGACGCCGCCCAGGCCATCGGCGCCGAGTACAAGGGCCGCCGCGCCGGCTCCATCGGGACCTGCGGCTGCTTCTCGTTTTTCCCGTCGAAGAACCTGGGGGCGGTCGGCGACGGCGGCATGATCGTCACCAATGACGACGCCGTGGCCGACATGTGCGACATCATGCGGAACCACGGGTCCAAGCCGAGGTACTACCACAAGTACGTCGGCGGGAACTTCCGCCTCGACCCGATCCAGGCGGTGGTGGTCCTCGTGAAACTCAAGTACCTGGAAGCGTGGCACAAGGGCCGCCAGGCCAACGCCGCTTGGTACAACAAGAAGTTCGCCGGCTGTAAGGGCGTGGTCACGCCGTACGTCGAGCCGCACAACCGCATGATTTACAACCAGTACGTGATTCGGATCGGGGGTGGCCGGCGCGACGCCGTCGAGGCGAAACTCAACGAGAGAAAGATCGGCAACGCCATCTATTACCCCGTGCCGCTCCACCTCCAGGAATGCTTTGCGGACTTGGGCTATAAGGAAGGCGACTTCCCGCACAGCGAGCAGGCGGCCAAGGAAGTGCTGGCCATCCCGGTGTATCCGGAACTCACGCGTGAGCAGCAGGACGAGGTCGTGGCGGCCGTGCGCGAGGTCGGCGTTTGAGATGCCGCGGGAGGTCGTGCCAGCCCCGGAGGGCCTTCCCCCTGGGAGTTCCTTCGTCACGGGCGGTCGCGCTTCTGGCCGATAGAATGCCGGAGGGCGGCTGCCGATCCGTCCGGGGGAGACGCACCGACGCCCGTGCGCATCTGGCATGAAGGAGGATGTGTTGCCACACACCAATCCCATCACGGTTGTGAATGTCGTCGGCGCGAGGCCGAACTTCATGAAGATCGCCCCCCTGATAGCGGCCTTCCGAAGGCGGCCCGCCTTCCAGCCGCTGCTCGTCCACACCGGCCAGCATTACGATGAGCGGATGAGCCGCCTCTTTTTCGAGCAACTCGACATCCCCCGCCCCGACATCAACCTCGAGGTCGGCTCCGCCACCCATGCCGCGCAGACCGCGGCCATCATGGAGCGCTTCGAGCCGGTCGTCCTCGAGCGGCGGCCCGACCTTGTGCTGGTGGTCGGCGACGTCAACTCGACGATCGCCTGCGCCCTGGTCGCGGCCAAACTCCACGTGCCGGTCGCCCACGTCGAGGCGGGCCTGCGGTCCTTCGACCGGCGGATGCCCGAGGAAATCAACCGCGTCCTGACCGACGCCATCAGCGATTTCCTGTTCGTCACCGAGCCGAGCGGCCTGGCGAACCTCAAGGCTGAGGGCGTGCCCGACGAGAAGGTCCACTTCGTCGGCAACGTCATGATCGATACGCTGCTGGCGAACCTGGAGAAGGCGCGGCAAAGCACGATCCTCGAGGACCTCGGCCTCCGGCCGCACGCCTATGCCGCCATGACCCTCCACCGGCCGAGCAACGTCGACGACCCCGCGGTACTCGGGCGGCTGTTTGGTGCGGTCCGCGAGATCGCCCGCGATCTGCCGGTCGTCTTTCCGATCCACCCGCGGACGCGCAACAACCTCGAGCAATTCGGCATGGGCGCCGACGAGACGGCCGGCGTTCGGCTCATCGCCCCGCTCGGCTATCTCGATTTCCTGCGCCTGATGGCCGACGCGCGGCTCGTGCTGACCGACTCGGGCGGCATCCAGGAAGAGACCACCATCCTCAAGGTCCCCTGCCTGACGCTCCGTGAAACCACCGAGCGGCCGGTCACCGTCGACGTGGGATGCAACCAGGTCGTCGGGACAGACCCCGAGAAGATCCTCGCGGCGTATCGGAAGGTGGCCGGGACGAAGCAGTTCACATGCGGCACGCCGGACAAGTGGGACGGCCACGCGGCCGAGCGGATCCTGGAGGTGCTCGCGGCCAAGTTGCCACAGAGGGATGGAAAGAGGGACTCGTAAGCCGTACCGGAAAGGCGAAGGCGTCCGCGCGCCGCCAACCCGCGGAACGCACCGACGCCCGGAAGGACGAGGTCGTCGCGGCCGTGTTCGAGGTCGCTGGCTGATTGCCGTGCCGCCCGCGGGAGGACGCCATGAAACGCTACGGCAGTGTCATCCGGGTGCGGCCGGAGAAACTCCAGGAGTACAAGCGCCTCCATGCGGCGGCGTGGCCGGCCGTCATCGAGCGGATCCGCCGGTCGAACATCCGCAACTACTCCATTTTCTATCGCGACGGCCTCCTGTTCAGTTACTTCGAGTACGTCGGCCAGGACTACGAGGCCGACATGGCCGCCATCGCCGCCGACCCCGTCACCCAGGAGTGGTGGAGGCAGACCGACCCGTGCCAGGAGCCGGTCGAGACGGTCGCCGAAGGCGAGTGGTGGGCCCCGATGGAAGAGGTCTTTCACACGGACTGACGGCGGCTCAGCAGACCGTCACGACGAGGCCGTCGGCGCTCGTGCCGAATGCGAAGAAGCGGGCCCGCTTGTTCGGCGGGTCCTTCTCGAGCATGCTGCGGACGGCCGCTGCGTCACCCGCCGACCGGCAGACCATCAGCAGGAACCCGCCGCCGCCCGCCCCGAGGAGTTTCGCGCCGGCCAGGTGGGGCCGGACGCGCTCAAGCAGCGCCTCGATCTCGTCGGTCGATGAGTTCGGGTCCAGCGCCTTGTTGAGTTCCCACGCCTCGTTGATTGCCGCGCCGAATGCCGCCAGGTCTTTCCGCGCCATGGCTTCGGCGACGCGCGGCGGGAGGGCGTGTATCCGCCCGAGGGTCGCCATGGCCGCGCGGTCGCGGTCCAGGTACCGCCCCACGACCTGCTGGAGGATGTTCTTCGCCAGGCGCGTGATGCCCGTGTAATAGAGGAGCGTCGCCCCGCCGTTGGCCCGGGGGTCGAGGACGTCCTCGGGCACGTAATGGATGCGGGCGTCGGGTACGAGGCCCGGGTCGGCCTGGATGACCTTGACGCCGCCGACCGCCCCGCCGATCTGGTCCTGCCACCCGCCGCCCGTCGTCAGGGCCTGCTCCAGGCGCAGCACGCCGTGGAAGAGTTGGACGGGGGTGAGGGTACGGCCCATGGCGCGCTGGATGACGGCCAGGATGACCGCGCCGACGATGCTGGAAGTGCCGAGGCCGCTGCCTTTCGGGATGGCTGCCAGCGTGGTGAGTTCCAGTCCGCCGCCGAAGCCGTCGAGGATCTCTTCGAGCGTCGTCCCGGCGGGCCAGGGCGCCGTTTCGGGCGAGAGGCCCGACATCGCCAGGGCCGCCTTCGCCAGCGCAAACTCGCTCGTCGCCGACCGGTAGTCCAGCAGGTCTTCCAGTGAAGCGACCTCGACGCGCACGCCCAGGTCAATCGAGCCGATGCGGATGACCCGCTCCGGGATGACGCGGGCGTAGACGTGGATCGGCGGCTGGCCGTTCAGGTCCACCGCCGCGTTGATGACGGAGCCGCCGTACTCGAGGGCATAGGGCGGCGTGTCGGTCCAGCCGCCGCCGAGGTCGAGCCGTGCCGGCGCGCGGCCCCAGACGATCTCGTCGCTCCTGAGGGCGCTCCTCGGCAACTCGCCTGTCGCCGGCGTGCTCGTGACGATCACGCGCCTGAGATGCTCGAACGCGGCGGTCTTGATCGCCGCCGCCCATCCGGCGGCCACAGCCCTGCCGTCGAGCGAAATGCCGCGGTCGGCCAGATGCGTCCGCGTTTCAGGCGGCACGGCCTCTCGGAGGCCCGGCACGATTTCGCCAATCGTCGCCTCTTTGCCCCTCGCGAGCCGCTCGACGGCCGAGCCGACCGTGTGCAGGATTCGCGAGCACACAAAGCCGGCCGTATCGCCGCCGGCATTGTCATCGCCCGCATACCAGGACGCTTCGATCAGGACCTCAGCCAGGAGGCCCGCCCGGTCGGCCGTGTGCTCCAGGACCATGGCGAGGTCGGCGGCCGAAAAGCCGCTCTCGTGGCGGAACATCTGACGCAGCGACTCGCGGACCGCCATCGCGCGGATCGCCAGACGCCGCTCGTGGAAGGCGTCCTGGGAGGCGAGGGCCGCAATCTCTTCGGCGCTGTAGCGGTCGGCCTGAAGCCATGCCCGGCGATCTCGGGCCGTGGCCGCCGCCGGGGCGAACATCCACAGCCACTCCGCGAACGCCCCGCCCGGCTCGACCGCCGGAAAGAGTCGCGCGTTCCACGCCGAGCGGTCCCCGGTGGGGAGGCCGGCGTCCCAGACGTCGCCGGGCTCCGCGCCTACCGCTCGCAGCCACTCGGCGAGCGGCACGTTGCAGAAGGTTGCTCCCTCGCCGGCCGCCTCCTTGAACGTATCGCCGATGCCGTAGCACCGGATGAACCGCACCGACTCGCCCGCCCGGCCCGTGCCGCACAGCACGTCGAGGCAGGCGCCGCGCGCGAGGTCGAGCGGCGCTTTCACGTCGGCGCCCGTGAGGACATTGTCGCCGGCAAGGGTCACCGGGGCGGCGATGCGGCAGGCTTCGACCCACGCCCCGGCGCCGGCGAGGCGGCCTTCGCCCGACAACTCGTTGTTAATGTCCAGCGGCGCTGCCAGGCGCGACACGCCACGGTCCCGCATCAGCAACTCGATGCCGCTGGTGATGACCTGGCGCGTCGTCCCGAAGTGGAGGAAGCGGCAGCGCGGCAAGGTATCCACATAGAAGGGCAGGCCCCGCAGCGCCTCAAACAACCCCCGCAGACCCGCCTCGTCCCAGCCGGATCCGGCCGCCAGGGCCGCCTCGACGTACTGGTCGGCGGTCGCCTTGGAGCCGAGGGCGCAGCAGATTTCGCGATAGAAGTCGAGGCCTGCCTCCTCGATGGCTGCGCCCGGCTCGCCCGTCCAGGCGAGGCCGCCCGCGCCGTCGGGCGCGGCTCCGGCGAGGGCCAGCAGCCGCGCGGCGGTTTCCGCGCCGAAACTCATCACGCCGATGTCCAGGATCGACTGGCCGTAGCGGTTGAGGACGCCCAGCGCCTCCTGTTCGGCCGGGGAAGGCTTCTGGAGAAACCGCCGAACCCGGCCGTCGGCCCCGGCGTTGAAGACGCCGTGGTGGCTTGCCAGTTCGGGCGGGGCCGGACACCCCAGCCCCGTGATCCCCCGGTCGGCAAAGCGGATCGCCCCGGGGTCGAACAAGAGCAGCACGTCGCCGGCCGTGATGACGACCTGCCCGCCGCCTCCCGCCGGCGCCGGCAGATCCAAGTACACCGGCACTTGGCGGTCGAAGAGCGTCGCCGGGACCGCCCCATCGCGGTCGCCCGGCACCGGGACAAATGCCTTGCCGCACGGCCCGTAGGCGGGCAGCCGGCGCGAGTCGCCACCCGCGTGGACGATGAGGATGCGGAGCCGCTCGATCGTCCGCCGCCACGAGGCGGGATCGGCCAAGGCGGCCGCGTCGCCGGCGAGTTCCGCCGCCAGGACGCGCATCAGGCACAGGATCGTGCTGCCGCCGCTGCCGATGCGCTTGCCGCCCACGTCGGCGATGACGAGCGTGCGGCGCGCCGCCGAGAGCATGCCGAGGGCCTCGCGCCGGCGGACTTGGGCTTGATAGGCGGTGGCCTGGCGGTCGTTCGAGGCCGTCAGGACCAGGTAATCCCACGGTGCCCCGTTGGACGGCATGGCGGCTCCTCATCGCTGGCCGGCGGCTTGCCCATTGTATCGGCGTGCGGCGGCGGTTTCCTTGGCGGATATTCATGCTGGTGCGTCATGCGGGCGGATGCCGATTGTGCTGGTAGCCGCGTCGGCGTGTCAATACAGTAGCAGCGAGGGGCGGGACGGCTGGAGGATGTGCGGTGGAATCGCTTCTGGTCGTCAACCAGGTTGTCGGACCGCTGGCCCGCGAACTGCTGGAGGACCTCGACGCAACCGGGGTGCGGTGCGCCGTCGTCGCGGGATGGGTGGACGGCCGCCCGGCCGCGCGCCGCTTCGAGGTTCTGGGGTCGGTCCCGCTGTGCAAGGCGCCGGTGTGGCGCCGGCTCGTGACGTGGTCGGCGTTCGCGGTCCACGCGTGGGCGATCCTGGCACGGCGGCGCCGGACGCCGTCGCTGGTCGTGACGAACCCGCCGCTGACGATGCTCGCCCTGCCGCTGCTGAAGCGACTCTTCGGCTTGCGCTATGTCTTGCTCGTCTATGACATCTATCCGGACGTCGGCGAGCGGATGGGGCTGCTGAAGCCGGGCGGACTGATCGCGCGGCTGTGGCGCCGGGCGAGCGCCCGGGCGATGCGCGAGGCCGCGGGGGTTGTCACCCTCGGCTCGCACATGGCCGAAACGCTGCGGGGTCACTTCCGGCCGGGCGAGGCCGCGCCCATCGAGGTCATTCCGAACTGGGCCGATACGGAGTTCATCCGGCCCAGGCCGAAAGCGGACAACCCATTTTCCCGCGAGCACAATCTGGCCGGCAAGTTCGTCGTTATGTACAGCGGCGCCTTCGGCGCGACGCATGACATCAACTCGATCCTGGGCGCGGCCGAGCAGGTGCAAGACCTGGAAGACGTTCGCTTCGTGCTGATCGGCGGGGGTACGCGCGAGCGCGAGGTCGCCGAGCGCGCCGCCGCGCGGAACCTGCCGAACGTCACGATCCTGCCCTTGCAACCGCTGGACGTCCTGCCGCTGTCGCTGGCGGCCGCCGACTGCGCCATCGTGTGCCTGGACGAGGGTTACGAGGGCATCGCGGTCCCGTCGAAGACCTATCCGTCCCTGGCGGCGGGGTCGGCGATTCTGGCGATCAGCCCGCCCGGAACCGAGTTGACGGACCTCGTGGCTGAGGAGCGCTGCGGCATCCACGTGCTGCCGCGCAGGCCGGACGACCTGGCCCAGGCGATTCGGCGCTTCCACGCGGATCGAGAGTACTTGGCTGCCTGCAAGGCGGCCTCCCGCGCAGCCGCCGAGGAGCGCTACTCCCGCCGCACGCTCACCCACCGCTACGCCGAGGCCCTTCGCCGCTGGTTCGGTGAGGGCTGAATTGCTTCACTGCGGTCGGCGCGATGGACGATATAAAAAGCGGACCGGGGAGGGTCCCGGGAAAGGCGGATCAGGGGGCACCATGGCCAAGACCGCGCTCATCACCGGCATCACCGGGCAGGACGGGTCGTACCTGGCCGAGCTTCTCCTTGGCAAGGGCTACACGGTCCACGGCCTCATCCGGCGGTCCTCGTCGTTCAACACCGAACGCATCGATCATATCTACAAAGATCCGCACGATCCGGAGGTGCGGTTGTTCCTTCACTATGGCGACCTGACGGATGGAGCAGGCTTGAGGCAAGTCCTTACGGCCTGCCAACCCGACGAGGTCTACAACCTCGGCGCCCAGTCGCATGTCCGCGTCTCGTTCGACCAGCCCGTCTACACCACCCAGGTCGACGCCGTCGGGACGCTGAGGCTCCTGGAGGCCATACGCGACCTCGGCCTGCCCA
>DATKUU010000306.1:0-2995 GCA_035530455.1 Phycisphaerae bacterium | reverse complement strand
ATAGCGCGAAGTAGCCTTACTCACAACTGAATATCCCCCGACGAACGGGCCGGCCAGCCCGGGATCGGCGACGAACCGAAGCCTCCTCTTCCTGCGCAGGGGAAGGGGAGGCTTTTTCGTTGGGGCGGAGAGCGACGCGATGAGCGTAGCGGCACAGATCGAACGCGAGAAGGCGGAGGCCCGCAAGGGCCACGACCGCCACGGACAGCCGATCATCACGGACCTCGACCGCATCGAGGACCGCGAGCGGTTCCGGCGCAACCACGAGGCCATCTTCGGGCCGCGCAAGAGCTTCAAGCCCGGCGTGTACGTGCTGCACGAGGGCCGCAGCGTCCATGTGGACGACCTGCCGGCGGATCGAGTCGCAGGCGAGCGGCTGAAGACGCTGCCGCCGAGTGAGGCGATGGGGTGTGCGCGGTCCCAGGTGGCCGAGTTCAACCGAACGCTTCAGGAAGAGGGCATCGAGCATCGCGACGCGCATCACCTGCCGGACGGCAGGCTATTCCTTCGGAACCGACAGGCCCAGTTTGCCGTCATGGCGCAGCGGGGCCTGGTGAACTACGACGAGGTTCGCGGCGGGCGGAGCCGCTGATCCCCCCAGGGCCCGGCCGTGTGGTTGGGCCCGGCGGATCGACGCAACCCGCCCCCAGGCAAGGGACATCTTCGATGGCAGACGAGACGACAGTAGCAACCGACCAGACGGCCAAGGCCGAGGTCGCGGAACCAGGCCCCGGCGCCAAGGCGGCCGTTGCCGGCATGTCCGAGCAGCAGGTTGCCGAGGGCAGGGCGAAGGTCCGCAGCGCGCTCGAAGCCGCCCGCGCCAGGACGGGCGATCCCCTGCCCGCCAAGGCGGAGGAGGCTGCCGACAAGCAGCAGCCCGAGCCGGCGAAGAAGCCCGAGGCCAAGCCCGAGCCCCCCACACTGACCCAGCGGCAGCGCGAGGCCGCCACGCAGTTCGGCTACTCCGATAAGGACGTGGCCGAGCTGGGGGACAAGGCGCCCGCGGTGCTCCAGAAGCTCGCGGACCGCTGGGACAGGCAGACGACCGAGCTGGACAAGGCCGCCAAGGCGAAGGCGGCGGCCGAGAAGGGCAAGGAAGAGGCCGCCGGCAAAGAGGCCGGGGACGACACCGAGACGGCAGGCGACCACGACGGCCAGACGGTAGCCCGCAATGAGCGGGGCCAGTTCAGCCGGACCAAGCCGCCCACCGTCGAGGAGTTCCTTGGCGTCGACGGCGACGGCTATTCCGACCCCGAGACGGCCAAGCCCGCCTTCAAGTGGCTCGTGGATCAGGTCAAGGACATGGGCCACATGCGAGAGGAAGTCGCGGCCCTCGTCGGCAAGCTCGGCGAGGTTGCGGCCTTCATCGAAGGCACGCGCCTGGACCAGTTCTGGGCGAAGATCCCCGTTGACCTGATCGGCACCTACGGCCAGGGCAGCACAAGCGACCTGCCGGCCGACAGTCCCGAGCGGAAGCAGCGCGACCGCGCGGCCAAGCTCATGCGCGACGTGCGCAACCAGCGGCTCCAGGACGGCCAGGACGCCGACATGCTCGACGTTCTCGGCGAGATCGTCCAGGCCGCAACAACCACCACCAACCGCCGGGCCGCGGGCTCCTACAACCCCAGTGGCAGGATGCCCCCGGAACGGACAGCGGACCCCACGGCGCAGGCCAAGGCCGAGCTGAAGCGCAAGCTCGCGCAGGCGAGGGCTGCGGCCGGAGTCGTGTAGGGTCGTAAGGAGTGACTGACATGCCCGATGGAGTTCTTCCGTCCCAAATGGCCGACGTAGCACTGAGCGTCATCCAGGCCCAGCCGCTGGGCCAGAACTTCGACTACCTGTACGCCCACGACTGCCCCCGCAGCTTCGAGCTGATGAAGCAGCTCTTTCCGAAGGGCGGCGACATCCAGGTCGGTGGCGGCCAGGAGGTCGCCAACTACGTGACGTACCGCGAGTACGGCACGGCGGCGTTCGTCCTGCCCGGCCAGACGTACCAGCCGGGGATCATCAACGTGATGAGGAAGGCGTCCGTGGGCTGGGCGCACACGAACAGCCACTGGAGCGTCCTCGATCACGAGATGCTCGACTGCCGCGACGAGGAGATGCTCATCAACTTCCTCGGCCCGCGCCGCGCCGCGGCCCAGGTCGATCAGGCGATGCTCATCGAGAACGAGCTGTGGGCCGCCTACGACTCGGCGTCCGAGACCCAGCCGCGAACGCTGCCGTACTACATCACGCCCATCGACACGCTCATCGTGGGCGATGCGGGCGCGTACGGCAACACCGACGTGGCGGGGGCCTTCCAGGGCGGCAACGCCAGCGGGGCCTCGGACACCAACGGCATCGACCCCGGCCTCTACGTGGACGCCACGGGCTGGGACGATGAGACCTACAAGCGGTGGCGCAACTACAACTTCCAGTGGTCCAACTCGTCCGGCATCTGGACGGACACCGACGCCGAACGGCTCGGCTGGGCGATGGACTACATGGGGTTCGAGGCGCCGCCCAACGCGACGAAGCTGGACGATCCCCAGTTCAGCAGCCGGCGGCTCTACACCAACAAGGTGACTCGCCAGAGCACGTGGCGCGCCGCCGGCCAGCAGAACGACCAGATCGGCCCGGACCTGGCCCAGTACCAGGGCTCGGTGCTGTTCCGCATGATGCCGTTCATCTGGCAGATCCAGCTCGACACGTACTCCGCCGCGCGCGGGTACTTCCCGACGTACCTCGTCAACTGGAACCACATCAAGCCGATCTGCAAGCGCGGCAGGGTGTTCCTGGAGCGGCCGTTCGCGGGCGACAAGTACCAGCCCGACACGACCACGACCCACAACGACACGACCTACCAGGTGTGGGGCCACAACCGGCAGCTCCTCGGGGCGGTCGGCAGCTACGTCGCCGGCACGTAGTCGGCGGCTTCGATTCGTGACACTGGAAAGAGGCGAAAGACGGAACCCAACTTGCTTTGAAAGGACATTGAGCCATGCAGCAGACA
>DATKUU010000305.1:0-9791 GCA_035530455.1 Phycisphaerae bacterium | reverse complement strand
ACCCAGGTTCCTGCCGACCCAAACCGCCCTGCCACGCCGCTTTCCACCCCATCACCACCAAGGCCTTTCAAACATGCAACTCGATGACGTCCTTATCGGCCAGGACGTGGTCGCGCTGGACGGCCTGGCCTTCGTACTTCTCCGAGCCCCAGATGCGAGCCCGCTTCAGGCCCCGGGCCAGGTCCTTGTGGATCGCCGATGCCAGGTCCAGCACCGTGCTGCCCCGGGGCAAGATGAACGGCCGCTGCAGGTCGGCCGGCTTGCCCGGTTCCTTGCTGTACACGCGCACCACGCAGAGGGTCTCGAACAGCCGCCGGCCCAGTTCCTCCAGGCCCTCCCCCGTTTCAGCGCTGGTGGGGACAATCGGCCTCAGGTCCGGCCGCAACGCCTCCAGCGCCTCACAGTTGTCCCGGGTGCCGGCGGCATCGGCTTTCGTTCCCACCAGGACGACCGGCTTGGCTATTCCGCCTTCCGGCACAGCATCCCCTTTGCGCACCAGACCGCGCGCCGCCAGCGCCCTCAGGCACACCTCCGGCTGCTCCAGGAGATCCTTCGCCGACAGGTCCAGGCAGATCATCAGGACGTCGGCGTATCGCAGCGCGCCGATCATCCCCGGGACGACTCCCTCGTCGGAGACGGGCGGCAGGTCCACCAGTTGGATATGGATGTCCTCGAACGGCATCATGCCGGGCACCGCCGCGTGCGTCGCGTACGGATACGGGGCCACATTGACCCTGGCCTTCGAGACGGCGGCAACGAGGGCGCTCTTGCCGACGTTCGGCGTGCCGACGAGCGCCACCTGTCCGGCCCCCTGCTTCTCGACATGGAAGAGGTCCACGCCCCCCTTGGCGCGGGCCTCCTGGGCACTAGCGCGCATCTTGGCCAGGCGGCGCTTGATGTCCGCCTGCATCTTCTCGGTGCCCTTGTGCTTCGGGATCGTCGCGTGCATCTCTTCGAGCGCGGCGATTTTTTCGGGCACGCTCTTGCCCTCGCGGAACCGCTGCTCCGCAGCTCGGTATTGCGGCGTGAGGTTGGCCGGCATCGTGAGCCTCTCGTCCACGTTCCCGCGACGGTCGCGTCGGCTCATTTTAGTGCCGGCCCGCGGCGTTGCAAGGCTGTCGACCGCCGCGAAAGGCTTGCATCCGGCCGGCGGCGGCGGCACAATACGTCCGCCACGGAACCAGCCGAGAGGACACGGATGCTCGACCTGGAAACCATCCGCACCCGCACCGACGAAGTCCGCCGCAACACCGCCGACCGCAACGTCCAGGCCGACATAGACAAGGTCCTGGCCCTCGCGGACCAGCGTTCGGCCCTCATCCAGGAAGCGGACGCCCTCCGCAACCGCCGCAACGAGGTCAGCCAGCGTACGAGCAAGGCCTCCGAGCCCGAACGGACCGCTCTCATCGAGGAAGGCAAACGCCTCAAGGCCCAAATCGCCGAAAAGGAACAGGCCCTGGCCGCTGTCGAAGAGGACCTCCGGGCCGAGCAAGGCCGCATCCCCAACCTGACGCATCCCGACGCGCCGGTCGGCAAGGACGAATCGGCCAACCGGGAACTGAAGCGCTGGGGCGCTCCTCCCCAGTTCCCCTTCAAGCCGCGCGACCACGTCGCCATCGCCGAGGAGATGGACCTGGTGGACTTCGAGGCGGGCACAAAGGTCACGGGGGCGAACTTCTTCTTTCTGAAAAACGAGGCGGTCCTTCTGGAACTCGCCCTTTGCCGCTTCGCCCTCGACATCCTGCGCGAGGAAGGCTTCACGCTCCACACGACGCCGGACCTGGCGCGCCTGCGCGTTCTGGAGGGAACCGGTTTCAATCCGCGCGGCGAGGAGACCCAGATTTATCGCATCGAGGGCCAGGACCTGGGCCTCATTGCGACGGCCGAAATCACGCTCGGCGGCCTCCTGATGGACGAGATCCTCCCGGCGGAGCGGCTGCCGATCCTCGCCGCGGGCCTCAGCCATTGTTTCCGCGTCGAGGCAGGCGCCTATGGCCGCGCCAGTCGCGGACTCTACCGCGTCCACCAATTCACGAAGGTCGAGATGTTTGCCTTCACCCGGCCCGAGGAGTCCGACCGGATGCACGACCGGTTCCTCGCCATCGAGGAGCGGATTTACCAGGCGCTCGGCATCCCGTACCGCGTCGTGGACATTGCGACGGGCGACCTCGGCGGACCGGCCTACCGCAAGTTCGACCTGGAGGCCTGGATGCCCGGGCGCGGCGAGGGCGGCGAGTGGGGCGAAATCACCTCGACCTCCAACTGCACCGACTACCAGGCCCGGCGCCTCGGCATCCGGTACCGACCCGGCCCCGGCAAGAAGCCGGAACTCGTCCACACGCTGAACGGGACGGCCATCGCCACCAGCCGCACCCTCATTGCCGTCCTCGAGAACTATCAGCAGGCGGACGGCTCGGTGCGCGTGCCGGAGGTCCTGCGCCCAATCGCGGGCTTTGAGCGAATCGCCCCACGCCGCGGCTGAATTTTTTAAGGGTTCAGCCACTTGAGGCGTATAAACAGAGGGAAAGTCTGATGGGGCCAAAGGGGAATTTACAACCATGACACTGCGGCTATTGCGGACAGGAGTGCTGTTAGCCCTGACGATCCTCGCCATGGGGCGCGTTGCACGGGGCGTCACCGACGACGATGTCCGTCGCGCGATTGAAAAAGCCCGCGAGTACCTCATCAACCAGCAGCAGGCGGACGGCTCTTTTGGCGCGAACAAGGCCTACGGGGCCAGCGAGTCGGCTCTGGTGTTCATGACCCTGGCCTACATGGGCGAGCATCCCAACCGCGACGTCATGACCAAGGGCCTGGACTACCTTCTGAAGGCCGACGCCGACCGGGATTTCGGCAACCGGCAGGGGTATGCCCTCCCCATGCGTGTCATGGGTCTCTCGTACATTCATAACAAGTTGCTGGGCACGAAGCGGGCTCTGGTGCGCCAGCGGATGATGGCCGACCTGCTCCGGATCCGCGCGGGCCAATCGCTGGCGGGCGGATGGCGCTACGGACTCAGCGGCGGAGGCGACTGGGACTTCTCGGTCACCCAATGGCCGATCCTGGCGATGCGCTAGGCGAGCCTCGTCGGCGTCGAGTTTCCGACGGATTGTCTGGTGAAGGCCCGCGACCTGTACTACGCGAAGCAGAATCCCGACGACGGCGGCTGGAACTACGGAGCCTTAGGCGAAGACCAAGCGTCCTACGGCTCGATGACGGCGGCGGGGCTGGCGAGCGTCTATATCCTGGCGGACGTTCTGGAGCCCGCGAGCGGCTGCCCCTGCCGCGGCGGACAGAGTCAGCGGACCGCCTCCGAGGCCGACCGCCGGATTGACATGGCCCTGGACTGGCTCAAAAAGAACTTCGACGCCAACACCAACCCCAAGGCCACCGGGGACTTCACCCGGTATGATATTTATCTGTACTGGCTTTACTGCGTGGAGCGGGTCGGCATTGCCGCGGGCTACAAGTACTTCGGCACGCACAACTGGTACAAAGAGGGCGCCGAGGTCCTCGTGGGCAAGCAGGGCCCGAACGGCAGCTGGGGCGACCTGCCCAACACCTGCTTCGCCCTCCTCTTCCTCTACAAGGGCCGCGCCCCGGTGCTCTTTAACAAACTCGAGTTCAAGGGCGACTGGAACATGCACCGGCGGGACCTGGCCAATCTGACCCACTACATCGAGCGCACGAAGGAGCAGATGTTCCACTGGCAGATCGTCAACCTCCAGGTCCCGCTCGAAGAACTCCACGACGCCCCCATCCTCTACATTACCGCCGAGAGCGTCCCCGAGTGGACCGACGAGAACGGCAAGGCCCAGCAGGGGTTTTCCCCCGAGCAGACGCAAAAACTCCGCGCGTTCACGGACTCCGGCGGCACGATCCTGGTGGAGGCCTCCTGCGGCAACGCGGCGGTGCGGCGTTGGTTCACCGCGTTCGCCAAGCAGGTCTGGCCCGAGTGGCCGCTCCTTCGCCTCAAACCGGAGCACGCGGTCTGGTCGGCCGACAACCCGATGAAGCAGAAACCGGAACTCCAGGGCATTGACGACGGCGTCCGCACGTTCCTCTTCTACGCGCCGGACGATGTCTCGTGTCCCTGGCACATGAAGGCGTTCACAGCCAAAAAGTACCTCTTTGACTGGGGGATCAACCTGTACACGTATGCGACGGACCGGGCGGCGCTGCGGGCGAAACTCGCGGGACGCGAGCTGGCGCCCTCCAAGACCTACGCGGGACCGGTGAAGGCCGGTCCGCGGACTCTTCTTCGGATCGCCCATGTCCGCCACGGCGGCGACTGGAGCACCGGCGCCAACTACGCCGGCTTCGCCCGCCTGGCCAAGGACCTGAAGCAGAAGGCCGGCGTCACGCTCGAGGTGGCGGGCCCCTCGGCCGTGCCGTTCACCGAGGGCGGCGTGGGGCCCCAGGACCTGGCGGGCTACGATGTGGCGTACCTGGCGGGTGCGGAGAGTCTCCAGGTCGATCCGTCCCAGCAGGAGGCTCTGAAGGCGTTCGTCTCGGGGGGCGGGATGCTCTGGATGGAATCGGTCGGCGGATCGGCGGCATTCGACGCCTCCGTCCGCCAGTTCGCCGAGGCGATGGGATGGACGCCGCGGCTCCTGCCGCCCACCCACGGCCTGATGACGGGGCGGATGGACCCGGCCCAGGGGTACAACCTGACGAGCGGCGTCGAGTTCCGCCGGGCGCTGCGGGTGGCGCGCCTGGGACGGGCCTACGCCGACTTGTTGGGCCTGTACGACGGCGACCGCCTAGTCGGCCTCTATTCGCCGTTCGACGTCCTCTTCAGCCTCCAGCCGTACGAGGCGTGGGACTCCAAAGGCTACCAACCGGCCGACGCCGAAGCCGTCGCGTCGAACATCCTCCTCCACCTGACCGCGCCGGGGGCCGCGGCGCCGACCCCTGTTGCCCCGCCGGCCGCGCAGCCTTGACGCAGGAGTGTCCAGCGCAAGGCGGCACTCAGGGCCTTCACCCGGGCGCCCCGGCGAGGGATACTTCCCAAGGTCAGGGGTTCATGACCGTGGAGAGGCAAGGCTCTTCGCCCGGAACCCGGACTCGCCGCCGGAGCCCATGAGGACAACCCGGGCACCGGCCCTGGCAGCCCAAGGGGCGGCATGATGTTCCAGTTCAGCGAACTTCTGACCCTCGTCAGCGGCCTGGTGATGCTCGTCTATCTGGCCTACCACGCCCACCGCGTCGCGGGAATCGCACACCTTCGGCTGCTGGTCCTGCCTGTTGTCCTGACGGCCGTGGCATGGATCGCGACCGTCCTGGAGGGGGTCTTTCTGCCCGCGGTCCCCGCGCACGACCTCGTGGTCCTCCAACAGGCCAGCATTGTTTCGGCACACATCGGCGGTCCGATTGCCCACGCCCTCAACCTGGTGGAACACCTGGCGTGCGCCGCGGCCGCACTCGCGATGCTCCTGGCACTCGTGCGATTGTCGAAGGTACGCCCGGAGGTACGCCAGTGTGCGTCACCGAGTGGGTAATCACCGCGGCTGAAACGATCAGCACGGCGGCGCTGACCGTGGCCCTGGTCCTGGCGATTGCGCGGCGGCGCCGGCTGCGGCCGCTGCCCATCGCCCTGCTGGCACTCCTCATCACCCTCCCCCTGGCGGTCGCCCTTTTCAACACCCTCGAATGGGCAGGTCTCTTCGACCGAGCCGATGTTGCCGAGTCGTTTCTCTGGCCCCTCGTGCCGGTGCTCTGGCTTTTCCTTTTCATGACAACGCTGGAGCGGGATGACCGGGCAAACCTCCAGACCAGTTACGAGCGCCTGGCCGAGAGCGAGGCCCGGTACCGCACCCTCGTCGAGAACGCCCAGGTCGCCATCGCCGCCACTGACCCGGACCTGCGCGTCACCTTCTGGAACCGCGGATGCGAACGCCTGTCCGGCTGGACCGCCGACGAGGCCCTCGGCCGAGAGATCCCCTTCGTCGTCCTCCCCGAAAAACGCGATGCGCTCCGGAACGAAATTCTCGACCCCCTTCTGCGCGACGGCGTCTGGTTTGGCGAGTATCCGGTCCTGCGGAAGGACGGTTCGCAGTTCACCGCTTTCTTGAGCCTTTCGCGCGTCGTGGACGCCTCGGGCCGGGCCCTCTGTCTGCTCGGCATCGTCACAGACATCACCGAGCGCATCCGCCTCCGCGAGCAACTCATGCAGGCCCAGAAGATGGAGATTATGGCGCGTCTTGCGGGCGGCGTGGCCCACGATTTCAACAACCTCCTGACGGGCATCCTCGGCTTCGCCGGACTCCTGCGCGGCGAGTTGCCGCCCGGCGATGAGCGAGCCGAGTCCGTCAAGCAGATTGAAGACGCCGCCAGACGCGGAACCGAACTCGTCCGACAACTCATGAGCGTCACCCACGACAAGCCCGCCCGCACCGAGCCGGTCAACCTCAACGAAGCCGTCACCCAAGCCCTGCCGCTCATCCAGCGCATGTTCCCGCGGCGGGTGCGGCTGGTGACGCATTTGGCGACCGACCTATGGATCATCCGTGCCGACCCCACCCAGATCCAACAGGTCCTGATGAACCTCGCCATCAACGCCGCCGACGCCATGCCCGACGGCGGCGAACTGGCTATCACCACCGAGAACTTCGAGTGCGCCCTCGCCAAAACAGGCGCTTCGCCGCTCCCCGCCGGACCCTGCGTCCGCCTCACCGTGGCCGACACCGGCCGCGGCATCCCTCCCGACGTCCTCCCCCGCATCTTCGAACCGTTTTTCACCACCAAGGCCGACCGCGGCGGAATGGGGCTCGGACTCTCCACCGTTTACGCCATCGCCAGACGTCACGGCGGATGCGTCACCTGCACCAGCCAGCCCGGCCAGGGCGCCACCTTCCAGGTCGTCCTGCCTGCCACGCCGTAGTCCCGGCGAAGCCGGGACGAAGGCGGGCCCGCCCTGGCGCCGTAGATTGCCGTTCCTTCCCGCGTTCCGAATGCTTGCCCGCCGAAGCTTTGGCGAAGGCGGGCTGCGTTCCGCGCTGGTTCAACTCCCCTCTTTACAACCGCCCCGTTGCTTTCTACAACACCTCTGACGGCTAACCCGCCGCACCGGCCGTAGGAGCATTCCCTTTGGCCCGATCGCGCAAGAACCGCCCCTCCGCCGCCATACGCCTCAGCGATTTCCTGAAAGAGAAGCCTGCCGCCCCCAAACCCGTTTACGTCCTCTGCGGCGCCGACCCTTACCTCCTTGACCAGGGCCGGCAGGCCGTCCGCCGCGCCGTCTTCGGCGACGCCGACCCCGGCATCGGCCTGGAGGAACTGGACGGCCCGGAGACCGATGCCGCACGCGTCCTCGACACGCTGCGCACGCCGCCGTTGCTAGCGCCGCGGCGACTGCTCGTCATCCGCGAGGCCGACCCCTTCGTCCAACGCTTCCGGGCCGCCCTGGAGAAGTACCTCGACGCCCCCGCCGCCGGCGCCTCGCTCGCCCTCGAAGTCGCCAACTGGAACGAGAACACAAAACTCGCTGAGGCGGTCACCCGCGCCGGCCGACTCGTCCGATGCGAGGCCGACCAGCCCGACCGCATCCCCGCCTGGCTCCAGCGCGAGGCCCGACGCCGCCACGGCAAGGAACTCTCCTTCGCCGCCGCCGAAATGCTTCTGGAACACCTCGGGCCCGATTTGGGCGCCCTGGTGTCGGCCCTGGAGATGCTCGACCTTTACACCGCCGGCGCCCCCCGCGTGGACACCGCCGACGTGGATGCCCTCATCGCCCGCGGCTGCCACGAACGCGCCTGGGCCTTGTGCAATGCTGTCGCCGAACAGAACCTCGCCCGCGCGATGGAACTCCTCGACGCCTTCTGGGCCGAGGGCATGGTCGCCCCCCAGATCGTCGGCCTCCTGCGGGTCCAACTGAAGCAACTGGTCCGCGTCCGGGCCTTCGGCCGGGCGATGAGTCTCGACGCCGCGATGGCCAAGGCCGGCGTCCCGCGCCACGCCTTTGCGCGCCTCCGCCGCAACATGGAGGCCCTCACCGGCGCGCACCTGGCCGACGCCTACCAGGCGATGGTGGATGCCGACCTCGCTGCCAAGACCGGCGCCCACGACCGCCTGGCGATGGACTTGCTCGTCCACCGCCTCTGCAATCCCGAGGCCGCGTCCCGGCACGCCGGGACCGCCGCACCGGCCGACGAACCGTGAGCCTCGGCCGGAAGGACGGGGCAACGCTCGGAACCTCCCCGACCCCGGCGCGCCGGGATCGGCTCACAAAGGAAGCGCCGGAACGACCGATGCACGTGCTCATCCTCCAACCTGTCGCCGACGCCAAGACCCGGCGGCGCCCCTACCGGCACGAGGTCGCCCTCCTGGGTGCGGCGCTGGAGGCTCACGGCCACACGGTCCGCCTGCTGGTGCTCGATGCGTCGGACGAGTCCCGGCGCGCCGGGACCGCCGCCATCTCCGAAACGCTGCCCGGGGCCGTCGCCCTTTATGTCGAAAGCCTGGCGGCCGACCTGGCCCGCCAGCTCGCCGAGCAGATCCGCACCGTCGCCGACGCCCCGCTCCTCGCCTTCGGGCCGCACGCCCGTCTTTGCCCCGACGAGGCCTTGAGCGCCGGTGGCATCGAGGCCGTCGCCGTCGGGCCCGCCGACCGCTCCATCCCCGCGTACCTCGAGGAGACGTCGCCGGGCCTCGAACACCTGAAGACTCCCGGCCTGTGGGTCAAGTGCGCGAGCGGCATCATGCGCAACCCCCCGCCTCCGCCCCCGGAGTCGCTCGCCGACGAGCCGGCCCCAGCGCGCGACCTCTATCTGTCGGACCTGGTCCTCGATGCGGCCGGATTCGCCGAGGTCCGCGTCGCTCGCGGCGGCGAGGCGCAGCCCGAAGCGCCCCCGACGGCCGTCTCCGCGGCCGCGTGGCCCGTCCTCCACCGGCCCGTCGCGGCCGTGCTGGATGAGATGCACGCCCTGGCCGAAGAGCACCTCGACCTCGGCGGCTTCCGCCTTGGGAACCGCCGATGGATTTCGGCAGCCGCCTGGCTCGCCGAGTTCGCCGACGCCTACCGCCGCGACGTCGGACTGCCCCTGCGCACCACGCTGGAGCCAGCCGACGTGACCGACGAGACGGCCGCCCTCCTCGCCCGCGCCGGGTGCGAGGAGGTTCTGATGGAGGTCGGTAGCGGCTCGACGCTCATCCGCAGCGACATCCTCGGCCTCGACGCCTCGGCCGAAACGCTCCGCGCCGCCTTCGCCGCCCTGCGCCGCGCCCGCGTCCCCACGGCCGCGCGCGTCGAGATCGGCGCGCCCTACGAGACGCCCGTCTCGCTGGAGGAGACGCTCGCGCTCCTCAAGAGGCTCGACCCCGACCGCGTCGAAGCGGCGCTCCACTGGCCCTCGCCCGGCACGCGGGCCTACGCCGCCGCGCAGGAAAACGGCTGGCTCGTCGGCGACCCGGCGGCCGCCTACCGCGCCGGCCGGCCGGCCCTCGCCCTGCCCTCCCTCTCCGACGACGACCTCATCACCGCCCTGGAGGCCATCCCCTACGCCGTCCACCGCCCACGCCTCGCAGCCTTGATTCGTTTGATGAGGCGCGCGAAAATCCGACGCGGACGCACCTTGCACGAACTGGTGTTGAAGCCGTTCCTCGGTCCGCCCGTCCGGCGCTGAGTTGCCGCTTGCGGCTTACAATGCCGCTTGCGGCCAACATTGCCGCTTGCGGCTTAGCCATGGCCGTTCGAAACACAACCATGACGCGAACCAGCGCCCAACTTTCGACCGCCGAAAAAAAGGCCCGCCTCCTCCGCGCCTACGTCGCCCGCCGGCCCGTCTGGTGCG
>DATKUU010000304.1:0-28970 GCA_035530455.1 Phycisphaerae bacterium | reverse complement strand
CGCGGCTCTGTCCTTGAGATTTTGGTGTGGCTAGCATAACCACCTCCCGTCTCCACCTACCAGTATCGTCCATCGGCGGACAGAAAGCAAATAAAAATCCTGGGCATGGGCACTTTTTTCGCCTCCCCCACTACCCGTAGGGGGTCGCGTGGACCGGACCGCTATCCGTAGGAATTATTTTTTCGTTGGGGTCAGGGGAAGTTGTGGATAACCTGTGGAAAAAAAGGACGCGCCGCCACGGATGGCGTCAAAAGGGCGTTTTGGGGGTTGCGGGGCCGCGCCCGGGAGAGGACAGCGGCCCCCGCGTTTCCATTTAGTCCTGCAAATTGTCAAGGGCCGTTTTGAGTTGCACGCCCCACGCCTCGTAACAGCGCACGCGGGCAACGCCGAGGGCCGCGAGGCTGGCATCGTCGATTCGCAGAGCCTCGTCCATAAACTCCGAGTTGTTGAGGATTTGGAGTTCGATGATGCTCGCCCGCTCCGTCCATTGCCGTTGCTGGGCCGGGTCACACCCGACCAGGACGCCCGCCAACGCCACCAGCACCAGTACACTTACAAGTCGTTTCATCATTCTGCTCCTTCCGTTTGGGTGCCATCGTATTCCTGCATGAAAAGACCCTTGAGTTCGCTGTCGGAAAGAAACCAGCCGTCTGTCGGTGCAATGAGCACGCTGCCCTTTTCCAGGTGAATACCGATCTCAGGGATTACGCGGCTTTGTGGCCCGCAACCGGCGCAGCAGACGGCGCAGACGGCCAAGAGCGCCAGGCTTGCCACTAGCAATCTCTTTGTCCACTTCCTTCTCGAAGGCATCGCGTTCTTTCTCCTTCTGTTCGCGGCGATAGACCGGATCGCGCCGCTCGTCGCGCCTGTTCCACCACTCGGCGATGGCCGCTATGATTTTCGCAATGGCTTCCCACACGGGTCATGTCCCTTTCTGGATACCCATCCGCAGGAACCCCAGGCCGAAGGCGGCAATCGCGGCCCAGACATACAGGGGGACGTTCACGCCATACTGTTCCAAGATGCCGCAGACCAAGATGGTCGCGGCGACGAAGTAGGTTTTTCTGCCCTCGACGAATTTGACCACCGCATTTCTTTCCTCACTCATTGGTTTTCTCCTTTCGGGCCATGAAGATTTCGAGGAGCCGGTCCTGCTTTGCCTCGATGCGCTCCAGGCGCGGCTCTATGACGCGGATACCCGTCCTGTTCTCGGCCACGCCGCGGCCATTGGAAAGAACACCCGCGGCGAGACTGCTAAGGACCGCGACCAGGATGACAACGACCAAGCCCACGGCCCATCTTGTCCACCTGCCCGCGCTGTTTCCTGTGTTCGCCATGCCGCTCTCCTCGCTCAGTTTACACCCGGCTCTCCGATAATTAGACGACCCTCGAACTTTACGTTGGAACACGAATCATCTTCCCATCCTCTTAGCGGGATTCCGGTCGTATGGTGGCGGGCCCTTCGGATCACCAACCTCCGCCCGATGCTCTCAACCGCCGTCACACTCCCGAACCCTCCGCAGTCAATCATGCCCTCGTATGTCGGCGTGACGACGATTCCGGTCCCTGTCATGGTTCCGCTCAGGATAACGTGGCCCTTCGGGTTAAACTGGTTCGCCGTCGTCGTGGATGTAGCGGTTCGCGTGATGCTGCCGATGCGATAGACCCCGCTGCCGAGTGTCAGGCGGCCCGTCCTGGTCCCGCTGCCCGCCAAGCCCAGATTGAAAGTCGGGTAGCCCGTCAGGTTGCCGTTCAGCGTCAGCCCGGTGTAGTTGCCCTCTGCCCCATGAATGAGGATGGTGTTGCCGGCTGCCGCCTCCAGGTCGCCGTCGAGTTGGAAAGTGTCGTCTGTAGCGTTGATGATTTGCACGGGAAGCGTGCCCGTAATGCGAATGTCGCCCGCGTTGGTTGTGTCCGATGTCGAATAAACCCGCCAAAGTCCGGTTCCGGTCCTTCCTACGCTGCCCGCCGCGCCCATAGAAATTGAATCGTTGGCGGCGGGGTATGTAGCGAGGACATACGCGCCGCCGATGCTGAGGGTGCCGTTGACGGTCAGTTTCTTGTGAGCCAGGCCGACATCCATCGTCAGCGTCTGACCGGCATTGACGGTCACGAGATTGAGTTTGTTACCACTCGTGTCCCAGTTCCCGTTCCCGCTCACCGCGAACGTGACATTGAGGTCGCCCGTGAGCGTCCCGGCGGTGTAAAGCAGGTCGCCCCCGTTTAGGGTTAGCGTTCGCGAGCCGCCGACCAGAGTGCCGAGGGTCTGCGTGAAGGCGTAGGCGCTGATGTTGTTCGAGAGCGTCCATGTGCCCGCGCAGTTGATGTTGATGCTGCCGCCAGTTCCGATCCAGTAGATGTTGTGCGAACCGGAAGTCGTCAGCAGAAGCGTAATGGCGTCGGCGACAGCAGCGGCTTGATTGAAGAGACCTTCTCCTGCATCAATGGTTCCTGTTCCGGTGATTGTGCCAAAAAGTTGACATATTCCATCAACGGTCAGTGTATAAGTTCCGAGATCCAGCGTTCCAGTATAGTTGGTCATGTTGAGTACCGCGAGCGCACCCGTCAGCGGAGCAGTTTCGTCAACCGTCACGTCGCCGGAGTTGGCGGTGAACAGGACGGTATCCCCAGCCGCTGGCTTGACCTCATCCGCTGTGCCACCATCCGTCAAGGCCCACGTAGAGGCCGACCAATCCATCGAGGCCGGGGACTGGACCGGATAAAGGGTGCGAGCGGCCCCCCAAACCGGAACCGCTAACGCGAGGACAAGCATCACGGCAAAAAGTAGGCGTTTCATGGTTCAATCCTTTCCACGGGTGCGGCGACAGGTTTTGCGGGCGCGACGCCGTCCCGCCCCAATCTCGCCCGAACGAATAGAACCCCTTGCGTCCCCGCTGCCGTCTCGACGGTCCCGCTAGCAACGGTCTGGAAATCAGCCCCGTTGACACGGACCACAACCGCGAAAGTGTCACCGTCATTGAGAAAGAAGTGGCTGATGCCGTTCCTCGCCGCGACCGCCGCAGCGTGGGCGTCGGCGTCCGCCTGCGTCTTGAAAGTCTGGCGTCCATCCTCGTCCTTGACAAACTGGATGCCGCTCACGTCGGGCGAAGTCAGCACCGCAGCGGTATTTAGTGAGACCCGGCCCGTCTCGTCCTTTTCCCAAGCGACCGCCCCAAAAGCAGCCGCTACGGGCAATGCCAGCAAAAGCCAAATCGCAATGCGTTTCATGGTCGAGTCTCCTTACGGGGCTGGAGTATATTCAATCCGCACGCCGTCGGCAGCCGTCACGCCGTCCACGGCAAAATCGTTCACGTCGAACTTTTCGCCGTCTTTGGCGACGTAAGTTTTTGCATCCGCAGGGGCCAATTCGATTTGCCTCTGCGCGGTATAAGCCGTGAAGGCTACACCAGCGCCCGTTCGCGTGCAGATGGAAATCAGAGCGGTATTCGCCGCCGTCGCCCGGCCCGCCTGAACAGTCAATCGCGTGGCGAAAGTCCCATCCGCCGCCAACGCTACGGGAGTCCCCGGCGCGGCAATCACGACCGCCGCTAATTGCAGAGGTTGCCTCTCGACCGGCGCGGTCGTCAACTCGTTCAAGTCCGCCGCGATGGCCTTGAGAAATATGTTGGTCAGACCCCCAACCTGCCCCATTGAGGCCAGAACGCCCAGCCCCAGCAACACGGCAGCCGCCGCTCCCAATACGATTCGCTTTTTCATCTAACTCCTCCTTCTCCTGTTTCTTGGTTATGAGATTTCTGCCGTCACCGTCACGTTTAGGCCCGCGCCTGCATTTTTCACCTGGACGGTCTGCCAGATCTCAACGTCCTGAAACCCCGCCGACTCGCCAGCACCCAGCGGGATCCAGACAGTCCCGCCGTCAATACTTACTAGTGCGTCGTTGGCGGAATAGTTCCTGAACAAGACGTGCGTGTACCGCGCCCCCGACGGAACCGTAATGAGCGTCACCGCCGCATCGGCTGCCGTCGTCACCTTCCCCGACGTCTTCAATGGCACCAAAGTTTTCATCCTGCGTCTCCTTTCAGTTTCTACGCTGCGGCTTTCCCCTGGCCGCGCCACGTTTTCCGCAGCATCCGTAACCGCTCGAACCGTTCCTTTGCCTTCACGCCCTTCTCGCGCATCACCCGTGCCAGCGCGACCCGCGCCTGGGCGTAGGTCATGCCCGCTGCCTTCATCTTCTCGACCGCCGCCGCGCTTCCGCCGCTCGCTTTCCAAGCCAAACCGCCCTGGTCGGTGGCGTCCGGTTTCTCCTCCTCCACATCCTCTGGCAACATGCCCGCCAGCATCTTCCACATGCCGACCGCCCCGGCAACGGGCACGCCTGAGATCAACGACATATTGTAAAGCAGTGCCCGCGACGCCTTGAGCGCCCTGCGGGAGTCCATCTTGTCAACCGCCCCGTAAAGTTGTCGCACCCCACTGAGGAACCCGCCCACGGGCCGCAAGGCCGGGAGCGTTTCGACCTCGACGCGCCCGCCGTAGGCGTAGCGGACGGAACCGGCGATTTGCCGGACACCGTGCGCCAGCCCCAGGCTACGACCGATGAGTTCCCCGCCCATCACCCCCGCCGCGCCGCCCAGCGTGCGTTTTTCCCGCCTGCGCGCGAGTGTTCGGACGGCTCCAAAAAGGGCGACCATGAACAGGCTGAGGGCGATACCGACCAGCCCCAAGAGGAGGGCTTTCGGGTTGTGGTCCCGCCGGAACCTGTTGACCAGCCGGATGCCGATGTTCAAGTGCGACGTCGGACTCTGGCCGGCGAAAGAGCGGCCACGCGCGAAAAGGCTCTGACGCGCCCTACGCGAAGTCGCGTCGGCGGAGCCGGCGTGTGCCGGAAAGTCCTGGTTCTCGATGTCCTGTTCGGTCATCCGGGCCGCCTTGACCCGGGCCTCGGCGTCCGCGATCCCCTGCCGGCGGAGGTAGCGGTAGTTGATTCGGAAGCGGACGCCCTGCGTCCACGAGTCGCCATATCGGGCCAAAAAGAGTTTGTCGGCATAGCCCTTCAGCCGCCGAATAGCCCGGCCAAGCGTCCCCAGCGACATACGGTCTCTCGCCTGCGCGTCCGAGCCGAACAGGTAAAGCGCAGGGGCGTGCCTCACTCGGTGATCGACAAGTGGGGACAGTTCCACCACTTCCTGCATGTAACGTTTCGGGTGCTTTACGCAGTCCCACATACCCCTCACGAAGTCAGCAACCGAAGTCGGGCTCGACGGGTCGGACAACTTCGAGAATACCCCGACGAGTTGGTTCGCCATCGGGAACGGTGACGCGACGAATACGGCATGGCCGAGACGGGTCATGGCTCGGTGCCCCAACTGGTCGATCGTCTGGTTCCCCTCTAGCCCAGCCCCACGAGACAGGCCCGCGGTGTCCAGGACGTGCCGCACGGTGTCCACAAAAACGTCGCGGGCTTCGGTTCGACCGACCTTGCGTTCAAGCCAACGCAAGAACGACGGGTCGCCGGCGTTCAGGACTTTCTGAATGTTCTTGGCCGGAGTCCCGTAAGCCACGAGGGCCGCACCAACCCGGCTGTGGTTGACGTAATCGCCCTCAGCGCTCTTGATGAGAAGCGGCCTCGTCGCGTCGGCCGTCCGTTCCATCATGAAATCCACTTCCCGGATGGCGTGGGCCATGCGGTCGCTGACGGTTTCTTCCACACCGGGCACGGTTGGCATCCCCGGCGTCGTGTGCGGAACGTCCCGGTGGAGCGGGTAGTAGTCCTGCAACTCCTCCGGCCAGCGGCCCTTGATCGCGTGATACGCCTCGGACCACTCCCGGAACCGTTCCGCGTTCTGGTGCCATTTCCAGTAAACGTCGGCGGCTTTCAGGATACCCGGGTCTTCGCTGTCCAGGCCCGCCCGCACCGCCGCCAAGTCCGCCCGCGAAAGGCCGTCGGCAAACGGGTTGCCGAGCCGGTCAATGGACCGTTTCAAGAGGGAGAGCGAGACCTGCATACTGCCATCGCGGTCTCTGGCCGTGTTGACAAGGCCAACCCACTCGCCGACCGTCAACTCGACCTCGTCGGCGTCGGGCAGAGATAGGGCCACAGGTTGCGCCCCCCACTCCAAGAAGGCATCGTAGTTCTTGGCTCGGTCAATCCCCGTGGCCTCGCTCATGGCCTCGTCCATCCAACGGTCCTCTCGGCGGAGAAGCCGGTAATAGGCCCGGGCACCTGTGCTCTGGTTCTCTTTCCCCAAGGAGAACTCGTGGAACAACCGCTCGGCCGTGCTCCCCTTGACGTCCAACGAATAGTTGTGTGCCTTGAGCCATTCGTCCGCGGTCCCCTCCGCAACACCGAAGGTCTGCTCGATTGTCGTCAGCGGCTTGTAAACGGTGTCCGCGAGTCGCCGGGCAACGCCCACATCCGTCTGGCCCGGGGCCGGGTCAACAATTGGGCCGAGCGCGTCCCTCTCCGCCTCGCCTTGCATCGCCAGGGCTACCTTGTCCGCCTCGCGGCCGGCTTCGGACTTCGCCAACTCGTTCGCCGTATCGAAGTCGAACAAGCCTTCTTCCAGCACCCTCTCGCGTTCCTTCACAAAGTCAAGGTCTTGCCCCACTAGGGCGGCTTCGCTCGTGTCGTTCGCCATCTGGACTAGGGCTGCGGCCGCCTTGTCGCGCGGGTCGAACATGCCTCGCCTCGCGCGGCTCTCGATGCGGCGTGCCAACTTTGAGGCCCGCTTCGCGTGTTCCCTCGTGACGTGGCGCTCCAGCGCCCAAGCCAACCGCGCCCGAGCCGCATCTACGCCTTCCTGGGTTGTAGCCTTCCCGACAGCCTTGAGCACCGACAGGACGTGCGGCACGCCGGAAAGTCGCGCCGCCGCCTTCACTGTTTCCACTTGTTCCGCGATATTCGCCTCGCCGCGCTCGAGGGCGCGTTCGGCAACCGCCCGGGACAACTGAGCCTGGCGTAGCGCCTGCTCGGCCACCGCCACCGCCCGGATGTCCTGGCGTTCGACTTCCACCATGATTGTCTCTACCGCCCCGGCCTCCTGCATGAGATACGGTGCCGCCGCGTCCACGAGGGCCACCTGCGCGTTCCAGACGGCCGTGCCCAACTTCGCCCCACGATCCGCCTCCGCCAGTAAAGCCTCCTCCGCCTCCTCGGACAAGTTCCGCGCCGCCGCCCGCAACTGCTCATCCAGCGGGGCCCGGCCCATTACCCTGGCCGCCTCAAAGTCCTCGATCTCAGCCAGCACCCGGCCAAACACTTCGCTCAGGCTCGGCACGTCCGGCGAACTGGCGGGGAGTTTGAGTTGATCCAGCCACGTCATCTGGAGACGTTCAATCGTCATCGTCGGCGTTTTGGATTTCTCGGCGTATTTCGTGTGAATGAAGTGCTTGCGAACCGCCGGCGACACGCCCTCGATCCCTTCCTGCATTTCGATTCCGAGCGGCACGCCTTTACCAAAGACCAGGCGAGTCTCCCGGCCCAGGATGCCAAGCAACCTGCCCTCGTCGGCCCCTGCATCCACGGCTTCGGCCAGGCCCTCGGTGGCATCTTTCAGATCCTTTTTCGCCTCGACTTCCCAGGCCGCTCGTTTCTTCTGCGCGGCGGTCAGTGCCTTTGACGCCACCCCCACTTCCTTCGTTTCCAGCAACGTCCCGCCGTAAGGCCCCCCGATGCTCTTGAGCATCTGAACCAGGCCCGGGGCCGACAGGCCGCGCATGTAATCCTCGACGCGAGCGGACTCCGGCGCGATTGCCGCCCGCTCTTGGCCAGCGATAACGTCGAACGGCACTTCCTCCCCCGCCACGGCTTCGGCCAGGGCCTGTTCGGGTGCTGTTGGCGCTACTTTTTCCCTAACAGGGGGGGCTGGCTCTTTTGTGGGCACGGCTGCTGGAGGCACAGGAGCGACTTCGGCCCCCTCGGCGACCTCCGGGGCCACTTCTTCGCCTGGGGCCGCCTCAGCGGCTTGGGCCACGATGCGCTCAACCTCGGCAATGCCTTGTTTGTGGAGTTCGAGCGAGCGGAAATAGTCACCCGCGACCTCGGCTCTGTCAATCTGGTCGGATAGGTTGTGAAACCAGGGGTTGTCGTGGATTCCGGGGATCGTTCCGGGCACATTCTCACCGAGGACTCCGGCCCTTTCGCCGACGATGCCACCGAGCACATCTGCGGCTCGCTCCAGCGCCTCAGCAAAGCGCGGGTGCCACGTTCCCATTATCTCTATCTGTGCAGCCTCTTGGCCCGGTGCCAAAGGCGGCATGGCGATTACGCCCTCGGGCGCGACCGCTTCCGCATCAGCCCGCAGGCGGGCCGTGTCCTCTTTCGCAATCAGTGCCCCGGTCCCGTCCGCCCGCGTCGCGTATTTTCCGTCCTCCGTCAGAACATACTCCACGCCCTTGATTGTTTGCCAGGTGGCGGGGACGCCGCGTTCCCCCCACAGGCCCGCTTGCGTCTCCGTGGGACGCACTTCCTCGCCGAGAAGGTCTGCGGGCGCGGCCTCCGACACCACTTTGCCAACCGCATCGGCTAACTGCCGGGCCAAGCCTTCTTGGATGCCCACGGCCACAGCCGCCTTCACCACGTCGCCGCCGTGCTTGCCAAGCGCGTTCCAAACGGCAGTCGCGGTCTTGGCGGACAGGCCCGCCGTATCCTTCGCAATTGCCAGAAGCGATTGTTTCGTAATGGGGAGACCCGCATGGAGTTCCGCCCCCGACGGCAAAAGCCCGGCCGGATGAGGTTGCACTGGACCATGCGCGGCTTCCATCAAGTCGCGGTGAAAAGTGGGGTTCTGAATCGGCACATTCAGGCGAACCCGAAGGCGCGCCAACGCCTCCATCATCCCCTGATCCCGGCGCTTGGTGGCCGAGATAAAGCCCCGTTCCAGGGCTTTCGCTGCCGCCCTCGTCGCCTTCTCCTTCGGAATCTCCATGTAGGGGGTCGGCCGCGTGCCGATGTTCAACCCGCGCTTCACCGCCGCACGCTCAAAAGGTGTCAAACTTCGCAACCAACGCTTCGTGGGATTGAGATAGCGGCTGGCCAGTCCGAAACCCATGTGGACAGTCATCGCGGCCAGGCCGCCAGTGGCCGCTTCAATCGCCACGCCACCAGGCCCACGGCCTCGCTTGACCGCCCCCGCCGCGCCCTCGAGGGCACCAACGGCACCGAAGCCAGCCATACCAACCTGGCCACCCGCCGCGTACTTGCCGAGCGTGCCGATAGGCTTGAGCACAGGTTGACCACCACCCGGCATAGCCGTGCCGCCCCGCAGCGGAACCCAGTCAGGCACCTTTTCCGGGATACGCGGCACGCCGGACCATGCACGTTTGGCCGCGGCCCGATAGACTCTTTTGTCTTCCGGCCCCATCGCTCTGAAGAGCAATTGTGTGCCCAGTTCGGTCCCCGGCCACGCGACCCGTGCCGCCTCAGTCAGGGGGACTCCGATCTCCCGCAGTCCCCATTCAAGGGGTTTCACCCAGCGCTCGCGCTTGGCGCGGTCTTCCGCAAGGCGCCTTTCGAGTTCGGCCTGACCGCGCCACGGTGGTGCCGTCTCAACCGCCCCCGCCCTGGCCCCCAAAAGCGCGCCCGAAGGGGCTGGCGTGGCCGGCCCGAGCATCAGGTCGCGCCCAGTCGCCTGCGGCCTCGCCGCCGCCGTCCCCGCGAGTATCTGGCGAATTGTCGTCATTTCAGAATTATCCGCTTGACTTTGGCCGATCTTGGGGCATACTTCTTGGAGGTGTCAAATGCTCCTCCTTCTCGGCCTTGTTTTCTGTCTGCTTCTTATGCTTGTCGGCTTCGGTCTTGTCATTAGTGCCTGTATCGCTCTCAAGGCCAACCATCCGATTCTGGCAACCCTTCTCTTCTTGGTTGAACTTGTCCTTGTCTTGATCGGCCTCGTCTGGTTCATTCAGACCCTAGCAGCCCTGGGTTCCTAACCGGGCGTCGCCCGCTTCTTGTCCTGGATGATCCCCCGAATCTTCTTGATCACTTCCTCCAGACCCTCGATCGACTGGCCTTCAAGGTTCTGGTCCATCGGCCCTGCGCCGCCACCTGCCGCGGGGGCTGGCGCTCCGCCTTGGGCGGCCCCACCCCCCATCACTGCCGCGCCGCCCGCTGGAACAACTGCCTGCTTCCGCCCGCCAAAATCAACCCGCCAAGGCGTTCCGAAAAGGCTGTTGATGAAGTTCGTCCATCGCTCGATTATGCCGGGGTCCGGAACCTCAATGACCTGCCCGCCCGACTTGGCAATGGCCGCACGCCGGAACCAGTCGGCGCTAAGTTCGTCTCCGGCCTTGGTTGCTTGGGCTGCCATGCTATTGAGCATCCCCACGCCCTCCATCGGGTCGCTCCCGTTTATCGCAGCGATAAGCCCCTCTGGTCCCCCCGCCTCCAGCGCACCGGCCCACGCCGTAGCCTGGGTGGTAGCAATCTTCGCTTGGGCCTCCGCGGCTTCTACCCCCGCTTCGGCACCACGCACCGCCAACCCTGGCGCTGCCCGTTCCGCCCCGAGTTGGCCTGCCGGCGCTTCCGGCAACCCCATCACGCGGCGACCGACTGTCTGAGTCAAAGCGGCTTCGCCCTCCGCCCCTCCACCTGCCTGCTTGTAGGCGCGAACTCCGGCTGTCCCGCCGCGCAGAAAAGCCTGGCGAGACCCAGCGAGCATAAGTTCCCGCCCCTGGTCGCGGGCCTGACCGCCCCTTAGCCGCACAAACCCCTCGCCTTCCGCCAGGCCCTCCAGGCCGGGTTGCCCCCACCCAGCGAGTTCGCCCGGAACTTCCCTGGTCATCGCCCCTGTGCCCGGCCGGGTGGACTTCACCGCATGGGTCGCGCCCTGCATTAGACCCCTACCCGATACCCCGCCGCGGTAACGTTCCTCGTATCCGAGAGGCGTGGCAGGAGACGGCCCGCCGCCGCCGTAACCGCGAGAAAGCGCCCGGTTCCCTTCGCGCCGTCGTTGCTCGGCCCGCTCCAACCGACCCACGTCCACGCGGCCGTCGGCTCGTTCCACGGTCATCGCGGCCGTTCGCGCCGCGCCTACCGGCATGAAATAGGCGTCTGACCGCTCTTGGCCCGGCTCGTAGTCTGTCGGGATACCACGCTCCCGCTCAGTCCGACGCCGCTGCTTTTTGCGGGCGTCACTGCGCATCAGGTCTTGTCCTGCACCGTATCGTTGTGGCATAGAAGGCTCCTTCTCTCTATCAGACGGTCTTCCATGTTGACCCAAGCGGCAAGTATATGGTCGCCCCGGCGTGCAGGATGCCGCTCGCGCCGATTGTCACGCTCCCCTCACGAATGTCCAAAGTGCCGCCGTATCCGTTGGCCTGCGTGAGCGTCTTGGCTTCCAGGCCGCGGGACTGGAGCGCACCGTCGTATGCGGTCACAAGCGTCAACGTCCCCTTCTCCCAGAACGCTTGGCCGCCCATGAGTTCCAGCAACGTCGTCACGCTCACCCGGAGCCTCACGGTCGGCGAACCGCCGCCGGACCGGCTCTTGACCTTCAACGTGACGATGCCCGCGCTGGTAAGCCCATACAGGCTGTCGTCGAGGCACACCGTCCCGCCGTCAATCTCCACCGTCGTCGGTGCGGTCGTGTCGAACAGGAGCGTCAACGGATCGCCGCCGGTCGTGGCACTCGTCGTCGAGACGATGTTGACGGTAGTAAAGCGGCCGTAGATGTAATCCTGGCCGGCCGACCCGTCGCGTGCGTAAAGAAGCAATACGTTATCCGTGTTCGTCTTGAGTAGTAGCGGGTTATCCTCGTCGCCCAAATTCCCGGTCCACCCCTCGAGTATGTGCAGCGCGGCCAAGCCCGCCGCCGCCGCCGACTGGTCCAGATTGGTCAGGACGGGATACGCCGCGCTGCGGCGGTCGAAAATCGCCGTATCGACATCGGCGCCCGCGCCCGGATAATGACCGGCGGCGGTGCCAGTATCCTTTTGCCAGTTGTTCAGGTGCGCCCAGTCGCCGTCCGTGCTCCCGGCTGCCTCGGCCCAATCGTAGCCTTTCCAAATAAGGGTCTCGGCTGCCATCCCTATTCCCCTTTTCTCGCTTGGGCCGCTTCGGCCATTTCCTCAACCCCGCGCCGCCAGCAATCCACCCCGACGGCTAACCACTCGGTCAGTTCATCCGCTAGCACTCTCTGAGCCTCCGAGACCAGAATGTCGCACGCCGCCCGGTAAGCCCCAAGTGCCTCCCGAATCGCCATCTCCGACAGGCCATCCGCGTCAGCCAGGGCCAGAGCCTTCTTGAAAAGTTCCTCGACTTCCGGCTTTTTGCTGCGCCCGTCCATCACCTTTTCCGCTTGACTTTCCCTAGCACACGCTGTAAGTATCTAAGGCGTGCGAACGATTGACAAAATCTTGTATGTGGTCGGTTGCCTCAATGTCGGCACCTGCGTATGGGCCGCCACGCATGGCTACGCGATTCGCGCGGGCATTGGTGCCCTCGGAGCCGCCACCTGCCTCGTGTTGTTGTTCTGGAACGCCATCACTCATAGTCGAAATCCAACTGGACAATAAGACGTACCGGCCCAGCCACCGCCAAACCTTCCCGGTAGGTGCTCGTGTAGTTGGGTCCAGGCGGCGTCCACGCAGCGCGGTCTTGCGTATCAAAATTCGTGTTTTTGATTTTAATCACACTATCCCCGGCTGTATTAATCCCCGATGGTTGAATCTCATAAGATTTTGCACCATAGGCACCGGAAGCGAATGTAGCAACTTGTGCATCGGCGTTGTCAAGAACCTCTGCTGTGAATGTGTCGCTATAATCTGCTGCTCCGGTAGGAGCCTCAGTTGTAAATTGAATCCATGCCTTCCTCACCGTGTATCCAGACAAAGAACCCGTGGCGAATGTCATGTAAAACCGCCGCGATTCGAGGAACCACTGCTGGCTGAAGCCATCATCATACACCTCGCCGCCCATGCCGACGTCATAGGCCAGGCTCGCTTCCACGCCATCATCAACGCCGTCGAACAGGGCAAACGTCGCTGCTCGTTCAGTTGCCCAATCACCGATGCCGAACATCAGGCGATACACGCTGTCGTGCCGAACGGTCTCCGAAACGCTCGGCAAAATGCGCACGCGGTCAAGAAGATTGATCGTCTCGTAGAGTTCGTCGAAAAACTCGACCGTGGCGGGTGTCCGCGGGGCACTCACCCCCGTCAGGTCGTGGGTCCAATTCGCCTGGCCGATGGCGTCCTGGCAAAGATCGGCAAAAAGGTAAATCTGACTGCGAGTGGAATCCCACCATCGGTACGGCCAGACATGGAGCAGTGTCTGTTCAACTTGATACTGGAAGTTGGCTAGCACCTGCCCCTGAACATCATCTTCGGGTTCGCCAACGAGAACATTCCACCGAGCAAAGGCGTTGGCTGGATGCTTACTGGTCGGTACGAGACCATTCCGCTCGACCAGCGCTGAACGAAGGTCGTTGATCACATTATCCACGTCAATCGCCTGCCACCTTGCCGCAGGCCACGCTGCACTCCAACCCACGTTCGGCCTCCTATACCATTCTCGGCGGATGCACGAGGATGAAAGACTCATCGCCAGCAGTAAACAGAGGCACATAAATGTCTTGCCCCGCAGGCCCCGCCAGATAACCGGCCTCATCCGTCTGAACCTCCCCATGGTTGTGAATCCCGGTCAGTTGGCTTCCGTCGTTTGCCCATGCATCATCAGCCCGAACGACGGGTTGAACAACATAGACCCCAGCGGCGTAGGAGACAATTTTGACTATTCGGGTTGACGCGGCGCTACCGCTGTGGTCGAAAATGTATCGCAGGTTGCCGCTCGTGTCGTGTCGAACCGCCACGAGGATAATCTTGCCGACGGCAATGCCCGTTACGTCGTTGATCTCGTAAACCGTTCCTGTCCGCCCGCCCGTCTTGTCCGCCCAGGTGGTCGCGTCCGTCAGCCACTGTTCGGTAAAGGTGTATGCGCCAGACCCAACCTCGGTCTCAATTTTCGCAGGGAACGGCTCGGCTCGCGGTAACGGCTCAACGTCCGCCTCTTTGTGCGCAAGCGAAATAACCTCTCCGTCCGGCGTGGTGGTGGATACCAAACCCGGACCCGTGCGGATGCGGTGGAACACATCTTCACCTGCCTGCTCGTCCGCGTCCCCCGCTTCTTCTGACACCGGCCCCGGCACGGACACCTCGTTTTGCCTCTCAAGGTATTCGAGAATTGCCCGAACCGTCTCCGCCAGGTTTTCCGCCTCGCTCGATGGAAGAGGCTCATTCTGCCATTGCCGCAGGATTGCGAGCACCTCGTTCAGCGTTTCTCGGCCTACCATGAGACAATCGCCTCCAAAACGGAGAAGTCCGCAGCCTTGTAGCCCTTCCCATCTATTTTCTCGCCCTGGTCCACCCACCAGCAAACCGTTCGCTTCTCGCCAGTGGGTTCTTTTGTGGCCTTGTCAACGATGTCCTCTTTTGCACTATACCTCTGCTGTTTCTGAAACTTCGTGTCCTTGTTCCAGCCTTTGGGATTGAATGACAGGCGGTAGCGCATCTCGTAGAGGCTGTTTGGGATAAGGGGCCGACTGGCCCGCACACCACCAAATCGCATCGTTTCCGCCGGGGCGTTCCCAAAGTGCGGCAACGGCGATGCGTTGATTTTCCCGTAGAGAGCCATCAGCGTCGTGACAAGCGGCGTCCGCGCCTTCACCAGCAATGTCATGTCGCAGCGGGGGAAGAATCGGAAGGCCGGCCCTTCGGCAACGACATGGCGGTAAAACTTGCCACCTTCCTCGAAGACCTCCCAAACCCTGTTCCCGCCTTCGTCTTCTCTGATTTCCACGACGTCGCCGCCAACGTCAAACAGGATCACGCCATGCCCTTCCGGTATCTGGCCGCCCGGGAGCGGCTCGAACTGAAGCCAGAGCACGCTTTTGTCCGGGCGCTGCGCCCGAGCACTCAGTTGATACTTCTGAAACTGCGGCGCAAAAAGGCTGCTTTCCCCCGGATAGACCGTGCCGGGGGGGACCGCCGCTTCCACGTTTTGAGCAGTCGTGGTGTCGGGCACCTCGAACAAAACCCGGTAGGTTCTGCCTTCGATGCTTCGTTGAACAACCGTCCGAACGAAGTCCCACGTGGCCGGGATGGTGAGGGGCGCCGTTTCCGCCAAGAGCATTTCGTAAACGAGGCGCAGGCGGTTCTGCCCGGTTTCTTTGCTGACGGCCGGAGTCGAGCCGATGAGGATGGCCTTCACGTCGCCTTCGTAGGCGGCGGGCATGGCTGACCCGAGCGCGGGTTCAAGCGTCGAGAGCGCCGCCGTGGGGCAGATAACCATGCGGAAATACCGCCTCCGGCCCAGGAACGTGCTCTGACTCCGTTCGCGTTTATCTTCTGTGAGCGCTGGTGCCATGCTTTACCCCTGACTCGAGCCCATACGCGCGGGTGCGGAAGTCTGGAAGAACGCAGCGTCGCCGTCGATGGCCGCAATCATCGACCGCTGATACGCCACTTCGTGCGGACCCCTAGTTTGCCCCGTAATCCGCTCGGCGTCCGCCAGGGCCGCGTCCCTGTAAAGCGGCCACATCGCGGGTGGCCCCATCGGATAGGTCGCGGTGTCCGCCAGGGCAGGGGCCGACACGCGATACCGATACCGGAAAGTCCGAGCCGCCGTCGGTTGAGCCGCGAAAATGATGCTGAAGGTCTGCAATACGCCCGTCGAAAAGGAGTCGGGCATCAGGGCGTAGTATTGCGGCGTGCCCACCGTCTCCGAGTTCCGCCACATCTCGAAGATCGTCTGCGGCGAAACCTCCTCCATCGCCGGGGCGGCCGCCCCGGACGGATAGACATACACGGGCGGGCCCAGCAACCCGTTGAAGTCGGACGGCAGGCGGTAAAAGCCGTTGGCCGTGATGGTAAAGGTGTCGCCGTTGTCGGCAGAGGCATCCGAGTCAACCGTGATATTCTCCGAGTCCGTGTAGCCGACGATGGTGTATTCGGTTCCGCTGGTAACGGCGACAATTGTCTTGCCAATCATGCTCTCGTAGAAGGTGTCGGCATCGACCCAGATGTTCGTGCCGGAATCCGTGTCTGCCGCCGTAATCGTGAAGGTGTCGCCGTCATCGGCCGAGGCGTCGGTAGCGACCGTGATGATCTTCGCGCTGGTGTAGCCGGTGATGGTGTACGAGTTCTCGCCTATGACGGAGACGATGGTTTCCCCGACCATGTTCTCGTAGAAGGTGTCGGCGGCGACTGTCAGAATGAGGTTGCCGACACCGCTGACCGTGACCGCACCCGTCGTCGTCGTAGCCCAAATAACAGCAGCCGCCGTCACCGTCGTCGGCCAGACGGTAATCGTGGCGGTGGGGCGAAGGAACGACCACAGGTGCGGCGCACCCTCAGCGTCCCGCGGGTCGCCGCCGCGCAGCGCCCGCTCGTAACCCGACTGGACGTTCACCAGGGCCGCGTTGGCCGTGACGTTGCCAGTGTAGGTCTCTACGATGTCGCAAAGCGCCGCACTCGTATATGCCGCCATGTCGCCCTCCGTTTTCTACGCCGCGGGGCAGGGCGGATACCCCCCGCCCCGCCTTCTCTCCGTTCGCGGCCGCAGACTACGGCAGGCCGAAGAACTCGTAACTGATGGCACCGGCGGCCACGCCCGCGTCCGCGATCGTCACGGCTCCAGCCGTGATTACAAGGTCACAGACGAGTTGCACCCCGGCCCCTGGCGCCGCCTGGTGGCACGCCTGAGCCGAGATGAGTTTGCTCAATCTCGTCGGCACCTCGATTGTGTTGACCGCCAACGTGGCGGTGCCAAACTCGATGTTCGCGCCCGGAATTGCGGCGCTGTGATTGTTGTCAGCGTCCCAGGCCATGATGGCCTCCTTTCGTTTGTGTCCACACGCCTACGACAGACCGTAGAGCCGGTAGTTGAACTTCTTGCTGGCGACCGCGCCATCGGCGAACGTGACGCAGCCGAGCGTGATAACGAGGTCGCAAAAAATCTGCACTGCGGCGGCCGGTGCCTCCTTGTAGGTGGCGAACGCGGCTTGGATTTCGCGCAACTGGGTCGGCACTTCGACCGTGTTGGCCGCGCCCATCGTCGCCTCACCATACTCCACGGTCGCGCCCATGATAACGGCGCTGTGATTTACGGCTGGGTCAAAGGCCATAAAGACCCTCCTTTCTTGTTCGAGCCAGGCTGCGCCGGATCAACCAGCGTCGGCCGAGTAAGACCAACCGATGATGGCCTCGGTGAACGCCCCACAGGGTCCGAGCCCGATGGCGTCGGCAGTCAAGTCGTGGGCCACAATCGGCCCGGCGATGAGGCCATCGGCCGATGCGTAGTTACCGCTCAGGCCGGACACAAACGCCTCGGGACAGACGCCACCACACCAGAACCAGCCATACTTCGCTACGGCGTTGGTGAACGTCATGATGGAGAGCAACACCGCCGCGAGCATGGAGCCGGTTGCGGCAAGGCACTGGTCTGGATCGTTCGTGACCTGATACGGCGTTCCCGCAAGGCTCGGCACGACGACTTGCTTGGCCGCACAGGCCGGGTTGGCTTCCGTGATCGCCAGACCCTTGAGGTAGATGAACGTTGACCATCCATCATCCCCCGCGATTGCACTCCGGTTGAGGACGCAAATCTTCTCACCGGGTTCGTAGGCAGCCGTTGAGACGTTGTGGTGGACCGCCGAGATCATGCTGCCGCTCGGAATGTTCTCCGCGGCAACGACACGCGCCACACCCGGCCAGTTGTCCCGCAGGACAAAGAGTTCACTGTCAAGCGTGCTTTCTGCCATGATTCACCTTTCTTTCTCGTTTGGGGGCTTGCCCGGTCATTGTTGCGACCGGGCTCACCCTGGCGCCGCCGCCTTGCGGCAGCATCGCCCCCATATCCAAGCCCCGGCTCTATGCGGCATCCACGTCCAGGGCAAAGCCCAGGCATCCTTCGGTGGTCGCCCGCGGGCCTATCCCGATGGCGTCCGCCTGCAAGTCGTGGGCCGTGATCTCGCCCGGGACTACATTGCCGTCCGTCGCGTAGTCGCCGCCCAAACCCGCAACGTACTCCTCCGGGCATGAGCCGCCGCACCAGAACCAACCGTAATACTCGTCGGTCATGGCTGCAATTGCGATTGCCGCCAACCCCGTCGGCAGGGCCAGACAGGTATCCGGGTCGTTCGTCACCCGATACCACTTGGTCGCCGAATACTGGACCACTACCTGCTTGGCCGCAAGGGCGACGAGCGGGTTCTGCACGCCCATTTGCAGGTAAATGAACGTTGACTGCCCCGCGTCCCCGACAGCGCCGTGGTTGCGCACCATAATCTTGGTGCCAATCGGCCATTGCCGGGTCGCCGTGTTGTGATGGTAGGCGCTCGCAAAGCCGTCCGACGGCTCCGGGTGTCTCGGGTCAGCCTCACCCGGCCAGTGGTCGTCAAGCACAAACAGTTCACTATCCAACGTCGAGTCGGCCATAGGTCGCCTCCCTCCTTCGGGCCGTGCCCGTTATCACGCTGCCGCGATGCTCAGCATCAGGACGCACGGCTTGGTGTCGCCCGCGCGCGTCTGATACCCGATTTCGCCTGGCACCAAGCCCGGTGCTGTCAGGTCGGCGCCCATGCACGCCCCGATTGCTCCCGCAGTCGCTCCGTAGTAAACGCCGCCCAAGGCGGACACCCATTCTTCGGGGCACACACCCCCACACCAGAACCAGCCGAAGAAGTCCACCGTCATCGCCGACAGGCCGACGACAAGCGGACTCAAGCCAGCCCCCAGGTCCGTCCCTGCGTCGTTCGTGAAGTCGTAGGGCACGCAGTCCGTGTGATGAGCCAGGAAGTGCCGGGGCGCCAGGATGTTTGTGGTGTCCTGGTGCTCCAGTTTCCCATACACGAACGTCGAATACCCTTCGACCCCCGCGGCAGACGCATGGTTACGGACCTGTATTTTCGTGCCGAGGCCGTAAGCCGCAGCAACGACGTTGTGGTGGTCTGCACCAGTAAAACCGCCCCTGGGTGGACTGAGCCGGGGGTCAGGATACCCCGGCAACAGGTCACACAGGTAAATGCCTTCACTGTCAACCGTCACATCGGCCATAATGACCTCCTTCTAAAAACCCCGGCATCACGCCGCGGCGGTGTTCAGAATCGCGCAGATGACGCTCGTATCCCCCGCAGGCGTTTTCAGCCCGATTTCGCCGGCTGTGGTCCCTGGTGTTTCCAGGTCGCCGAACGAATTCTGCCCGATGCCGGCCGCTGCCGAGCAGTAGTAAACACCGCCCAGGCCAGAGACCCATTCCTCGGGACAGACACCGGCGCACCAGAACCAGCCGAAGTAATCGACTGTCATGGCACCGAGCCCGACGACGAGGCCGCTGAGACCGGCCCCCAGGTCGGAGGCCGCCTCGTTCGTGAAGTCGAAGGGAATGGCGTCGGTGTGCTGGGCGCAGAAATGCCGGGCCGCGAGGACGTTCGTGGTGTCCTGCATCTCCAACTTCCCGTAACAGAACACCGACAACCCATCAACCCCGGCCGAAGCCGAGTGGTTGCGGACCTGGACCTTCGTGCCGACGGGATACGCCGCCGCGGCTACGTTGTGGTGGTCCGCGCCCAGGAAACCATCCCTGGGCGGACTCACCCTCGGATCGGGGACACCGGGAGTCGTGTCCAGAAGGTAAAACAGTTCACTGTCAATCGTAACGTTTGCCATGCTCCAACTCCTTCCAGTGTTTTCTCAACCCGCTTAGGCCATGTTTGACTTCCAGATGTTGGCGTTCGGCTTGGAACAGGTCAGGTTGCCTGCCAACAGGATGCGGGCCAGGTACTTGTCCAGACCGCCAACTTGGTCGCCCTGCCAGGTGAACCCGGTCATCTTGAAGTTGCGCTTCGGGCTGACCCGCAAATCCCACGTCGAGGGGGCCAGCAGGAAGAAGTCGGTCGTCATGCTGTTGGTCGTCAGCCACGAGTCCTGGACGAACTCCACGCCGTCGATGACGAAGGTCTGGAAACCATACTTCGCCAACTTCGACCCGTCGCGCGAGTAGATGTGGCGTGCTTCGACCTGGCTCTGGAACGCCTGGAAGAGGCTCTCGCCCATGACGGCGTAGAACTTCTCATCCGCAGGAACGTGCCGCTGGCAAATCGAGCGCATTATGCGGAAGTTGGCGATGCTCGGAGCGAGCGCCGTGTTCCGGTCGGTAAAGACGTCGCCGATGGAAGCCCCCTGCCACCATTTGTTCGTGACCGTGGTGGCCCGGGTCAGTTCGCCGTAAGTCGTGTCGTGGTCCAGGGCGTAAGGGATGCTCTGGAAGTCGGCCCCGGTTTCGTCGGTCTCGGACTCGGAATACATCATCGCGGTCAACTTCAGGCGCATCCCGGTGTGACCGGCCTTCAGCAGCCCCGCAACGATGTCAACGGGCGCCACGTCTTTGCCGCCGGCCTGGTTCTGCAACTCCTCCTCGACCCCGTATTCGATGGGGAGTTGAACGTATTTCCAACCCCACTTGGGCCGCGCCCAAATGGTCGTCGAGCCGCCCTCCAGCCCCTCCATCGGGGTGTAGGATTGGGCGTTGTCCTCCAGGGTGTCTTTGATGACCGGCTGACCGATCTTCTTCCCGCTGATGGACACCCGATTATGCTCCGTGAACATCGCTGTCAGTGGAGTCCGCAACATCACTTCATCCACGACCGTGCGAGCCCACGCTTCTTTGGTGGTTGCTTCGATGTTTGCGTTTGCCATCTCGGTTCCTTTCTAAAGTCTTACCGAACCTTGCCCTCGCGTCTCATGTCTGCGAGAACGTCCTCCGTGCGACCACGGCTCCCCTTTGGAGCCACGACCCCGCCGCCCTTACCGGCATCGGCGGCCACTTTCGGACTTGGCTTCGGCTTCGGCTTGCCTCCCTCGCCCCTGGCGAGTTGCAGGTAAGCCGCACGTAAGGCGATCTTCTTCTCGGCCAACGTGGGCTGGTCATCCAGCGAGCGACCTTCCGCCATAAGCATCTGGCCGGCGAGTTCCATCGCGTCGTTGTGGAGTTTGGCCCCGAACTCTTCGTCGAGTGCGGTTGCCGTTCCCTCGAGCGCGTCCCGCCCTTGGCGGGTTGCAATCGACTCGCCCATCTCCTGAACGCTCGCCGTCAACGCCGCCAGACCCTTCTCGATGCCCGCAACGCGGTCTGCATCAATCCCGGCCTTCGGCCTTGACACGGCATAGCGCTTCAGCGCCCGCATCGCCTCGGCAACGTCCGCCGGGTCGGATGCTTCGCTCAAGGCGTCCACCTTCGCAAGGGCCGCCTCCAGACCCGCCGCTTCAGCCGCCGATGCCGCTTCGCCCGGTGCTCGCCGTAGAGCCTTTATCTCATCGGCAAGCGCCCTGTTGGCTTCCGTCGCGGCTTCCAACTGGCCCTGAAACGCTCGCCGTTCCGTCGCGTGTTCTTGGTCGCGGCGTTGGCGGTCCTTATCCCAGGCCGGCTGTTCCGCCGGCGGCTTGTCCTTATCGGCTTTGTCCGGCTTGGGTGGCGCCTTCTTGCCGGCGCTCTTGTCACCGGCCTTGTCGTCACCCTTTTTCCCGGCGTCCTCGCCAGCGGGCTTCTCCGGCCCGAGCATGTCCGGGGTCAACCCACCAGGGTCTGCCTCGTCTGCGCCCAAGTTGGCATCATCACCCGCATTGGCGGCCGCGTCGTCCGCTTCCAGACCTTCCACGTCATCCGGGTCACGATCTCCTAACTGTGCCTTAGCCATGTCCGTCCCTTCCAGTTTTGCCGGGCGGCGCTTTCGTCCGTCCCCGGCGACCCCTGGTTATTTGATACTCGCGGCCTTTCCTCTTGGCCCTTGTCCCGTCGGCCAGCCGCCGTATCCCGTTTCCTTACCGTTTTCTGCTTGGTCCGAGCATCAACCGCGTGCCCGCCCCCGCAGGCAACTTCTTGCCTTTCGACTCCCTCAGATGGCTCGCAAGTTCCGCCATCGTGATGCCCGGCATCCGAGATTTCAGACCGGCCCTCCGCCGCCTCAACTCTGCGCCGAAAAGACCCCGTTGCTTCTCCGACACGATCGGCGTGTGCTTCCGACGGCCCTCGCATCCGACTCCGGGCATCGCCGCTCTCCTTCCTGCCCGACGAAAAAGAACCCCACCGCCCGTGCACGGTGGGGCTCTTGAATCTCTCGATTCCTCCGGGGATCAGCCGAAGTCGTCGGGCATTATTCAGTTGTGGTCACTTCCGCTATGCCGTCCCTCCGGCCCCTTGCTTCGCCAACTTCTCCTGTTCCTCCATGAACTGCTCGAACTGCTGCCACATCGCGTGCCGCTCCAGAACCTCGTCCTTGTTCTCAATCTCGAAAGCGTCCAGCAACTCCGGCAACAACGCCGGACCGACCGCCTCCATCAAGCCCATGATTTCTTCCTTCCGCCGCTGCTGGTCATAAGGCAGGGCGGTTCCTATCTTCAACGTCAGATCGAACTCAACGTCATGGCCTTCCGGCCCCTGGCCCTCGCTGACCTGTGCCATGCGAAGGGCCGCCCCCTCGCCGACGATCTGAACATGGTCATCCGGGTTCAAGTAGCGCTGGTCCATCGCCCCGACCAGCCGCATAATGTTCTCCATCCAGTCGTCCTGGAGGACGGCCGCCATCGAAGTCCGCACGCGGCTGGACCGGGCGAGTTCTTGAATCTCGCCCAAGGTCGCTTGCCCTTTGGCCTGACGACCGCGGGAAACGTCCTGCATCCCCGTCTGGTCTTGCAAGTCCCGGGTGAACACCTCGTTGATGTTCAGCAAACCTTGACCCAACGGCGTCGGCGGCTCCCGCTTGACCTTGGCGATGCCCCCCTTCAGCAGTTTCCAGACGGCCCCCGCCCGCGCCCGGAACGCCTCTTGGACATTCGCCCCCTTGGTAATCGCCCCCTCTTCCATCAACGTAATCGGGGAACTGAAGAACTTGATGTAATTCGCCATGTGCGTAAAGGCGATGTTTTTCCAGTCCTGCAAGGTCCGCGGCATCACGACCGAATTCAGACCTTGCCAGACGTGCGGGAGCACCTGGTTGACGCCGACGATGTAAGGCCACTGGCGGAACGGCCAGACCTGCCCGCCATCGTCCCAGGACGCCTTCGCCTCCGGGTTCAAGATCAACTTGCCGATGCGGAGCACCACGCGCCCGCGGGGATACACCGGCTCGTCGTCCCACTCGCGGACCACGCGCTCCCCCAGGTCGTCGTAGGCGCCAACCTGGTCGCCGGCCGCCTTGCCTTCAAGCAGCCCGTCCTCCGCCACGCGATAGACCTGCCCGGTCTCCGGGTCGGCGTCGTAGAGGACAGCCCCATCTTGAATCAGTTCCTCCAGCGTGATAGGCTCGGTTTCTTGGCCGCTCCGCGTCTCGTCATCACGGAAAAAGACCTCTGTAACCGTAACGTAACGCGGCAAATCTTCGTCGCCCGGCATGACCTGCCCGCCCGCCTCGTCCTGAGACTGGTAATCCCGAGCCCGCCGCAGAAGGTTGACAAGTTGGCTCTCGTGGGCAACCGCCGAAACCGGCTTCCCCGTCTGGCCGTCCACGCGATGTTCCCACTCAGCCGCGAACGTCGCCGCACCAGGCAAACCGTCTTCTTGCTCGCGCGTCTCCCTGGCCTCGGCCTTGATCTCGGCCGCCTTATCCGACCACCGCGCCAGGGCTTGCGTGAGAAGCATCCGCCGGCTGCAATAGACGAACTCGGCACCCTCGCGGGAAATGACCTCGGCATCCGGGTCCGCCCCGCAGTAGTCCGGCCGCATCAACGTCACCTTCGGCTCGCCCGTCCAGCGCATCTTCTCGATGTTCCAGTCGGCCTTCGGCTCCCAATAGACCTTGGCGACGTAGTGGCCGTGGATGGCTGCGTCGAGCGTGGCGCCGATTCCCAGAATGTTCATCCTCAGCGTCCGGTCGAACCGCCGCTGCTCCAGACCCCGCCAGAAGTTTGCGAACTCGACGTCGGACTCCTCGAACGGCTGGACTACGACCGTCGGCCGCCGCTGGCTCATCAAGGCCATCTGCTGAGTGACCGCCGGGAAGATGTAGTTGGCCTGAATCCGGTCCCACCCGTCCCGGTCCTTGACGTCCTTCAGTTGATTCCCAAAGAGGTAATCCAGCGCATCGCGGGCCAAGGGCTCCCAGTCCCTGTTGACCTGCTTGCCGCGCTTGATCATGTCGTCAAGGCGCTCGTTCAGTTCGTCGTGTGCCGGGTCTGCCATGTGCTACTCCTCAGCCCACCCGCGCTAGGTCCGCATCGGTCTCAATCTCAAGGCCCGGATCAACCCCGCCCGAGTAACGCATGTCTCGATACGGGCTTGCCGTCCGCTTGTCCGGCGTCGGCCCCTGCACCCCACGCGGGCAGGTCAAATGCAACTGCAACGCCCCCATCGCAGCAAACAGCAGGTCGTCGTGGTAGCCAACCTGATGCTCGCGCTTGCCGTTCGCCTTGCTGACGAAGGTTCGCTCCTCATCCACCAATACCTGAGAAAAGACCTGAATCTTGTCCGCCCATCCGCGATCCGGGTCCGCTCTGCAAGCCGCGATGTAGGTGTCAATCATGTAGTCGCGGTTCGCCGTGGTCGTTTTCCAGCCCCACAACGGCCGGTCGTCGCCGGACTTTAGGCTATCCTCCGGCTTCTGCCGCTGATACAGGTTCAGATACATCGCCTTCTTGAATGGCGTCAAAGCCGCCATCCCCGCCGCGTTCACTTCGGGCGTTGCCCAGGCGTCGTTATACCATTCAGCGGCCTTCATCAACTCCTCGCCGAAATCGTCCGGGTCAATCTGGCCGTGCCACACGGCGTCCACCCGTATGTTCCGCCGGCTCAACACGCAGCCCGCCGAGAAGTCCGGGCCGCTCCCCACGTTGTCTGGGTCACTCAAACCGCCTTCGGCCACGTCACCGAACACCGCGTAATCGTGATGCTCCTTCGGCTCGTTCCAGACCTCCCAGGCATACTGGGCTTCGGCGCTGACCTCCTCGGCATACACCGCCCCAGTCACGGCCTCCCGCAAAAGCCGCACACGGCGGCAAGGGGGACAAACGAGGGACTGGTGGTAGGATACGATGGCCGCGGGGATGGCTGGCCGGCCTGACGTAATAAACGCTTCCTCCGGCGTGGCCGGATACTCCTGCATGAACAAGTCCTCGTCGCCGTTGCACTTGTCGGCCAGGACACGGCGGCGCCACTTCAACTGCTCGAGGCTCGCCCCCAGGCCAGTCAACCGATGCTCCTCGTCCGCCAGCGGCTCAAGGGTTTCCCCCTCGTCCAGCGGCAGGACATACTCGGCATACTCAAGCCAAGAGAAGAACACGGGATAGAAGCCCTCAAGCGTCTCCGGCCGTTCCCGCTGCTGTTTCACGGCGGCCTCCCACCGCTCGTAGAACTCGCCCGAAGCACCGTTCGCCGTGGACTCCAGGACGATCATCGTTTCCGGGTTGTCGCTCACGGCTTGGAGCACCGACCCCAGCGACGCCTTCGCGTGTTTCCAGAAGGCCACTTCAGAACAATGGAGGTAGTGAATCTCGTCCGACCGGCCCAGTTCCGTATTCCCGGCCGTGGCAACCGTGACTTGCGACCTGTGCGGAGTCTCCCACACCAACTCCTTGCGGGAACTGTATTTCGTCGCCCTGCGCTCCTCGGCCGGCAACTCCTCCTCAAACCGGCGATTCATCTGGAACAGCGTCCAGGAACCGGCATCGTCGTGGGCACAGACAAACGCCCTCTTGTTCGGCTGCTGGTAGGCTTTGCCGAACATCAGACCCTCGACACCCGTGGAAACGCCCTCGCGCCTCGCCTTCAAGACGATGATGCGGATGGGCAACGCGGCGGCCTGCTGCCGAGCCATGTATCCGAAAAGCCGCAACTGGATCGAGTTAGGCACCAGAGGCACCAGGTCTCCCGTCTTGTCGATGATCTTCAGCCTGGACGCCATCCAGGCGTAAATATTTGCATCGGCTTTGCTGGTCGCTGCCTTCAAGGACCGTTCTCCTCACCTATCGGGTGGGTGGGCTACGGTTCGGGTGCCGTCGATGCAACTTGGTCCCGAATCTTTTCAAGCGTGCAAGCGGCGGAGTTCAGCGCCGCCCTAGCACCCACCAGCGTGTCCCGGAAACTGCCAGCCGGACACTTGTCCCGCTCCTCGGGGTCCGTGCCGAATAGGTGCCCCACCGTCACACCCACGCAACCTTCCACCTGGAGAGCCAGCGCGTAAGTTGTCTCTGCCACCTCCCGCAATGTCTCTTCCCGCCCTGCCCCAGCAATCTCACCTCCAGCCATGATTCACTCCTCGTATTCGGGCCGCACGGTCACGCACGGGTATCCGTCGTCAAGGGCCACCCTCCGGGACGTGCCGATCATAGACAAAATCTTCGACTGCCTCTCGCAGAGCCACATCCTGGGATGCGAAGGTGTACTGCCCGCCACCTCCGCCTGACATCTTGGGAGCGGGGGCGGGAATCGAACCCGCATCATCCGGGTTATGAGCCCGGGATGCTGCCCTTGCACCACCCCGCGCCAGTTCCTTGATTCGCTCGTTCACGCGTTCCACGGCCGCAGCCACAGCCTGGTCCACGCCCATCGACGGCAGGGGCCAATCCTTCAGGGCAGCCGCCAGGAGCCCGGGTAGGTCCGTCCCTGATGCCGTGATCTTGCTTTCCTCGCCGGCCAAACCCATCGTCTCGATTTCCCACAGCGCGCGGCCGCACTCGTCCAGGCCACAGAACAAGGCCCGGATGCAGGCAGGCATCGGTATCTTCTCCGCAAGGGCCTTGGTGTCCGTTGTTGGCTGCTGCCTCGTCATCGGGTCTTTCAGGCTCATATCCTGATAATCCTCCCAGAACCGGGCCCGCGGCCTTTACCGTTCCCACCGCCTCGCCCCCGGCGGCCCATCTCGGCCCACATCGCGGCCGCCTCGGCCTTGGTCAGGCCCGCGGAGAGCCGCTGCCTCTGCTTCTGCGCCTCCACCATCGCCTCGACGTCCGCAAACCCTTTCGCCATCCCCTCGTCGAACTTCTCCCAGGCTTCGGCTAGGGTGGCTGCTTGGATCTCGAACTCCACCGGGGACGCGACCGGCGTTCCTGGGGCGTAAATCGCGTGGCCCCGGAAGCGGGTCGGCATCCCCGGCGTTCTGACTCCCGTAGGCGTCAAGACCGTGATAACCTTGCCTCCCCACTGGCGGACACGCTGTTCCATGTATTCCGTCGTGGGGTCCACCTGGTCGGCCGGCGGGGGGGTCGCCTCGTCCTGGGGCTGCTGGGCGGCTTCCTGGGCAGGCTGGGGGGCTGCGTCTTGGCTGTTGTCGGCCACAACGTGCGGCTTTGACTCTGGCACGGGCTCTAGCGGGTCAACCATTATCGCCTCCAATACACTTTTGCGCCGGCTAACTACGCGAACTCGTCAATTCGTGCCCTTGAAGCGGTCCCCAAGCCCCGGCACACCCGGCCGGGCGCTCTCGGCAATCATCGTCCGAACCAACGCCGCCCCCAACTTCATGTCCACGGGGATAGGCTTCCCGCCCCCCTGGTGCGTCACGTCAGATCGCGTCATCCGCGTCCAGTCCTTTGATGCCTGAGACTCTAGCCAACGGGCCGCAGCCGTCCAAACACCCTTGCCACGGAACACGCGACGCTCGGCAATGGCCCTGGCTGTGGCTCTGGCCCTTTTTATGAGCGGAAGGTAAGAGGCATAAGGCTCCTCCCCGTCCCCTGCCTTAGCCTCCCAGTTGCGGAAGGATTTCTCATCTATGCCGTGCATCCCGCAAGCAGCCGTGATACTGGCCCCCTTGCGGACTTGCTTCGTGATGGCCTCAATCAGTGCGGGCTCGCATTTTGTGCGCGGGCCGTGCTTTGGGGCCTTGTCTTCCGGGGTGAGGGCACTACCTTCCGCGGTAGGCTGTTGCTTTTTCGCGTCCTGCGGATTGTGGATGTGGGCTTCCTGCTTCACGTGTTGCATTATAACATCATCGGCCGGGCGTGTCAAGTGTTTTGAGGCGGCGGGTGGACACGGCCACACATGCAATCTACTCTACTTGACGCAACTCCCGCAGGGACAAGGGCTTACGGGAAAAGTTTTTTTACATTTTCCTCTTGCTCCGTGTCGGATTGTGCCGATAATGTAGGTGGACGAGAGGCGAACCCATGACCACACACACGGAACTAGGGGCCGCGCGGCGCTGGAGAGACCCGCCTTCGGGCTCGTCACTCGTCCACAGTGTCCGCGCGGCTCTCTCTTTGGAGGTGGGACGATGGCACGCGAAACGCCGAGACAGCGAGCGGCACGGACGCGCGGGGAACTAGCGGAAATTCTGCGCTGCCGCATCGAGCTGCTATACGACCGCAAAGCGGCCCACGCGCGGCTCGACAAGTTGCTCGACCGCTTGGAGCGCGTCGAACGGGAACACCCAAGCGAAGGTGTCGCGGTTCACGCGCCGGGGCTCGCTCGGGCGGCGGCGAAGTTTCTTCAGGACACTAGGTAGCCGCAACGGTGCGGCAATAGGAGGTGGGACGATGGGAACGCAAGCGAAGCAGAAGGCGGGACTCGGCCTAAGCCGACACGACGCCGCAATCATTTACGATGGCGCAGTCGTTGCTCTGGCCGTGGGTGACGAGAAGACCGCCGACGAGATGGTGCGCCGGTTCAACGCGCACGATGACCTGCTGGCGGCGTGTAGGATGGCGCTGGAGATACTCGACAACTGCGCCCCGAGAGGGAAGAACGAGGGGGCTGTGGGAAAAGAACTCCGCGCCGCCATTGCCAAGGCGGAAGCCTAGCCTCAAGCGCGCTCCGGCGGGAATGGCTTGACGCGGGGAAGGGCGGTGGCTATCCTTCTGGCGTGGCGACGATTCTACAAGCGGCCTGGCGGGCGATCCGGTGGTTTCTCACTGGTCTCAAGAACCTCCTTGTGCCTCCGCAGGATTAGCCCTCTCCTTCGCCTCGGCCAGGGCTGCGGCCAGGGCTGCGGCCAGGGCGTCGGCGGTCATGCTTAACAGTGCCTGCGCTCCCGCTCCCGTTGGAGATAATCCACCCCAACCGAGTGGAAACAGGTCTAGGGCTT
>DATKUU010000303.1:0-2244 GCA_035530455.1 Phycisphaerae bacterium | reverse complement strand
TGATGGAAGAAGAGATCGCCAAGGCGGAGGCGGCCGGAGGGGCGACCAAGGGTGAGTGATTAAGGGCGGGGTCTCGATTTTCGATTTTCGATTTCCGATTTTCGACCTGCCTGCGGCAGCATTAAGTTAAGCGTTTCAGTCGTCCCTAAAGGGACTCGGGGTCCTCTTGGCGTTCTGCTCCCAGGCATGAAGGGTCTGTCGATTTATTCAGCACACGCATTTCGTTTGACAGGCGTGTTATAATGTCGGCGAACCCAGACAGGGAGGTCCGAAGATGGCACGATGGGCCACATCGCCGATGGATCGCAGGCAGATCCTCCTGTTCAGCCCCACCCTGGATGCAGTGATTTCCGAGGATCATCCGGTGCGGCTGTTTGATGAGATCCTGTCGGCGCAGGATTGGCATGCTTGGGAGGCGCACTACGTGCAGGGGGCCGGCCAGCCCCCAATCCATCCGCGGATCGTGGCCGGAGCGATCCTCTACGGACTCAGCCAGGGCGTTCGTTCCAGTCGCCAATTGGAGCGTGCCTGCACCGTTTCTCTGGATTTTCTGTGGCTGGTGGAAGGTCGGCGCATTGACCACTCGACGTTCTGCAAGTTCCGGACGCAGTTTGGGCGGGAACTGCGGGGCCTGTTCTGCCAGATCGGGCGTGTGGCGATGGCCATGGGCCTGATTCGGCTGAACCAGGTGGCGTTGGATGGAACCAAGGTGCAGGCGAACAGTTCTCGCCACGCCACGGCTTCGGCGTCGTCGCTGGAGGCGCGTCTGGCGGCGCTGGATGAGCAGGTGGATCGGCTATTGGCCGAAGCGCAGGAGGCGGACCGGCAAGACTCCACGCTGTGGGGCGAGTCCGGGACACCGAATCGGTTGCCGCGGGCCTTGGCGGACCTTCGCCGGCGTCAGGAGCGATTGCGGCAGGCGCTGGCGACGGCGCGCGAGAAGCAGGCGCGAGCGAAGAGGGCGACCTCGAAGAAGTCCGCGGAGACGGCGAAGCCGGCGAAGGCGGCGAAGGTCCCGGTGGCGGACCCGGACTCGACGGTACAGCCGAATAAGGAAGGCGGCTATGCGCCCAATTATGTTCCGATGGCAACGGTGGACGGCGAGAAGGGGATGATTGTCGACCCGGACGTCCTGCGGCACACGGAAGAAGGGACGGTCACGGTGGCGACCGTGGACCGAATTGAGAGTGAACTGGGGGCCAAGCCGCGGCAATTGCTGGCGGACACGGCGCATGCCGCGGGGAAGAATCTGGCCGGACTGGCCGAGCGGGACGTGGAGGCCTTCATTCCGCTGAACCAGCGGGAGAACCCCGACAATCCGGCGCGGCGCGAGGATCCGGCCCAACCGGTGGCGCAGGAGGACTGGCCGAACCTTCCTCGCAACGGGCGGACGCGGAAGTTGGACCGGGCGGCGTTCGTGTTTGATCGGGCGGCCGACTGCTACTACTGCCCGATGGGACAGAAGCTGACGTTCATCGGGATTCAGGACAAGCAGCGAGATACGGGCGGCGGGGTCTACCGGAAGTACCGTTGCGGGGCGTGCGCGAGCTGTCCGCTGGCGACGGAATGCGTAGCCAGCAAGACCGCCTCGCGAACCGTGTATCGTGAGGAGTACGAGGACCTGCGGGAGGCGATGGACGGGCGGCTGCGGTCGGAGGAAGGCCGGAAGGTCTATTCTCGCCGCAAGTGGATCGCGGAGACGCCGTTCGCGGTTTTGAAGAGGGTCATGGGACTGCGGCAGTTCCTGTTGCGCGGGCATGAGAAGGTGAAGACGGAATGGTTGTGGGCGTGCACGGCGTTCAACCTGCGCAAGATGGTGAGCGAGGTGGCGAGGTCACGGGCTCGACTGGGCGTGCTTTGTGCGTAGGGAGCTTGGGGGGCGGACTGCGCGCGCAGGAAACAGCGGGTATCGTCCCGGTTCGGCGTCTGTTGCGGGACCAATCGCGGAACGAATGAGCGAAAAACCGCTTTCGAGCGGCGGGCGCTCGCCGCCGTGCCCATCGACGTGTCCGTGAGACCGTCACTCCTGCTTAAATCGACAGACCCTTCACTGGTGGGTCGGGGAGCGGCCTTGGAGGAAGTCACAGAGTCCCGATGTACATCGGGACGACTGAACCGGGCAGACGCGGCTTATCTTAATGCCATTGGAGTCAGTCCCCGTTTTCGGCCGGGCCTATTCCACCTCGGCCACTACGCGGAAGCCGATCAGGTGATTGAACCGGCCGTCCGCGGTGAATCGATGGC
>DATKUU010000302.1:0-4689 GCA_035530455.1 Phycisphaerae bacterium | reverse complement strand
CTCGCGCGGGCACCGGCCCGCGCCCGGACGCAGGGGGCCGGGCATGGGTCGGGTGTACCGGCTAACCGGGGCAGAGCCCCAGGAGAATGAACATCATGGCAGAGACACAGCCTACACCAGCGGCTATGAGGGCGGCAAGCGCAATAACAGAGACCGAAACGGGGCGCGCGTGGCGCGGTCAACCGAATCGCCTTGCCGCAATCATTGACGAAGAGACCGGCCTGCCGGAACTACTGGGGGCGGCCAAGGCGGCAGAGTGGGGCGGACCAATCGTGGCCGGGCAACTCTGTTGTCCGGTCTGCCGCGCTCAACGCGACGACGGCCACAGCACCGATTGCGTACTCGCCATAGGACTCGCCAAGGCGAAGACCGAGTAACCCAACCAAGGGGGCCGGGCGCTGCTGATACAGCCCCGACCAGAAGGAGAATGAATCATGGCAGAGACAGAACAGACACCGACGGCAGGGGCGATGAGGGCGGCAGAGGCGGTATTCGATCCGGGGACAGCGATCTACGTCAACGAAGTCCCGATGGGATTGGTGGAAATGGCGCGAACCATCGACGCCGAGACCGGCCTGCCGGAACTGCTGGAGGCGTGCCAACACATCGGCTGTCTCGGCAAGCACACCTGTTGCGAGGAAACGCCTTGCCTTGTCTGCATCGCGCTCTACAAGGCGGAGGATGGAATCGACCTGCTGGCTGATACGCCCGCCGCTATCGCCAAGGCGAAGCGAACTGACTAACCAAGGGGCCGGGCGCTGCTTCCACAGCCCCGGCCGGAAGGACGGCATTATGTCTAACTGCGTGACGTTTGAATACTCCGTCGTGAAGGATTCCGGTTGCGTAGCCGCCACGGTGACTATGCAGCAGGACGTGTTCGATGCTATTGATGATCGGCCGGACTCTCCGCTTCGTGGACAGATGGTTTCTCTATTCGGCTATCAGGATGCCTATGGCGAGCTAGTCGTTGTACGGCCAATGGCAAAGCGGCTATGGCAGTCGTCCAGGAGAGGGGGAACCGTGCATACCTTTAGGCTGGGGCGCTTCCTTGAAGACGTCCGCGCCCGGGCGTGGGTGAAAGGTGTTGTCTATACCAAAGGCCAAGGTTACGCGAGCGTCGAATTCGCGGTCATCAGAAAGCCGCGAATTGTGATTGGAAGAACACGACGGACAAAGCGTTGAGCGGAGCAATGCCCCCGCGGCGTAGTAGCGCCCGGGGGCGTGGCCCGAAGCTACAGAGGAGATTCGGACGATGAACAGAATATCACGAAGACTAAGACGGATGCAACAGGCGGCTGATAGACTGGCCGCCCGGCAGAAGCGGCTGGGCGAACTGGCCGCCGAGGCATATCGCTGCGGGAAAGGATTCATGTATGACGACACAGGAACTCGGACACGAACTCCGGCGCCTCCGGCGCAAGGCTAAGCTGACTGTAACCCAACTGGCCGCAGCCGCCGGCCTGCATCACGGGACGATCTACCACGCCGAGAGCGGTAAGGCGATTACGACCGACAGTCTGTGCGCGATCCTGACCGCCCTCGGCTACCGGCTGGCCCTGCGGCCGGCTCAGAGCCGTTCGATGTCGGGATCATAGCCCGGTGCGAGGATCGCGTAGGCCGCGGCGGTAGTAGCGGGTGACTTATGCCCCAGCCAGACGGAAACCTTGAAAATGCTGACCCCGGCTTGGACCAACCGGGATGCGAACGTACTGCGAAACAGGTGCCAGCCGGACCCGACCGTTCCGGGGCGGGCCTCTCGAAACTTCGGCACCTGCTCTTGCAGCGGCCGCAGGGCCATCCGATCCCACCAGGTCAGGCTGCGGGGCCGGTCCTGGTCCCATACCTGGCCGTGGTGGTGTCCGCCCCGACCGCCGGGGAACACGAACGAGAGGTGGCCGTACCGTTCACGCTGCACGGTCAGCGCGGCGAGGGCGGCGCCATTCAGCGGGATGGCCCGTGGCCGCCGCCCCTTGGCCCGGCGGACGATCAGCGTCCGGCCGGCCAGGTCCACCGGGGCATCCCACCGAAGGTGCCGCAGCTCGGACATGCGCAGGCCCGTATTGATCGCCACCAGCACCTCTATCTCGATTCCCGCCTGCCGGGCAATCGGCAGCAGGCGGCCGATCTCCGCCTCGGTCAGATACCGTGGCGCGGTCTCTTCGATGGCCGGCAGGGGCGTATAGGCGCAGGGATCGCCGTAGATCAGGCCCCGGTCGAGCAGAAGGCGGCAGAACAGCCGGACGGCGCTGTGATAGCACCGAACGGTCCGGGGTGCCCGCCCCCTGGCGACAAGCTCCGCAATGTAGTCCTGCACGACACTCGCCGTAATGTCCGCCGCATGGGAGATTCGCCCGACGCGCAGGAAGTCCCGTATGATGCGCTCCTTGCGCGTAAGTTCCTTGGTAGCCCCGCGAACGGCCGAGGCTCTGGCATAGGCGGCCAGCAGGTCGTCCGGCCACCGGCCCGGCCGGCGGCGCGGAACGCCCTGGCGCACGCCAAGCGGCTCAAGAGGGGTTATGTGGTGCTGCCCCATCAAAAACGAACTCCCGCCGTGGCTATTATAGTCGTGACACCAAGACCTTGCGCAGTATCGACCTTGAGCGCAAATCCTGAGCAATTGCAACGGCCCCAAGTGTCCACTTGGTCGGTCAAGGATTGTCCAAATATTTTTTGCAAAACGACGGACTCGCTAACGGGCTGGATTTGCAAGGGGTTACGGCGGCGGCTTGCTACCGCGGGATTCGATTTCCGCCGTAGCAAGGTGTTGCCCGCGCTTTCTGGGCGCGCCGACGCGAAAGATGAACGCGGAGCCAACTTACCATGACCGACGCGATGAACTTCACAAACCGAGGAGCCCCGAGGCGGGCTGTGTCTATCGCGTCGGTCAACGCTGGACCGCCCGCCTCCTGCGAGACGCCCGGCCGTGGCCGCGAGGCTACGGCCCGGGCGCTCGCCCTGGCCCCCAGCGATGCTGGGCCTGTTGAACATCGGGATTCATCTCAGGCGTCCGTTGCCGACACCCCCGGCCTCCGTGATGCTACCGATATTGTAGGCGCGGGCGCGGCGCAAAGTCAAGGAAGACACATGAACATCAGCCGGGCCTACAAAACTGAGCTTGCCCCGACGACGCAGCAGCGGGACGCCTTTGCCCGGTGTGCCGGGACCGCCCGATTCGTCTACAACTGGGCGCTGGGATTCCGCAAGGCAGAGTATGAACGGACAAAGAAGGCCGTCGGCAGGGCGGAAACGCAGAGGGCCTTCGGCGCATTGAAGCGAGGCGACGACGCCACTTGGCTGCGCGAGATACCGTCGCGGATTCCCCTGTATGCGCTGCTGTCGGCCGACAAAGCCTTCGCGAACTTCTTCCGTCGATTGAAGAACCGGAAGAACGGAAACGGCAAGCTCGGATTCCCGCGATTCAAAGCCCGCGCCCGCTGCAAGGCGAGTTTCCAGGTGTGGGGCGGCGACGTGCGGATTGAGGCCGACCGAATCCGGCTGCCGAAGCTCGGCTGGATCAGGCTGAAGGAACGCGGCTACCTGCCGACCGAGGGCCGAGCAGTCACCGTGACAATCTCCGAGAGGGCGGGCCGATGGTTCGTGGCCGTGCAGATCGACCAGGAGATCGACGTACAGCCCGCAGAAGGCCCGGCCGTCGGGATCGACCTTGGCATATCCGCCCTGGCGGTTGTATCGGACGGCAGGCGATTCGAGAACAACAAGCGGCTGGGTAAGGCACTGCGGAAGCTCCGTCGGGCGCAACGGCGGATTGCACGTCGGCAGAAGGGCGGTCAGAACCGGCGCAAGGCGGTCGCCGAGGTTGCCGGGCTGCACTACCGGATAGCCTGCCTGAGAGCCAACGACACGCACCAGGCGACCGCCGCAATCACCGGCGCGCGTAGGACGCCGGCAGAACGACCAGCCAGTATCGGCGTTGAGGACTTGAACGTATCGGGCATGATGAAGAACCACCACCTTGCCCGCGCCCTGGCCGACGCCAACATGCGGGAGATTCGGCGGCAGATCGAGTACAAGGCCGGATGGTACGGCAGCGAGATCGTGACGGCCGACCGCTGGTATCCATCATCGAAGACCTGTTCGCGCTGCGGGACCCTCAAGGATGAACTGGACCTATCGGTTCGGGTGTATGTCTGTGACGTGTGCGGATTGAAGATCGACCGCGACTTGAACGCGGCGAAGAACCTTGAACAGTTGACTTCGAGTACCCCCAGATCGGGGGAAACTGACGCCTGTGGAGAGGAAGGTAAGACCTCCCAGAGCAACGGCGAGGCAGCCTCGGCGAAGCAGGAACCGTGCCTGTTGGGTGCAGCACGTAAGCCGATCCCGACATACAGTGTTGCGCCCACGCAGCGCGGAGATCGGGAGACAACCGAATACAGGACAACCAACCGTTGACGTTGCGCCCACGCAGCGCGGAGATCGGGTCCAGGTCCACTACCAGGGCCGCCAGTTCACGGTTGTGCCCACGCAGCGCGGAGATCGGTTTGCCGCCGGGATCACCGCCGGGAAGCGGACAGGCGGCAGAAGCGGCGGGAGCGCGAGGCCCTGTCCTACAGTTAACGATTTTCGGCCCTTGCTACATAAGGACTTACAACAGGCATTTTGAGGAATTGGACCGATGGGATCAAAAACGCCAAATCCGCAGTTAAGTGTAGGACATAGGGGCTCTCA
>DATKUU010000301.1:0-2119 GCA_035530455.1 Phycisphaerae bacterium | reverse complement strand
CTGGTGGGTGGAGCATGCCAGCGGGCGACACCTAAGCATCGACTGCAAGGTCCGGGATGCGGATTGGCGGGCGACCCACCCAGCGGAAGACGACCTCGCCCTGGAAAGCTGGTCGGTCACCGAAGCCAAGAAGGTCGGATGGACGCGCGACCCGGCCAAACGCACAGACTACATCCTGTGGCTCTGGCTCGACACCGGGCGATGGTGTCTGGTGCCCTTCCCGATGTTGTGTGCGGTGTTTGTGGAGCATTGGGAGCGGTGGCGTTCGCAGTACAAGACGCGCGTCCAGGAAAGCAACCGCGGCAACTCCGTCTGGCATTCGGAGTGCATCTTCGTGCCGCGCCGAGAGGTGTGGGCGGCGATCTATCGACGTTTCTCCGGCGACTTGGTGAAGGCGGCTGGCGCTACTCGCTGACCGGACGCCTGAGCCTTTCCCCCTTGTCCGCTGGAGATTGGCTGTCTAGAATAACAACAAGGCGTCGCGGGCCGGCCTGGGCATCGCCCTTCCCGCGTGTGTGAGATCTTGCCTTCCAGCATTTCTCTACCGCCCGCGGCGCCTGCATCTTTTGGAGAGACGCCATGCAAGCCAGCCTGATGACCGTCGAGTTGAACCAGGCGTTCTTCATGGACGCTTTCAGGGGCCATCCGCCTGACGAAGTGGCCGAGGCCGTTGTCGCCTGCCTGCGCGCGGCGACAGAGGGCCAGCTCGGCGAGTCCTTCGATGCGATCGGCAAGGAGGTGTGGCGGCAGTGCGGCCCGTGCGTCGGGCTGTCGCGTCTCCAGGCCGCGTACGCCGCCTGCCGTGAAGGCGAGACGATGAGCGAACCGGCCGAGGTATTCCCCGTCGGGCACTTCATCACCGAGGAGTTGGAGGCGCGGGGTTGGACGATCACCGAACTCGCCACGCGCATGGGCGTATATGGTGATGCCGTCGCCGCTGTGCTCTCCGGCGAGCCGCTGCCCGACGACTGGCCGGAGAAGCTGTCCCGCGTGTTCGGCACGTCGGCGGTTGTCTGGCGGGGGCTGGAGCGGAGGTGGCAACGACGGAAAGGCCTGACCGGCGAGACGGGCCCGGGCGACGCCTGCAATCTCGGGCCGGGCGGCCGAGGCCACTCGGGGCCGAAGCCATGATCGCCGACATAACAAAGCTCAGCGACAAGGACCTTGTGAACATGGGCAAGGCCGTTGTCTTAGCGTCCATGCTGCGGGGCGAGACGGACGCGGGGCCATCGTCCCAACTGCTACGACGGATCATGGGAGAGATGGACCGGCGCCCCTCGTTGACCCCGCCGAACTCCATAGGCAAGCCATGATCGCCTTCCGCGACGACGACGATTCCTATGCACTTGGCGTGGATTTGTCTGCCGGGCCCGACGAGTCGGCGTCGGTTATCCTCAACGACATCGACCCGCTGGAGCAGCCCTACCACCTCTTCCAGCAACCGCCACACATGCCCCCGCCTGAGGCGACGCTGACCATCCTGAGCATGAATGTCGTGGCCGTGGCATGCCTGCCCGATGGCACGGTGATGCTGGTTCCACGGCCGCGGGACGACGAGACGGATGACGATTGGCTCAAGCGGTGCTGGCTGCTTGCCCGCTGTTGGGGCGCTACGCACTGAGCAGCACCCATTTTTGCCACGATCGGCCCCTCGGCCGACCCACGGGGCCTCCTAGAGCACTTCGAGCTTCTCAGCGGCCTGCTCGGGGCGGCGAGCAACCAAGTGTCCAGTGGCCGCCCGGCGTCGTTTTTCGCCGGCCGGTGGATTTCTTGAAGATTTTGTTGGCAGACATTGGGTGGGCTGCTACAATGAAGGTGTCTTTGGGCAGAAGGCGGACAAGTAGAAATGAGACTGCACGAAAACAACTCGGACAAGCTGGCGGCCGGCAACTTCTGCCCGGAAGTGTGGACTTGTCCGGCCGGCTGCCAAACCAATGAGCCCGCCCGTGGCCACAAGCTGCGGGCGGGCTCTATGTCTGCGGGGAGGCCGGCATGAAGAAGATCATCTCCCTGTTCCAACGCGATTACGACGGAGACGCTCGCGCCTACGACGAGGTTGTCCCCGGCGCTGAGTGGGTGATCGCCGGCGAAGGCGTGGCCACGCGGAAGTACGACGGCA